>DATAET010000197.1:0-6795 GCA_036257855.1 Gaiellaceae bacterium | reverse complement strand
CGTTGCCTCGGCGCCCTTCCACAGGATCGCGTGAATCGAGCCCGATCCATTGTCGGCGTCGGCGAAGCCGACGACGTCGCCGCGATCGTTCAGCGCCTTCACCCGGACTTCCCGCGAGTTCTGCCGCGGCGACTCGAGGATCACCGCGCTGGGTGAGCAGGCCGTGCCCGCCGAGCGCCGGCGCCCGTCGACGTGACCAACACCAGCCCGCCACGCCGACCGCCCCCAGGGACCGCGCTCTGACTCGCCCGATTGCGATGCGCAAACGTACCGCCGTGCTGAGTGGCTACGCAAGCAGGCGCGCCGGAGCGAAGTGCTCCAGCAACGGGTCCGGATCGCCCAGGATCGCCGCCGCGACGAGCTCGCCGCAGAGAAAGCCGAGGACGTTCCCGTGGCCGGAGTACCCGCCCGCGACCCAGAACCGCTCGGCCGGCACACGGCCGACGACGAGGAGCGGGACGAGCTGCGTCGCGAGCACGACGCCCTCCGCGACGACGGGTTCGCCGTTGCCTGGCAGGACGAGGTGCCCGGCGCGCTCGACGGCCGCTACCGGGCCGCAATGTTGCATCCTCCCGACGGGCTCGTCCAGCCTGCACGCTTCGTCCGTCGCCTGGCGGCGCTCGCGGCTTCGGCAGGCGTCGAGATCCGCGAGTACGACCGTGTCGACTCACTCGACGACGTCGACGCAGAGACCGTGCTCGTCGCCACCGACGGCTACCCGAGCGGCCTGCTCGGCCCCCTGGAGGGCCTGATCATCCCCACGCGCGGCCAGATGATCGCGACCGAGCCGCTGCCGGAGCAGCTGTTTCCGATCCCGCACTACGGCCGGCACGGTTTCGACTACTGGCACCAGCGCCCGGACGGTCGCATCGTCGCGGGCGGCTTTCGCGACGTGTCGCTCGACTCCGAGTTCACGGCGGACGAGGTCACGACGCCGGTCGTCCAGGAGGCGCTCGAGCGTTTCGTCGGGGAGCTGGTCGGTCGTCGGTTGCGGGTCGACTACCGCTGGGCCGGCATCTTCGGCATGGTCTTCGACTTCCTTCCGGTGGTCGGACCCGTCCCCGGTGAGGAGAGGCTCTGGATCGCCGGCGGATACTCGGGCCACGGCAACGTCCTCGGGTTCGCCTGCGGCCGACTCGTCGCACAGGCCCTCCTCGGCGAAGCCGACTCGAAGCTCGAGCTCTTCGAGCCCGCGCGGCTGCTCGTCGCCTAGATCTCCAGCTGCTGAAGGTCGAGCTGGGCCGCCTTCGCGTACGCGGCCTTGGCGATGGCCAGGTCCTGGATCGCCAGCCCCGTCGAGTCGAAGAGCGTGATGTCCCCAGCGCTGCGCCGGCCTTCCGCGTCGCCGACGAGCACTGCGCCGAGCTCGGTGACGTCTTCGCGTTCGACCGCGCCGGATGCGGCGGCCGCCGCCAGCTCCCCGCCGTGGCTCGCCTGCTCCCAGTCGTCGCAGAACAGGTGTGCGCGCTGGAGCTCGCCGACCGCGACTTCGGCCTTTCCCGGCCCGTCCGCGCCCATGAGCGACACGTGCTGGCCGTCCTGCAGCGACTCCTCCGGATAGAGAATCTCCGCGCCCGGCGTCACCGTGACGACCACCTCGCAGCTGAGGGCCTCATCGGCGCTCGCCGCCTCGCGGGCGCCCAGGCGCTCGGCGACGAGCCGCCGCCTCGTCTCGTCCACGTCCCAGACGAGCGGCGTGATGCCGTGCGCGAGCAGCATGCGTGTCGTCTCGGCGCCGTTGACGCCGCAGCCGATCACCGCGTACGAATCGGCCTCGGCGCGACACAGCGTGTCGGCGGCGAGCACGCCGGCGGCAGCCGTACGAAGCGCGGTCACCGCCGCCGCCTCGAGCACTGCGAGCAGCCGTCCGTCCTCCGCGTCCGACAGCAGCACGAGGCCGGTCACGGTGGGGAGGCCGCGCAGGGGATTCCCCGGAAACGACGTGACCCACTTGAGCAACGCGTGCCCCTCGCCGATCGCCGGCATCGCGCGGAAGTCGCCGGCCGGGTAGTTCGAGACGTAGACCTTCGAGGGCATCGACCACTCGCCGCGCGCGTGTGCCTCGAACGCGTGCTTGACGGCGTCGTAGGCCTCGTGCGGTGACACCGCGCGCTCGACGTCGGCGGCTCGGAAGACGGGGATCACGCTACGCAGACTTCACGGCGGAGATCAGCGCGAGCACCGACTCCTTCGCGTCACCGAAGAGCATGGTCGTCTTCGGGTCGAGGTAGAGGTCGTTGTCGATGCCCGCGAAGCCCGGGTTCATGGAGCGCTTCAGCACGACGATGGAGGCCGCCTTGTCCACGTCGAGGATGGGCATTCCATAGATCGGGCTCGACGGATCTCCGCGCGCGGCCGGGTTCGTGACGTCGTTCGCCCCGATGACGAGCGCGACGTCCGTCTGCGGAAACTCCGGGTTGATCTCGTCCATCTCGAAGAGCTGCGTATAGGGCACGTTCGCCTCCGCGAGGAGAACGTTCATGTGCCCCGGCATGCGCCCGGCGACCGGATGGATCGCGTACTTCACCTCGACGCCCCGCTCCTCGAGGAGGTCGGCCAGTTGCCGTACGTCGTGCTGTGCCTGTGCGACCGCCATCCCGTAGCCGGGAACGATGATGACCTTGCGTGCAAAGGAGAGCTGCACGGCGACGTCTTCCGGCGTGGTGGCCCGCACGGTGCGGCCGTCGTCCGCGCGCGCCTGGCCCACACCCGTCTGCACCTGGCCGAACGCACCGAAGAGGACGTTCGCGACGGAGCGGTTCATCGCCTTCGCCATGAGGAGTGTGAGCAGTGTCCCTGACGCGCCGACGAGCATTCCCGCGACGATGAGCACGGTCGAGTCGAGGACGAACCCGGTGGCGGAAGCTGCGAGCCCCGTGAACGCGTTGAGCAGCGAGATGACGACGGGCATGTCGGCCCCGCCGATCGGAAGCACGAACATCACGCCGAACAGGAGCGCCAGGAGGATCAGGGCGACGATCGCCCACTGCGCCTCGAGGCCGGAGACGATCGCGACACCCAGCGCGACTGCACCTCCGAGGACGACGACGTTCACGATGTTCTGGCCCGGGAAGACGATCGGGCGTCCACGCACGAGCTCCTGCAGCTTGGCGAAGGCGACGAGCGACCCCGCGAAGGAGATCGATCCGATGAGTGCCGAGAGCGAGACCGAGAGAGCCTCGTCCCAGGCGAGCACGCCGTGGAGCTCGTGGAACTCCGACAGGGCGACGAGTGCCGCTGCGCCGCCGCCGACCCCGTTGAACAGGGCCACCATCTGCGGCATCGCGGTCATCTTCACGCGCCGCGCTCCAACGAGTCCGACGACGCTGCCGATTGCTGCTGCCACCACGATCAACGCCCAGTTCGAGATCCCGTCGACGAGGAGCGTGGTCGTGATCGCAACGAGCATCCCGGCGCCGCCGAGCCAGTTGCCTCGCCGCGCGTGCTTCGGCGACGAGAGGAACCGGAGCGCGAGGATGAAGCAGACGATCGCGACGAGGTAGAGGAGGTCGAGGACGTCCGGATCCGAGATCACTCGGGAGGCTCCTCGCGTCTCGGCTCGGGGCGACGCTTGAACATCTCGAGCATCCGGTCCGTCACGAACCAGCCGCCGACGACGTTCGCCGTGGCGAGCACCATCGCGACGAACCCGACGACCTGCGTGAAGGTGTCGTCGGCGAACCCGAGGATCAGGATCGCGCCGACGATGACGATGCCGTGGATGAAGTTCGTGCCCGACATCAACGGCGTGTGCAGCATGGTCGGCACCTTCGAGATCACCTCGAAGCCGAGGAAGGCGGCGAGCACGAGGATCGTCAGCTCGATGACGAACGTGAGATTGGTCACGAGGCGGATCCCTCGGGTCGCGTGACGCACGCGCCGCTCGTGATCTCGTCGTCCCAGTCGAGCACGAGCTCGCCATCGGGCGCGAGGTGCGCGAGGAGCGCGCCGACGTTCCGGGAGTAGAGCTGGCTCGCGTGGTACGCCATCGACGACGGGAGGTTCGTCGTCCCGACGACGGTCACGCCTGCGTGCTCGACAGTCTCTCCGGGAACCGTGAGCTCGCAGTTGCCGCCGGTCTCCGCTGCGAGATCGACGATCACGGAGCCCGGGCGCATGCGCTCGACCGCGCTCGCCGGGATCAGCTTCGGCGCGGGACGGCCGGGAACCGCGGCCGTGGTGATCACGACGTCGAAGTCGGGGATGCGCCCCTCGAGGGCCGCCTGCTGCCGTGCCTGCTGCTCCGGTGTCAGCTCGCTCGCGTAGCCGCCCGCTGTCTCCTCGGCGCGTACCCCGAGGTCGAGAAAAGTCGCTCCGAGGCTCTGCACCTGCTCGGCGACCACCGGCCGGACGTCGAATGCGGACACCACGGCTCCGAGCCTGCGTGCGGTTGCGATCGCTTGCAGGCCCGCCACACCGGCGCCGATCACGAGCGCGCGCACCGGTGCGATCGTCCCGGCCGCGGTCATGAGCATCGGGAAGAGGCGTGGAATGCGATCCGCGGCGAGCAGGACGGCCTTGTAGCCGGCGACAGTCGCCTGCGACGACAGCGCGTCCATCGACTGGGCGCGGGTGATCCTCGGGATCGACTCCATCGCGAATGCGACGACGCCGCGCTCGCGCAAGCGGGCGATCCCGTCCGGGTCGGTGAGCGGCTCGAGGAAACCGACGACCACGAGGCCTCGCTGCATCGAGTCGACTGTCGCCGCGGCCGGCCGTGCAACGCACGCGTACGCCTCGGCGCCCGCGAGGAGCGAAGCGGCGTCCGTGAGCTCGGCTCCGGCCGACTCGTAGTCGCGGTCGGGGAACGCTGCGCTCTCACCTGCCCCACGCTCGACCTGTACGTCGAACCCGGCCACGCGCAGCTTCGAGACCGTCTCCGGGACGAGCGCGACGCGTCGCTCGCCGGGAGCCGTCTCCTTCGGGACCGCGACTCGCATGCGGTCGGGAACTCTACGGCGAGGGGCTTTCGGTCGTGCCCGGAACCGTCAGAGCGAGGCCCAGACGTCGACCTTCGTCCTCGTTCTGCGAATCACCTCGTCCGTGAACGCGCTCGTGCCTGCATGTCCTCCAAGGTCCGCGGTCCTGATCCCGTCCGCCACGGCCTCGAGACATGCCTCGCGGATCGCCCTTCCGGCCGTCTGTGCGGCTTCGTCGTCGGTGTGGGAGAGGAGCGCAGCCCCGGCGAGGATCATGGCCATCGGGTTCGCCACGTCCTTGCCCTGGAGGGCAGGTGCCGTACCGTGGGCCGCCTCGGCCATGAGCGCGCTCGGGACGTAGTCGTCGCCGAACGCGACGAGGAGCGACTCGGAGCCAGCGATCGAGCCGAACAACGGGAGCACGAGATCGGAGAGGATGTCGCCGTCCCGGTTCAGCGCAGGAATCACCATCGGAGCGCCGCTGGACGAGATGAGTAGCGCGAACGTCGCGTCGATCAGCTGGGGCTCGTACCGCACGTCGGGGTGCCGGGCCGCCGCGGCGTCCATCTCCTCCTTCAGCATCCCCTCGTAGATCGGGCTCACGGTGTACTTCGGCCCGCCGAAGACCTTCGCACCCATTCGCTCGGCCTGTCTGAACGAGAACTCCGCGACCGCGTGGCAGATACGCCGCTCGATCCGCTCGGTGCGGAGGGCGACCTCGTCGTCGCCGGTGCCCTCGCGCCATTCGCGCGCGCCGTAGGCATCCCCGACCGCCATGCGCACGACCGAGATCGGCGCGTGGACGCCTCCCAGCGGGACGATGCCCGGGATGCGTCGGCCGGTGCGGACGATCACCTTGCCGCCGATCTCCTCGCGGAGGATCCGGTTCGGAGAGCCGACGTCGCTCGCGCCCTCCGGCGTGATGGTGGCGGCCTTGAGCCCCAGCCCGTGCTCGCGGATCGTGGCGGCGGCTTCGTGGACGACGGCGTTCTGCGTTGCCCGGCGTCCCTCGAGCGAGAGGTCGAAGCGGACGAAGCCGAGCTCGACGCCGACGACGTCCGCTTCGAGGACGCGTAGGGCTTCCTCGAGGAGCTCCTGCCCGGTCTGGTCGCCTTCCAGGACGACGATGGTTTGCACGGCGTGATCCTACTGCGCCCTTCGAATGAAAAGTCGCCGGCGGATTGCGTTTGCATTTTCTATGCTTCTTTCCTACGCTTCACGTACTCGTCGTCGAAAACCGAAGGAGAAAAGGTGGCGCGAAAGACGATTCTCGTGTGCGACAACTGCAGCAAGGAAGTAGCAGAGAGCCGCGGTGCAGTGATGCGCATCAATTACACGGATGCGAGACGCGGCTCGAAGCAGGCGGATCTCTGCGACGACTGCGCGGGCGGCATGCCCGGCCAGGCGGTCGCGCGGCGAGGCCGCCGGCCGAAGTCCGTCGCCTAGGACGGGCTGAACCCTTTCGGCGCTCTTTGCGAGCACTCTCGGGTGCCGTACGAAGGCGCGCCCGAGGCCGGGACTACGATGGACGAATGGGTCTGTCGCTCGTCGTCGGACCGGCTCACGCCGGCAAGGTCGCGCTGCTTCTCGAGCGCTACGCAAGCGTGCTCGAGCGCGGCCCGTGGCTCGTCGTTCCGAATCGCACCGAGGTCGACCGCGTCGAACGTGACCTCCTTCGTCGCCGGCCGGCGTTGCTCTCGGGGACGATCGGGACGTTCGACGACGTCTTCCGCAGGATCGCGAACGACGGGCGCCTCGACGGGGTGCCCGAGGCGTCCGAGACGCAGCGCTCGCTCGTGGTGCGGCGAGCGGTCGCCAGGCTCGAGCTCGACGATCTCGGGCGCTCGGCGGCGACGCCGGGCTTTGCGGACACCGC
>DATAET010000196.1:0-14257 GCA_036257855.1 Gaiellaceae bacterium | reverse complement strand
CGGGCGTCGCGAACGTTCACGACGAACCAGCCCTTGTCGACGGGCTTGAGCCCGCTCTCCGTCTCCTCGAGCTGCGCTTCCTCGACCATCGAGATGGAGCTAGGCGGACTCGAACCGCCGACCTCCTGGGTGCGATCCAGGCGCTCTCCCAACTGAGCTATAGCCCCGGGGGACGCTCGATTGTAGCCGCGCCCGCCCGGCGGGGAACCGTCAGCGCGGCTTCTCGGGCGCCGGCCGGCAGACCGTGACGTCCTCGCTCGGCGGGACGACACGCGGCTTGTCCTGCGCGTGCGGGATCGCCGCGCCGCCGATGAGGATCCCGAGGACGAGGAGCCAGAGAGCCGCCGTGAGCCGGGCCCAGAACGGGTAGACATGGCGGCGCGCCGGTGCCGGAGCGGAAGGACGCCCAGCCGACGTGTGCGCCCTTCGCGGAGCCGGGGCGGGATCGGGGAGCGCGGCGCGTGCGGCGGCCGCGAGCGAAGGATCGACGAGCGCCAGCTCCGGGCTGATCGGCTCCCAGGCCATGCCGCCGGGATTCTCGGCGCACGCCTGCAACCCTCGCGGCTAGCCCGGCCGTCTGCGCCTGGATGTGGTCCTCGTCAGGCGTTCCTCGAGCTCGGCGAGCTCCGCCTGGAGCGCCCGGTAGCTCCGCCACCGCTCCGGTGACAACCCACCGCTGTCGAGCGCCTCGCGGATCGCGCATCCCGGCTCCGTCTCGTGACGGCAGTCCGCGAATCGGCACTGGGACTCGAGCTCGACGATGTCCGGGAACGCATCCTCGAGGCCCTGGTCGGCGAGCCAGAGGTGGACCTCGCGCATGCCGGGGTTGTCGATGAGGAGGCCACCGGCGGCCCCCGGAAGCGGCACGAGCTGGCGGCGCGTGGTCGTGTGCCGTCCGCCTCCGCGCTGGCGCAGCGGGCCGGTCTCCAGCAGTTCGTCGCCGACGAGCGCGTTCACGAGTGTCGACTTGCCCGCGCCGGACGGGCCGACGAGCGTGCCGGTCACGCCGACGCCGAGCTGTCGGCGCAGCTCCTCGAGCCCGAAGCCGGATCGGCTCGAGACGGTGAGCACGGGAACCTCCTCGCCGACGTCCGCGATCTCCGCCGCAACGCGCTCGGCATCCTCGACGAGGTCGGCCTTCGTGAGCAGGATCACAGGTCGGGCCCCGCTCTCCCAGGTGAGCGTCAGGTAGCGCTCGAGCGTCCGTATCGGCACCTCCTCGCTCAGGGGCACGGCGATGAACACGACGTCCACGTTCGCCGCCACCACCTGCTCGCGCCCGGCGGACGCACCCTCTCCGGAGGAGCGCCGCGAGAAACGCGTCCGACGCGGGAGGACGGCCTCGACGGTCGGGCTCCCCTCGTCGCCGAGGTCGAGCCCGACCCAGTCGCCGACCGCCGGAAGCTCGGCGCTCGACTGCGCGTCGTGCCGGAGTCGGCCCGAGGCGCGGGCGCGGACCTCACCGGTCGCAGTGAGCACGTCGAAGGCTCCACGGTGAGGGACCGAGACCCGCCCGGGCAGGAAGCCGTCGTCGCGAAACGGCTCGAACGCGCGCGCCCAGTCGTCGTCCCAGCCCAAGGCGACGAGTGCGTCCACCATCGGATTCTCCCGTACTTCGGAGCGGGGGACCGTCCCGATGGGAACGGTCCCCCGCCTCGCGTCGTCCTAGCCTGCTGCGAGCGCCGCAGCGCGCCCGATCAGCGTCTGCGCGTCGTCGATGTACCCCTTTGCCTGCTGCTCGTTCAGCGCCTCGTTCGAGAACGCCGCGTCGTCGAGTGCAGCGCGGATCTGCTTGGCCAGCGCGTCCCTGGCGTCGGTGAGCGTCGAGATCGAGCTCTCGAGTGACGTGTACGCGCTGTCGTCGGTCGCCGAGCCGCTCTTCACGGCCTTCGTGGACGCGACGAGCAGGCTAGAGCTGAAGGCGCCGAAGGGTGCGTTCAGCTGCTTGTAGACCTCGCCGAGCCGGCGGAGCGTCTCCCGGTGGGCCCGGAGGGTCTGCGGCACCGCCGATGCGTCCAGCTGGTCGATGAGGACGCGTCCGTCGTGAACGTACGTGTCCTCGAGCCCGAGCAGGCTGAGCATCGTCGGCCGCACGTCCGTGTGGTCGACCCAGGTGGCGTCGTCGCCGAGATGGCGCACTCCCGGCCCGACCATCCCGAGCCACGTCGTCGCGATCTCGGGCTGGATCCCGCCGTGGTTCCACGCGAACGTCGACGTCGGCGGCGTCGTCGGCACCGTGACACATGGTGTCGTGCAGTTCGCCGCCGCCGCGAAGAGGAACCAGTCGGGAGCCGCGAACATCGTCAGGGTCGGCGTCCGCTGCGGGTCCGCCGTGACCATGTGCAGCGCCCTCATCCCGACGGGATCCGCGAGAGCGACGCTGAGGTTCTCCGCGTTGCCCGTGTACGGGTTGACGGCCGCGAGCCGCCCGAGGGCCCGGCCGAACGCGCGAGTGGCCGGTGCCGTCCGCGAGGGATTGCCCGTGAGGTAGATCGTGGGCGCCATGTCCGAGTGGACGGTGAACGGTGTCGTGATCCCCTCCTGCGTCGCGAGCAGGCCGGCCAGGTTGCCGTTCACCTCGCCGACGAGCGGGTACGTGCATGGCACGTTCACGCCGTCACAGCCGGCCGGAGTCGGCTGCGAGCCCGCGAAGTGGTCGCCTTCTTCGACGGTGAAGACGAAGAGCGTGTTGCTCTTGTCGATCCCGTCGGCGGCGAGTCGCTGGAAGAACGCGGCGAACGCGGTGTCGTAGTCCCTGAGCTGCTGGACGTAGTCCGCCTCGCCGGGGCCGCGCGTCGCGTGGATCTCACCGGCGACGCCGTGCTGGTCGTGCGTATCGGAGATGTACCCGAAGGTGACCGGAATGCCGGTCTCCTGCATCTGCGCGACGTAGCCGAGCGTCGTGGTCGCGAAGAGACCGTCGAAGCCCGGGAAGCCGGGCTGGCCGAACTGGTCGGTGACGGGTTGGCCGTTCAGCTTGCGCACGGCTGCCGCGCCGCCGGTGATGGCGGGGTTGACGTACTTCGCCCCGAAGAGACCCTTGAAGCCATCGTAGCCGCCGGGCTCGTCGGGGAGCAGGTCGGACTTGGCGTTCGCGTTGCCGGTGCAGATGCTCCCGGGCGTCTTCGCGCAGTGGACCGCGATGCCGACGAAGTCCGTCTGCGCGAGGTTGCGCGCAGCCGTGCCCGCTGGCGCCGCGTTCGACGCCTGCGCCTCGAGCCACTCGGGCGACCCGGAGCCGAACACCTTCGTCATGTCGCCCGCCGGACCGGTGCCCGTGTTCTCGAGCACGACGTTCGCGAGCGCGGTCGCGCCCCAGTCGCAGCCTGCGCGCGTGTACGGAACCCACGGCGCCGGTGCGTTCTTCGGTGTCCCGGAGTCGCCGCTCACCATGTTCGGCAGCGGATCCGTGGGTGGCGTGTTCACGTCGTCGACGAGGTCGGTCCAGTACTTGAACGACGACGACGAGGCCGTCGAGCCGTCAGCACGGAAGTAGCGGTACGAGTTCGACACGGCCTGACCGTGCCGGTCCGAGTACGTCCCGGTGAGGTTCGTGAGGATGCCGTTCGCCGTGTGCGAGATGAGGACGGTGTGGTCGTTCGTGTTGAACGTGCCGTTGTCGCGGATGAAGTTCAGGAGGTGCGGCATCTGCTCCAGGTCCGACGGGACGTTCGGGTTGTCCCGGAGGAAATGCACGTTGTCGAAGATGAGGTAGATGACGTGCTTGATGTTCCCGTTCGCCGAGCTCAGCTGGCAGCTGTCGGCTGCCGCTGCGGCCGGCGCCGGACTCTTCGCCGGGGCTGTGGTCCCGGCGGCGGCGAGCCCCGCCGCCACGAGGCCCCCGAGTACGAGCACGGCCAGAGCGAGCACGCGTCGTCGTTGCATCGAGCTCTCCTCTCCTTGAATCGCGGGTCGAGACGACTCTCGCGCGAGAGACGCCGACTCGGGGTCTCGTTCCTGGGACCGTCGTGGCGCAAACCGGTGAACCACCAGGTCGGCCGACCCCCTGCGGCCATCACGATTCGCCTCCCCTCGTTCGTGATGGCCGGACCCTAAACGTTCCGGGCGGTGCTATGCCGCATCCACACGCTCGGTCGCGAGGGCGTGGGCGAGCGCGGCATCGAGCTCCGCGTACCGGAACGCGAAGCCTGCGTCGAGGAGCCTCGCGGGCAGCGACCGCTGACCGAACAGCAGCACCTCCTCGCCCATCTGGCCCCAGAGAAGCTTGATGCCCAAGGCCGGAGCCGGCAGCACGGCCGGGCGTCGGATCGCGCGCCCCAGCGCCCTCGCGAAGTGGTGGCTCGTCACCGGCGCAGGGGCGGCGAGGTTGACCGCGCCGGAAATGTCGCTCTCGAGCGCGAATGCATATGCCGAGACGAGGTCCGCGATCGAGACCCAGCTCCACCACTGCCTCCCGCCTCCGACAGGTCCGCCGAGGCCGAGCTTGAAGAACGTGAGCATGCGCGGGAGCGCCCCACCCTCGCGTGTGAGCACCATGCCCTGCCGGAAGTGGACGACGCGCACGCCCGCCTCCCGCGCGGGCTGCGACGCGGCTTCCCACTGCTGAGCGAGCTCGGCCAGGAACCCGCTTCCGGGCTCGGACTCCTCGGTCAGGATCTCGTCGCCGCGATTCCCGTAGATCCCGGTGCCACCCGTGCACAGGAGGACGGACGGTCGTGGATCGAGCTCGACAGCGGTCGCCGCGAGCAGGCTCGTCGTCCCGATTCGGGATTCGACGATCTCCCGCTTGCGGTTCTCCGTCCAGCGCCTGTCCAGGCTGGCGCCGCTCACGTTGACGAGGGCGTCGACTCCGGCTAGGCGAGCGCGATCGATCGCCCCGCGTGCGGGGTCCCACTCCACCTCGTCCGGGGTCAGAGCTTCCCGCCGCACGAGTCGCACGACCTCGTGCCCGCGTTCTCGGAATGCAGGAACGAGCTCCGACCCGAGAAGACCCGACGCCCCGCTGACCGCAATCTTCACACGACTAAGTTTGCGCCATCACTGAAAGTCGAAACGCGGCGCCGCGTATCCGCGACGGCGCCAGAGCCGCACTCCCGCTCGCACCGAGCCCGATCCTGTTCGGGCTCTCCTACGGGGTGCTGGCCGATGCCACGGGATTCGGCAGGCCCACTGCGATCGTGATGTCCGCGACGACGTTCGCGGGCGCGGCCCAGTTCGCCGTCATCTCGGTCCTCGGTGCGGGCGGGACCGTGACCGCCGCGATCCTCGCCGCCGTGTTCCTGAACGCGCGGTACGCGGCGATCAGCATGACGGTCGCGTCGATCTTCCCCGGCCGCAAGCTTCGCCGCCTCGTCGAGTCCCAGACGATCGTGGACGAGTCGTGGGCCATCGCGGGTCGTAGTGGGCGCTTCGAGTGGGCGACCCTCGTCGGGTCGGGGCTCGTCTTCTACGTGCTGTGGGTCGGGAGCACCGCGATCGGAACGGTCGTCGGCGGCGTGCTCGACGATCCGAACGCTCTCGGCCTCGACGCGGCCTTCGCCGCCCTGTTCCTCGCCCTCGCGCTGCCGTACCTACGCGACTCGCGGTCGCGCCAGGCGGCAGCGCTCGCGGCCGTGATCACGCTCGTGCTGACACCCGTCGTCCCGGCCGGCGTGCCGATCGTCGCCGCGTCGGCGGCCTGTCTGCTCGGGGTTCGCCGTTGAGCCAGCCCTGGCTCGTCGTCGTGATCGTCGGTACGGCAACGGTCGCGTTCAAGGCGGCCGGGCCCGTGCTCGTCGGACGCCGCGCCCTCCCACCGCGGGTCCAGTCGTGCGTCCAGCTGCTCGCGCCCGTCATGCTCACCGCGCTCGTCGTGACGCAGACGTTCGGCGGGGACGAGGAGGTCACGGTGGACGCACGCGTCGTCGGCGTCGCAGCCGCCCTCGTTGCGCTGCGCCTGCGCGCGCACATCATCGTCGCGATGGTCGTGGCCGCGACCACGACCGCGCTCGTCCGCCTCGTGTTCTAGGAGCGATGCGCGTTCGCCGCGCCGCGCCAGAACACGGCGGCGGCGGCGATCGCCTCGGCGACGAGGCTCGCCAGCCCGATCACGAGCAGCCAGGTTCTGAAGTGCCGCATGCGCACTACATCGGTTACCGGACGCGTCGGCTTGACGGGTCAGCCGGGCGGGCGCAGCACAGCGAACGGGTCCGTCACCTCGAGCCGCGGGGCGCGGAAGCGGTACAGCTCGGCCGGGCGGCCGCCGGCCGGGCCGTGCGCTCGGCGGCTGCCGATCGACTCGATCGCACCGCGGCGCAGCAGGACGCGCTTCAGGTTCGTCGCTGAGACGTCGTAGCCGAGCGCGGCCGCGTACACGTCCCGGAGCTCCGCGAGGGTGAAGCTGTCCGGAGCGAGGGCGAACCCGATGTTCGAGTAGGAGAGCTTGCCGCGGAGACGGTCGCGCCCGGCGAGGACGATGGCGCCGTGGTCGAAGGCCGTGTCGGGAAGCGCGTCGACGCGATGCCACTGGGTGTCGTCCGGCACACTTGGATCGACCCCGACCGGCACGAGCCCGAGGTACGCGGTCGCGAGCTCCCAGCGCTCGGGATGGCGGGACGGATCGCTCCAGGTGCCGAGCTGCTCGAGATGCGACACGTCGCGGACGTCCACCTTCGTCGCGAGGTGCCGCAGGATCGAATCCTCGAGCGTCTCGCCCGCGGTGAGCGTCCCTCCCGGGAGCGCCCAGGCGCCGGAGAACGGCTCCCGCGCTCGTTCCCAGAGAAGCGCCGAGAGCGCGTCTTTGCGTACCTGGAACACGACGGCGAGCGCGACGTGCGCGGGAGCAGACGGTTGGGTGGTAGACTCAGCCACGAGGTTATCGACTCAGAGGCGAAAACTACCATGCGGGAGCGTCGGGATACGGGTCGCAACGGAGAGGTCGGCGTCGTCGTCGTCGGGGGCGGCGTCGCGGGCCTGTTCGCGGCGCTGTGCGCGGCGAGCGAGAGCGACGTGCTCGTCCTCACGAAGGGCCCGCTCCTGTGGTCGACGAGTCTCCTCGCCCAGGGCGGCATCGCCGCCGCAGTGGGCGACGACGACGATCCCGCCCTGCATGCCGAAGACACGTTGCGTGCAGGTCGCGGCCTCAGTCGCCCGAGCGCCGTCTCGGTGCTGACGGAGGAGGCGCCGGCTCGGATCCGGGACCTCGTCGAGCTCGGCGTCGAGTTCGACGACGGCCTCGGCCTCGAGGGAGGGCACAGCCGGCGACGCGTCGTGCACGCCGGCGGGGCCGCGACGGGCGACCGGGTCGCGCGCATGCTGGCCGAGCGGGTCCTCGCGCATCCGCGCATCGAGGTCGTCGAAGGGGAGCGCATGCGGGCGGTCTGGCGCGACGACGAGCGCTGCGTCGGCGTCGTCACCGACCGGCGTGCCATGACGGCTCGAGCCACGATCCTCTCGACAGGCGGTGCGGCCGCCTTGTGGGAGCGGACGACGAACCCGGCCGGAGCCGTCGGAGAGGGAATGGCCGCGGCCTACCGTGCCGGCGCCGCGCTCGCCGATCTCGAGTTCCTCCAGTTCCACCCGACGACGCTCGTCGACTCCTCGCTCCTCCTGTCCGAGGCACTGCGTGGCGAGGGAGCCCTGCTTCTGGACGAGCAGGGCAACCGCTTCACCGACGAGCTCGCTCCACGTGACGTCGTCGCCCGCGAGATCGCAGCACGGGGGACGGTGCTGCTCGACCTGCGCGCGATCGACCGTGGCCGCTTCCCGACGTTGATGGGAAGCCTCGTCGACGAGGGGTACGACCCGGCCGAGACGCCGATTCCCGTCGCACCCGCGGCCCACTACACGGTCGGAGGCGTCCTCACCGACCTCGACGGCCGCAGCGAGGTCGCCGGCCTGTACGCCGCGGGCGAGTGCGCGGCCACGGGCGTCCATGGCGCGAACCGCCTCGCTTCGAACTCCTTGCTCGAATGCCTCGTCTTCGGACGGCGGGCGGCGCTGGCCGCGCTCGAGGAGCCTGCGCTCCCGGCTCGGATGCCGGACCCTTCCGATCTGCCGCCCGCCGAGCCCGTGACGCCGGAGCTGCGCGCTTCGTTGTGGCGCGACTGCGGCCTCATCCGCGACGCCTCCGGGCTCGAGCACGTCCTGCGGGCGCCCCATCTGCTCACGAGGCTCATCGTCGAGTCGGCGCTCACCCGTGGGGAGAGCCGTGGCTCGCACTTCCGCGTCGATTTCCCCGCCGAGAGCGAGGCGTTCGAGCGGCATGTCGTCCTGCGACCGGGCGCAGCGCCCGCCCTCGAGGCATGGCTGTAGCGACGGATACGGTCGAACGCATCGTGCACGCGGCGCTCGCCGAGGACATCGGAGCGGGAGACGTGACGACGGAGGCGACGGTGGCGGCCGATGCGGTCGGGACCGCGGCGCTCGTCGTGAAGGAGGCCGGTGTCGTCTGTGGACTTTCCGTCGTAGAGGCGACGTTCCGTGCACTCGATCCCGAGGTGCGCTTCGAGGGCTTCGCGAGCGACGGCGACGCGGTCGAGCCGCCCGCGATCGTCGCGCGCGTGCACGGCTCCGAGCGCGCGATCCTGACCGGTGAGCGCGTCGCGCTCAACTTCCTCGGCCGTCTGTCCGGCATCGCGACGCTCACGCGGCGCTTCGTGGAGGCCGTGGAGGGCACGGGTGCAACGGTGCTCGACACGCGGAAGACCACGCCGGGCCTCCGCGCCCTCGAGAAGCACGCCGTCGCCTGCGGCGGCGGTCGGAACCATCGTTTCGGCCTCGACGACGCGGTGCTGGTCAAGGACAACCATCTGCGCGCGGCCGGCTCCATCCGCACTGCCCTCGAGCGTCTTCGGTCCGCCACCGACCTCCCCGTCGAGGTCGAGTGCGAGACCCTCGAGGACGTACAGGAAGCGCTCGACGTCGGCGTCGACGCGATCCTGCTCGACAACATGACACTCGCGCAGCTGCGCGATGCCGTCGCGCTGAACGCGGGGCGCGCCCGGCTCGAGGCCTCGGGCGGCGTCTCCCTCGACACGATCCGCGCGATCGCGGAGACCGGCGTGGACGAGATCTCCGTCGGCGCGCTCACACACTCGGCCCGCTCACTCGACGTCTCATTGGAGCTCACATGACGACTGCAGAGATCACCACCATGCAGGAGGAGATCCGCGCCCTCGCCGCCGAGCGCGACGCGGTGATCCTCGCCCACAACTACCAGGTGCCCGAAGTGCAGGACGTCGCGGACTACGTCGGCGACTCGCTCGGGCTCTCGCGAGAGGCCGCCGCGACGGACGCGGACACGATCGTGTTCTGCGGGGTTCACTTCATGGCCGAGACCGCTGCGATTCTCAGCCCCGACAAGACCGTCCTGATCCCGGACCTCGAAGCGGGGTGCTCGCTCGCCGCCTCCATCTCGGCCGATCAGCTCCGAGCCTGGAAGGCGGAGAACCCGGGCGCGGTCGTCGTCTCGTACGTCAACACGACCGCCGAGGTCAAGGCAGAGAGCGACTACTGCTGCACGTCCGGCAACGCGAAGGGCGTCATCGAGTCGATCCCCGAGGACACGGAGATCCTCTTTCTCCCCGACATGTTCCTCGGGCTCTGGCTCGAGAAGGTGACCGGGCGGAAGCTCCGGATCTGGATGGGCGAGTGCCACGTGCACGCCGGCATCCGGCCGCAGGACATCACGCGCTGGCAGGCTGACGCACCCGACGCCGAGTTCCTCGTGCACCCCGAGTGCGGGTGCGCGAGCCAGTGCATGGCGTTCGGCAACGAGAAGACGCACATCCTCTCGACCGAAGGGATGATCAACTTCGCGAAGGAGTCGCCGAAGAAGCGCTTCCTCATCGCGACGGAGACCGGAATCATCCACCGCCTCTCGAAGGAGGCCCCCGAGAAGCGCTTCGAGGCCGTCTCGGAGAAGGCGATCTGCCGCTACATGAAGATGATCACGCTCCCGAAGCTCCGCGATTCGCTGCGGGAGTGGAAGTACGTCGTGACCGTTCCCGACGAGATCGCCGAGCGCGCTCGCGGCGCCATCGACCGGATGGTCGCGATCTCCTGAGGCGAACACTTCCGGCCGCGCCGCGGCCGCTTGTCGGTCAGGGCCGAACGCGCTTCAATTCCTCCCGTACGTGCGCATCGTCGCGCTTGCCGGCGCCGCGGTCGCGGCCGCAACCCTGTCCGTAACATCGGCGGGCGGCGCGGGCGCCTCCCCTGCCAAGGAGGGTGGCACGCTACGGGTCGCCATCATCGGGGATCTCTTCGATTCCGTCGACGCGGCCATCACGGGCTTCCCGGCCACGATTCCGGTAGTGCGGGCGACATGCGCCGGCCTCTATCGGCAACCGGACAAGTCCACTCCGGCCGCTGCCGCGCTGGTCCCCGAGCTCGCGACGGGTTATCCGCGGATCAGCGACGGTGGCAAGACGTACACGATCACGATCAGGAGAGGTCTCCGCTTCAGCACGGGCTCGCCGGTGACCGCGCGAGACGTCGTCCACACGATCGACCGCCTCCTCGATCCCGTGATGAAGAGCTACTCCGGCAGCTTCTTCCGCGACGTGGTCGGGGCGAAGGCCGTGCTCGCGGGCAAGGCCAAGACCGCGACCGGGATCGTTGCGCACGGCAATTCGCTCACGATCCACCTGACGAGGCCACTCGGTGACTTCACGGTTCGGCTGGGAATCGGCGTGTGCGTCGTTCCGCAGAACGTGCCTGCCGACCCAGAGGGCGCGAAGCCTCCCATCCCGAGCGCGGCCCCGTACTACGTCGCCGAGTACGTGCCTGGCCAGGCCGTCGTGCTCGCGCGAAACACCTTCTACCGGGGCCCACGACCGCACCACGTCGATCGCGTCGAGATCGACCTTACGCAGGATGCACCGACCATCATCGACCGCGTCGAGCGCAGCGAGCTCGACTACGGCTGGGTTCCCGCGACCGACTATGCCGACCGCGTCACGGAGCTGACGCGGAAGTACGGCGTCAACAAGTCGCGCCTCTTCGCGGTCCCCGTCCCGTTCCTGCGCATGTTCGCGCTCAACACCGCCCGGCCGCTCTTCCGGGACAACACGAAGCTCAGGCAAGCGGTGAACTTCGCCGTCGACCGACGCGCACTCCTTCGCGAGCGCGGGGTGCTCGCGGGGACGCCGACCGATCAGTACCTGCCTCCCGGGATGCCCGGCTTTCGCGACGAGCGCATCTACCCCCTGAAGGCGCCGGATCTGAGGCGCGCCCGAGCGCTCGCCAGAGGCAGCCTGCGCACCGGCAAGGCAATCCTCTACGCGCCGACGAATGCCGTCGGCGTCGCGCAGGCGCAGATCGTCAAGACCGACCTGAAGAAGATCGGCCTGGACGTCCATATCGAGCTCTTCCCCCCGCAGGTCCTGTTCGAGAAGCTCGAGCACAGCGGCGCCTACGACATCGGCTGGATCGGCTGGCTGGCCGACCTGCCCGACCCGGGCTCGCTGCTCAACGCCCTCTTCGACGGGCGGAGCATCGGCACGCCCGCGAGCGGGAACTTCTCGTACTTCGATTCGTCGAAGTACAACCGACTGCTCGCGCGAGCCGACCGGCTCACCGGCACCCCACGCGCGAGAGCCTTCGGGAACCTCGACGTGCAGCTCGCGCGCGATGCCGCTCCGGCAGTTGCGTACGCCTTCGACTACGCCCTCACGCTGGTCTCCGATCGCGTCGGCTGCGTCGTCGTCAACCCGTACCTCGATCTGGCCGCGGCGTGCCTCAGGTAGCAGGCGAAGCCTGAACCGTCACCCACACGGCTCCGTTGCCGACGGCGACGCCGGTCGGTCTGTTGCCGACGTCGATCGTCTCGACCTCGAGGGTCTCCGGGTCGATCCGCGAGACGGTTCCATCCTCGCTGTTCGCGACCCAGACGGCCCCTGCTCCGAACGCGACTCCGGTCGGCCCGTCACCGACCTGAATCGTCGTCACCGAGTTGGAGGCGGCGTCGAGTCGAGTCACGAGACCGTCGGCTGCGCCGCTCACCCAGAGGGCACCGTTCCCGACTGCGATCCCCTGCGGCCGGCGTCCGACGCTGATCGTCCTGACGACCCCGGTCGTCCGTGGGTTGACACGCGAGACCGTGTTGTCGCCGGCATTCGCCACCCACACTGAGCCCTCGCCCGCGGCGATCGCGGCGGGCGAGATCCCGACGATGCCGTTTCCGACGACGCGATTCCGAGAGGCGTCGATCTTGGCGACGGTACCGAGACCCGACGCGAACCAGATGCCGCCTTCGCCGACCGCGACGGTGCCAGCGGTCGAGCGCGGCGCAACTGGAACGCTCGCCGTGACCGCGTTCACGTCAGGGTCGATGCGCGACGCGCTGCCGACTATTCCGTTCGCGGTCCAGAGCGCGCCGTAGCCGAACGCGATGCCGGTCGCGGTCGCTGTCAGCGGGATTGTCGACTGCAGAGCACTCGTGCGTCCATCGATCCGCGTCAGCGTCTTCGAGCCGAGGCTCGCGACCCACACCGAGCCCGCGCCGACCGCGACGGCCGACGGCGTGACGCCCACGTTGGGCACCACGTCCACGACCCTGTTCGAAGTGGGGTCGATGACCGCGAGGGAGTTCGGGGCGACGTTCGCGCCGCCGCTTTCCGGCCCTTGTCCGAGGGCGAAGACGGGGATGGCGACCGCGGCCGCGACCACTCCGATGAGCGCGGCTCCGGCATACATCCGGCGGCGCTTCCGTCTGAGCTCGACGTCGAGCGTCTTCAGCGCGGCGAAGTCACTGCGCAGGCCCTCGATGACGAGCTGGAACAGCCGCTCGGGCCGGTCGAGATCCTTGAGGCGCCGCTCGCCGAGATCGCGGATCGTCACGCCCGGAGGCAACTCGTCCTCGACGAGCTCACGCGTCGTCGAGGAGAGGAGAATCTGCCCGCCATGGCCGGCGGCGCCGATGCGGGCTGCCTTGTGCACGCCCATCCCGACGTAGCGCTGCTCGCCGACCTGTGGCTCGCCGGTGTGCAGCCCCATGCGGACGGACACGCGCGCGCCTTCGAACCACTCGTGCGCGACGAGGTCGCGTTGCCCAGCTACGGCGGCGGCGATCGCATCCTTCGCGCGGCGGAAGGCGACGAAGAAGGAATCGCCCTGCGTGTCGACCTCGTGCCCGCCGTGAGCGGCGAACGCCGCGCGCAGGATGCGCTGGTGCTCTGCGAGAGCCTCGCCGTAGCGCCCGCCGAGCTGCTTGAGCAGTGCAGTCGAGCCCTCGATGTCGGTGAAAAGGAAGGTGACCGTGCCGCTCGGGAGCTCGGACATCGAGCCCAAGCTTGCCGCACCGAGGGTGCCAGTAACTAGCTTTCGCTGAAGAATGGAGCTCACCGACGCGCAGCGCCAGTTCCTCGAGAACCCGTTCGTGGGCGTCGTGACGACCCTCCAGCCCGACGGCATGCCGCAGTCGACAGTCGTGTGGGTCGACGTCGACGAGGAGGGCGTCTCAGTCAACACCGCGTACGGCCGCGTGAAGCCGCGCAACCTCGAGCGCGATCCCCGGCTCTCACTCGTCGTCGTCGACCCGAACGACCCCTACCGCTGGTTCAAGCTCTCCGGGACGGGGACACTCGTCGACGACGGTGCCGACGAGCAGATCGACCGGCTCTCGAAGAAGTACACGGGGCGCGACGTCTACGCCTCACGCCAGCCGGGCGAGAGACGTGTGACCGTCCGGATCACCCCGACCCGGACGCTGAGCCGGGGTTTGGATTAAGCAGCGCGGACGGAGTGGACGGGCGGCAGCTTCGTGGCCGCCGTGAACCAGCTCTTGCCGGCGTCACCGGAGCCGAAGACGTCGCCCGACGTCGCGCCGAAGTAGAGGCCCAGCGTCGGTCCGGACCCCTCGCTGCAGAACGCCTGTCGCAGGATCGTGAGGTAGGCGTCGTACGACGGGAGCCCGTCCCCGTGCGCGACCCAGCTCGCTCCGGCATCCCGCGTCTCGTATACGCGGACGCGGCCCTCGGGGGTCGTGCGGTCCATGTCGGCGACGAGCGGGATGACGTAGGCGCTCTCCGGATCGGACGGGTCGAGCACCATCGGGAACCCGAAGTCCGACGGCAGGCCGTCCGCGATGCTCACCCAGCTATCGCCGGCGTCGTCCGAGCGGTAGACGCCGCCGTGGAACTGCATGAAGAGCCGCTCGGGCCGCGCGGGCGCGCGGTGCATGTTGTGGACGCACAGCGTGAGCGTCTCCTCGCGCGCCTCCTCGGGCATGTAGCGCGGATAGAGGTTCTTGTTCCCGTGGCGCCACGTCTGACCTCCGTCGTCCGTGAGCCACACGCCGACTGCCGAGATCGCG
>DATAET010000195.1:0-16386 GCA_036257855.1 Gaiellaceae bacterium | reverse complement strand
TCCAGCTTCCCTCGTGCGACCCATTGAGCTCTGTGCCGCAAGCTTAGGATCGATTCGTGAGTCGAGTCGAAGAACGTCTGGACGAGCTTGGCCTGGCGCTTCCGGCACCAATGGCGGCCCCGCGGGGCCACACCTTCAACTTCCAGCTTGTCAAGGTGCATGACGGCCTCGCCTATATCGCCGGTCATGGGCCCTTCGACGGCCCGACGCCACTCATGCAAGGTCTTATCGGCCGCGATCTGACCGTCGAGCAGGGTTATGACGCGGCGCGTCTCACGGGACTGTCGATCCTGGCCTCGCTGAAACAGGAACTCGGCGACCTCGATCGGGTAAGTCAGTGGATCCGGGCGGTCGGATACGTGCATTGCGCGCCGGATTTCGGCCAGAACACAGCCGTCGTCAATGGCTTCAGCGACCTCATGGTCGGCCTTTGGGGCGATGCGGGTCGTCATGCACGCTCCGCGCCGGGACAAGGCCCCTCGCCGTTGAACCTTCCGATCATCGTCGACGCGATAGTCGCCGTCGCATAGGCAGTACCCAGCGATCGAGTATGGAGGCGGCGGGAATCGAACCCGCGTCCGCGGTCGCACCGAACAGAGCGTCTACGAGCGTAGTCCGTGCTTGATCTCACCCGCCGGCCGGTTCACGGACAACCTGCCGACGGGCCAGCCATCCTTCAGCGTCACGCGTCAGGCGATTGGCTCTCCCTTCGCGCCAAGCCCGATAGTTGGCGCCGAACTCCGGGCCTCGGGCCCAACCCAGGTCGACGTCGCCTCACCTAGCTTCGACTAGGCGGCGAGTGCGAGTTCGTTCTTGTTCGCACTTGCTTTGGTGCCGGTTGATTTACGAGGCCAACCGGCGACCTCGGCTCGCAGCTCTGCCGGAGAACCGACCACGTCGAGACCTGATCGCCCCCGTATGTGTGTTAAGGCATCGAGGATAGCTGCCGATAAGCGTGTCGGCTCGGCTGCGGCAGAGGTGGGAGGCGAGCCCGGAAACCAGGTAAACGAGGCGAAAGGACATGCCGTGGCATTGATGATGGAGGAGAAGTACGACGACCTCGCCGGTCTGCGAGAGCGGGCCAAGGCCGAGGTGTCGAAGGTCGTCATCGGCCAGGATCGCACCGTCGAATTGCTCCTCATCGCGGCCGTCGCGCACGGCCACGTCCTCATCGAGGGCCCGCCCGGGAGCGCGAAGACCCTCCTAGCACGTGCCGTCGCGCACATGCTCGGCGCGAGCTTCAAGCGGATCCAGTTCACCCCGGACACGACGCCCGTCGAGCTCAACGGGCAGAACGTCGTGCGTGCCGGCGAGCACCTCTTCATGCCCGGTGCCGTCTTTACGAACGTCCTCCTCGCCGACGAGATCAACCGAACGCCACCGCGAACCCAGGCCGCTCTCTTCGAGCCGATGCAGGAGCGCCAGGTCACGGTCGACGGCAAGCCGCACAAGCTTCCCGATCCGTTCCTCGTGATCGCGACGCAGAACCCGCACGAGCACGAAGGCGTGTTCCCGCTGCCGGAGGGTCAGCTCGACCGCTTCCTCTTCAAGATCACGCTCGACTACGCGGATGCCGAGTCCGAGCTCGCAATGCTGACGCTGCCGCACAAGGGAATCGCGCCCGACATGCTCGGCGAGGTTCGCCCGCTGCTCGGCGTGGTCGGCCTCGACAAGGCGCGCCAGGAGCTCGAGCACACGATGGTGCCCGACGCGGTCGGCCGGTACATCGTCGCGGTCGGACGACGCACCCGAGAGCTCCCCGGCGTCGAGCTCGGCGTCAGCTCGCGCGCGATGATCCACCTCGTGATGGCGGCCAAGGCGAGCGCGCGGCTCAACGGTCGCGACGAGGTCGCCGTGGAGGACGTCCGCGAGATGGCGCCGTTCGTTCTCAGGCACCGCATCGTGGCCGAGCCCGGCACGAACGTCGATCACGTCCTGATGGACGCAATGGCGGGCGTGCCGACGGCGGTGCCGCCGCCCATCTCTCCGGTTTCCTAGCGCTCGAGAACGCGGGGGTTGACCGCCCCCTCGACCCCGCCGATAGTGCGTAGGAGGCATCGGCTGGGGAGCCGGTTGGGAGCCTCGTTCGGACCGCGCTACGATGGCGGCCGAGCATTTCTGAGCCGAACGGGGAGGAAACGATCGTGTCACTGCTTGTAGAGGCGCCGTACGAGAGCCTCGTCGATCTGCGCCAGCGGGCGAAGGTCGAGATCGCGAAGGTCGTGATCGGACAGGAGCGCGCCGTGGAACTGCTGCTCGTCGCGGCGCTCGCGCGAGGGCACGTCCTGCTCGAGGGGCCACCCGGGAGCGCGAAGACTCTTCTCGCCCGCGCGACCGCCCACATGCTCGGGGCGACGTTCAAGCGCATCCAGTTCACGCCGGACACGACCCCGGCGGAGTTGACGGGAATCAACACGATCCGGATGGGCGAGCAGGTGTTCTTCCCCGGTGTCGTGTTCACGAACGTCCTGCTCGCCGACGAGATCAACCGGACCCCGCCGCGCACGCAGGCCGCGCTCCTCGAGGCGATGCAGGAGCGTCAGGTCACCGTCGAGGGGAAAGGGCACAAGCTCCCGGATCCGTTCCTCGTCATCGCCACGCAGAACCCGTACGAGCACCGCGACGTGTTCGAGCTGCCCGAGTCGCAGCTCGACCGCTTCCTCTTCAAGATCGTGCTCGACTACGCGGACGCTCAGAGCGAGTACGAGATGCTCGACCTCCCGCACAAGGGTGTCGCGCCGGACATGCTCGGAGAGGTTCGTCCGCTCCTCGGCGTCGTCGGTCTCGATCGCGCGCGTGACGAGCTGGACCAGACCGACATCCCCGAGGAGGTCGGGCGCTACATGGTCGAGCTCGCGCGGAGGACGCGTGATCTGGCAGGCGTGGAGCTCGGCGTGAGCTCGCGCGGGATCATGCACCTGGCGAGTGCCGCGAAGGCGAACGCTCGCCTCTCCGGCCGCACCGAGGTCACAGTCGAGGACGTGCGCGAGATCGCGCCGTACGTCCTCCGCCATCGGATCATCGTCGAGGAGGGTCTCACCCCCGACGACGTGCTCCGCACGGCGCTCGAGAAGGTGCCGGCACCCGAGCGCACCTACTCGCTCCGGTAATCCGCAGCATCCGCCGGGGCCGCTCCTTCGGGAACGGCCCCGGCATTCGTACCTAGCGGGCCGCGGCCTCCTCGAGCGCACGCCGACCGAGCACCCTGACGAGGTGCTTGCGGAAGTCGGCGCTCGCGGCATGGTCCGAGGCTGGCTCGGTTCCGTCCGCGAGGAGCTGCGACGCGTCCTCGATGGACGCCCCGCCCGCGATGGCCTCCTCCGCCGCGGTCGCACGCAACGACGTGCCACCCATGTTCGTCAGCGCGATCGAGGCCTTGTGCACCGAGCCGTTCGACCGCTCCACCACCGCTGCTACGGCCACCGTCGCCCAATCCTGGGCGCGACGACTCATCTTCGTGTACGACCATCCCTTCGAGCCGAGCTTCGGTACGCGTACCTCCACGAGCACCTCGTCGGGCTGGAGGGACGTCTGGAACACGCCCGTGAACAGGTCCGTCGCGACGATCGTGCGGTCGCCTTCCTTTCCGCGCGCGACGAGCTCACCGTCGAGCGCGAGGATCACCGACGGCAGGTCGGAGGCGGGATCGCCGTGCGCGATGGAGCCGCCGATCGTTCCCCGGTGGCGAACCTGCGGATCGCCGACCTGGCCCGCTGTGAACGACACGATCGGACAGTGCTGGCGAAGCACGGCCGAGGCCGCCACGTCCGTATGCCTCGTCAGTGCCCCGATCGCGATCGCGTCGCCGTCCTCGCGGACGTAGGAGAGATCGCCGATGCGGCCGATGTCGACGATGAGGGCGGGCCTCGCGAGGCGGAGCTTCATCGCGGGGAGCAGCGAATGTCCGCCCGCGAGGAGCTTCGCGTCCTCCCGCTTTCCGAGCAGCTCAATCGCGTGGTCGGGATGCTCGGCGACGACGTAGTCGAACGGTGCCGGGATCACGACGCCGCCCCCTCGATCGCCTTCCACACTCGCTCGGGCGTCGCCGGGAGCGGGACGTCCGTCACGCCGAGGTGCGAGAGCGCGTCGACGACGGCGTTGATGACCGCCGGCGCCGCGGCGATCGTGCCCGTCTCCCCCACACCCTTCACGCCGAGCGGGTTGTCGGCCTTCGTCTCGATGCGGTCCGTCTCGAAGGAGGGCAGCTCGGCCGCGGACGGGACGAGGTAGGTGGTCATGGTCGTCGTCAGGAGGTTGCCTTCCTCGTCGTAGGCGCCCTCCTCGAACAGCGCGGCCGCAATTCCCTGCGTCGCGCCTCCGTGCACTTGTCCGTCGATGATCTGCGGGTTAACTGGCGTGCCGACGTCGTCGACCGCGACGTAGCGGATGAGCCGCGTGTCGCCTGTCTCGGTGTCGACCTCGACAACCGCGGCGTGTGCGCCGGCCGGCCACGAGAAGTTCGGCGGGTCGAACACCGCCGTCTCCTCGAGGCCGGGCTCCATCCCATCAGGAAGGTCGTGGGCCGAGTGCGCCGCGAACGCCGCCGCCTGGATCGTCATGTTCCGGTCGGGCGAGCCTTTCACCGTGAATGCTCCGTTCTCGAACTCGAGATCGTCCCCTGACACCTCGAGCTGATGCGCGACGATCTGACGTGCCTTCGCGATCACCTTCTCGCCTGCGTGCCAGAGAGCGACCCCACCCACGGCGAGCGATCTGCTGCCGTACGTGTCCATGCCGAGCTGGGACGAGGCCGTGTCGCCGTGGATCACCTCGACATCGTCGACACCGACGCCGAGCTGGTCGGCGACGATCTGCGCGAACGTCGTCTCGTGGCTCTGGCCGTGGGGCGACGTGCCCGTCACGACCTGCACCGAGCCGAGCGGCTGAAAGCGGATCGTCGCCGAGTCCCAGCCTCCGACCGCGTAGCGGATCGCGCCGAGGATGCGCGACGGAGCGAGGCCGCACATCTCGTTGTACGTCGAGAAGCCCACGCCCAGCTGCAGCACGTCTCCTCGGGAGCGCCGTTCGGCCTGCTCGGCTCGGATCGCGTCGAGATCGAGGTGTTCGAGCAGCCTGTCGAGGGACGCCTCGTAGTCGCCCGAGTCGATCGTGAGCCCCGACGCCATCGTGTGCGGGAACTCCTTCACGAAGTTCTTGCGCCGCAGCTCGAGCGGATCCATCCCGAGCTCGCGCGCGAGCGCGTCCATCGTCCGCTCGAGCACGTAGGTCGCCTCCGGGCGGCCGGCACCGCGATACGCGTCGGTCGGCGTCGTGTGCGTGAACACACCGGTAAACGTGACGTCGTAGTTCGGGATCTCGTAGGGCCCGGAGTAGAGCCAGGCGCCGAGGAGCGGGATCCCCGGGGTCACGAGCTCGAGGTAGGCGCCCATCGCGCACCAGGCCTCCGACCTCACCGCCGTGATGTCTCCGTCCCTGGTCGCCGCGAGCGTGAGCTCGTGAACGACGTCGCGACCGTGGATCGTGCCGACGTAATTCTCGGCCCGCTCCTCCGTCCACTTCACGGGACGTCCGAGGCGCCGCGCGAGCGCGATCGCGAGCGGGCCCTCGCCATAGACCTGGATCTTCGAGCCGAAGCCGCCTCCGACGTCCGGCGCGATCACCCTGATCTTCGACTCGGGGATCCCGAGGACGAGCTGCAGGACGAACCGCTGGATGTGCGGGGTCTGCGTGGCAGACCAGAGCGTCACGTCGCCGGTCGGAGCGACCTGTGCGAGCACTCCCCGGGGCTCGATCGCGTTCGGGATGAGCCGCGGCTGGAAATACCGCCGCGTGACGACGACGTCCGCCGTGTCGATCGCTTCCCGCACGCTGTCGGTCTCCAGCTTCCAGACGTAGCACTCGTTCGTCCCCAGATCCTCGTGGACGAGCGGCGCGCCTTCGGCGAGCGCCTTCTCGACTTCCGCGACGGACGGGAGCGGCTGGTAGTCGACCTCTACCAGCTCGGCCGCGTCCTTCGCGAGCGCACGGCTCTCCGCAAGGACGACGGCGACCGGGTCCCCCTGGTATCGCGCCTCGTCGGTCGCGAGCGGATAGTGCAGCGGCATCTTGATGTCCTCGGTCACCGGCCAAGCACAGGGCATCCCACCGGCCCATTCCTCCGCGAGGTCCGCGCCCGAGAACGCCGCGACGACACCCTCTGCGGAGCGAGCGGCACTCAGGTCGATTCCCCTGATGCGGGCGCGCGGGTACGGGCTGCGGACGACGGCCATGAAGACGGTGCCGGGGAGCGTGAGGTTGTCGACGAAGGTGCCGCGTCCGCGCAGGAGCGACGCGTCCTCCTTGCGTTTCACCGAGGTTCCGACGAATCCGGGTGCTGTCTCGACGGCGGTCATGACGCCACCCCCGCGGCCGAGGCCACGGCCCTCACGATGTTGTGGTACCCGGTGCAGCGGCAGAGATTGCCTTCGAGGCCCAGGCGGATCGCGTCCTCGTCCGTGGCCTCGCCGCTCTCGATGAGGCTGACGGCGGCGAGCACGAAGCCCGGGGTGCAGTAGCCGCACTGGAGCGCGTGGTGGTCGTGGAAAGCCTGCTGGACGGGGTGCAGCTCGCCGTTCTTCGCGAGCCCTTCGATGGTCGTGATGTCCATGCCGTCGGCCTGGACCCCGAGCATCGTGCAGGACTTCACTGACTCCCCGTTCACGAGCACCGTGCAGGATCCGCACGACGACGTGTCGCAGCCAACGTTCGTGCCCGTCAGGCCAAGGCGCCCGCGGAGCATGAACACGAGAAGCTCACGCGGCTCGATCTCGAGGTCGTGCGCAACGCCGTTGACCGTCAACGCCACTCGTCGCATCGACTCTCCTTCCCCTCGATGTCCTGCGAGCGTAGTACGGCGACGGGCGTTCCGCCACTCGGTATCAGGCACCGCGCACTGGACGCTAGCCAAGGCTCTCCGGATGCTCTAGCGTGCAGGGGTCGAGAGAGGGGGATGCGAGATGCGCATCGCGTCATCAGTCACGGCAATCTCCTGGATCCCGTCGGATGCGATCGAGGGCATGCCGAAGCTTCCGTTCGAGCTCGGGGTCGCACGCTACGACGCGCCCCCGCCCGACCGCATAGCGGAAGGCGACCTCGAGCGCCTCCGTGCCGAGGACCGCTTTCGCGAGGCCAATCGCCTCGCCGCCTGGATCGAGCTGGACGACGGGAGGATCGTCGGCCAGGGATACGAGGGCACCGGACTCGTCGGCTCGACGACCCTCAACCTCGGCATCACGGACATCACGATTCCCGGCGTTGCCTTCGAGGTCCTGCGACACGAGCCGGAGGTCGAGGAGAACGCCGTCCGCTTCGTGCAGACGGTTGGCGGCCGTGCTGGGTTCCCGGCTCCGCGCCGGGTAGTCGGGAGGCCGTTCGTGCGGATCCAATCGGCGACCGCGTGGACGACGCTCGCGCTCACGATCCGAGCTGACGGTTCTTCGGAGCACCAGCTCGTCGGAGCGAGCACCTTTCCCAGGCACTGGATCTACGACCACGACGGGAACCTCGCCGCGAAGTCCGGGACGATCGACTTCAAGGCCTGGTACCAGGGCGCCCAGGCGGAGCGAACGCCGTGGGGCGACGAGGAGTCCGAGGCGTTCGTCACGGCCACGGAGAGCGCGCTGGAGCGAGAGATCTCGCGCGAGCTGATGGCGGGCAAGGCGATCCCCGAGCGACGCACGCTCGACCCGGGCGAGACGCTCGTGGAGCAAGGCGCGCCCGGCGACGAGCTCTACCTGGTCCTCGACGGCGTGCTGGTCGTCGAGATCGACGGTGACGAGGTGGCAGAGATCGGGCCCGGCGCGATCGTCGGCGAGAAGGCCCTGCTCGAGGGCGGCACGCGTACGGCGACGCTGCGGGCGCGGACGCGCTGCCGCATCGCAGTGATCCCGGGGGAGCTGATCGACCGGCAGGAACTCGAGGACCTGGCGGCGACGCGGCAGGCGTAGTGCCGTCGCGCGACGTGACGGTCTAGCGTCGGCGCTTGAGAGCGCGCTCGATGTCGCGTTGCGCGTCGCGCTCCGCGACGACGCGCCGCTTGTCCGCGCGCTCACGGCCGCGCGCGAGCGCGATCTCGACCTTCACGCGGCCGTCCTTGAAGTACATGCGCGTCGGAACGAGCGTCAGGCCCTTCTCGCGCACCTTCCCGTAGAGCGAGTCGATCTCGCCGCGGTGCAGGAGGAGCTTGCGGTCGCGATCGGGCTGGTGCCCCATCGGCCCGCCTTGCGCGTACTCGGAGATCGACGCTCCGACGAGCCACGCCTCTCCGTCACGGATGTCCGCATACGCCTGACCGAGCTGAACCACTCCGTCGCGCGCGGACTTCACCTCGGTGCCGGTGAGGACCACGCCCGCCTCGACGCGCTCGATGAGCTCGTAGTCGCGACGCGCGCGGCGGTTCTCCGCGATGAGCTTGGTCCGGCTCGGTTCAGACACCGCGCCAGTGTAGGGACGAGGCTTGCCTCGCCCTTCTCCTCAATCGTCCGGAAGCGCGGAGGCGAAGCGTCGCGCGATCTCGCGCAACATCACGAGCGCGACGGACGGCTCGGACTCGATCAGCTCGACGGCGTCGTCGCGTGGGACCGCGAGGCAGCGCATCTCGGTCGCCGCGCGGACACGCGCGATCCGCGTCCCACCCGGCGCGAGCAGCGTGAGCTCGCCGAAGAACGTGCCGGGACCGAGCTCCACGTAGCCCCCGCGCCATTCGACGCGCGCGGTTCCGTCGAGGATGACGAACATCCCCGACCCGGGATCGCCCTCGAGCGCCACGATCTGCCCCGCCTGCGACGTCATCTCACCGGCAACGGCGGCGACTCGCTCGATGCCGGCGTCGCTCGCGCCGGCGAAGAGCGGGATCGCGCGAATGTCGTCGGTCGTCACGGGCGTGTTCATATCACGCCCGCGACGCGATGCCCGCGCACCGCTCGCAGAGCGGGAACCACGGCGCGCACGAGCGTCCGCACGACCGGCACCGGCCGATCGTCGGCGACTCGACCTCGACCCGTAGCCGCGCGACGACGCGTGCGGCCGCTGCTTCCTCGAGCGCAGCGGCGCGTTCGATCGTCACCCCTCCGACTCCGGGGTACTGCAGCCCGAACCAGCGCAGGATGCTCGCCTGACGCCCGGCCTCCTCGGCGTCTTCCAGCGACGCTCCCCGCAAGCGGGCGGTGTCGAGGAGAAAGGTGAGGTGCGGACGCGCGACGCGATCGCCCGTGATCGCGAGCGCCAGCGTCGCGAGCAGCTCGAGACCGTCCTCGTCGACGGGGGCATTCACGAGCTTCCACGTGTCCTCGAGCGGCAGGCGGCGACCACGCTCGGCGAGACGCCGCTGGACGGCCTGGAGGCGAAGCCGGAGCGGCTGCAGCGACTCGACCGCGAGCCAGCTCTCGTTGGCCCACTCCCGGAGTGCGACGCGATGCCACGCGACGAGCGCGGGGTCGACGTGAAGGGGATCTTCGACGCCGAGGTCGGAGAGCTGCGGGCGGATGCGCGCCTCGTCGACGACGCGGTAGCCCCGGTACCCGCCTGCGAGCGGAACGTGAGGTTCGAGCGCCGACTCGACGAGGTCCGGCCGCGCAGTTCCCCAGCCGAGCCCGGAGAGCACGCCGACGTGTCCGCGCTCGACGAGCCCGAAGCGGCCGGCCCGGCCTGCGATCTGCGCGAGCTCCCAGGGGAGCAGGTCTCGGCGCTCCTCACCGTCGAACTTGGTCGTCTCCGCGAACAGGAGCGTCTCGCACGGAAGGTTGACTCCGTGCCCGAGCACGTCGGTTGCGACGCAGATCTCGGCGGAGCCGGACAGGAACCGGTCGATCTCCTCGCGGCGCGAGGAGAGAGGCATCGCGCCGTAGAGGACGGCGACGCGGCCGGGATGCAGCCGGTTCACCTCGCCGGCGAGCGCGAGCACGGCCCTCCGTGAGAACGCGACGACGACGGTTCCCCGCGTGAGCGACCGAAGGGTCCGCGCCCCGACGAACTCGAGCGGGAGCTTGCGCTCGAAGACCTTGAGCTCGTGCTCGGGGAAGGCGCGCGTCACAAGCGGGAGCGCGTCGAGCGCGCCGAGGAGCAGGATCTCCCTGTACTCGCCCGCGAGGAGCAGGCGGGTCCAGGCGGAACCGCGCTCGGTGTCGTCTGCCCACTGCACCTCGTCGAGGACGAGGAGCTCCCCTGCGTGCGGCGCCATCTCGACCGTCGAGCAGATGACGGGAGCGCGCTCGTTCACGCGCTCCTCCCCCGTCACGAGGCCGACGTGCTCCGGGCCGATCCAGTCACCCAGGCGCCTGTGCGCCTCCTGCGCAAGCATGCGAAGCGGGCCCGCGTAGACGCCGGGGCGCTTCTCGACCAGCTCCTTCAGAGCGGCGTACGTCTTCCCCGAGTTCGTCGGTCCGAGATGGGCGACGACCCGCTCGGGCTGTACCCGCCTCGACGGGAGCGAGATCGTGATCCCCTGCTCGGCCCGACGCACCGCCTGCGCCGGCCGACGGCGCGCGCGCTCGGAGCGGCTGGGCCGCTTCTGCCGGCCTCGCGGTGGACGCCGTGCGCGCATCGGCGCACGGTACCCGGACGCGGACCGTCGAGAGCGCTCCGTTCCAGACGAGGAGGGCGGCGCCTGCCTCCAGGTCGTCGTCGCCCCTCATGCCGCCGCCACCTCGAGGCGGGGAGCAGGAGCGCGCGTGGTACGAGCGGCGATGTGCTTCGCCACGCGCTTGCCGTCACGGCCCGCGCCGAGGACGAGCATGGAGCTGAACGAGTGCAGGAAGGGGATTCCCACGAAGTACAGGCCCGGCACCGACGAAACAGCGCCGCGCTTCTGGTCGGGATACCCGTCGTCCTCTCGTGGCACCGGAAACCGGATCCAGCCCCAGTCGTTGCGGAACCCCGTGCACCAGACGACGTTCGCCACCTCGACGACGCGACCGTCGGCCAGAACCGGCATTCCGTTCTCGACTCCGACCGTTCGATCGAGGACGCGCTCCACACCAGCGGCTTCGAGATCGGCGCGCTTCACCCGGAGAAGCGGACCTCCGCCCCAGCGAATCTCGTGCTTCACCTTGCGGCCGATCGGCGTGTCGACGGTCAGGACCCGAGTCCACAGGAAGCGCAGTACGGGCCATGTCAGGCGCATCCGCCGGCTCTCCAGGGGAACGGGAATCTGGCCGGTGTCCCTTCCGGAAAGAACGGTCGTGTATCCGGCGCGCGCGACCTCGAACGCGATGTCGCCTCCCGAGTGCGCCGCGCCGACCACGAGCACAGGCCCCGGCCGCAGTTGCTCCGGTCCGCGGTAGTCGGCGGAGTGGAGCTGCCGAATCGCGGGATCGAGCTGGGCCGCGAACTCGGGAACGACCGGGCGCTCGTGCTGGAACACACCCGTCGCGACCACCACGTTGTCCGCGCCGAGCCGTAGCCCGCCGGCGGTCACGACGTATCCGTCTCCGTTCCTCTCGAGCGCGTCTACGGTGATCCCGGACCGGACGGGTAGCTCGAACCGCCTTGCGTAGGACTCCAGGTAGTCGGCCATCTCGAGACCGGTGGGATACGAGTGGGCCGGGGCCGGAAAGGCCATGCCCGGAAGCCCGTCGAAGCGTGCTGGCGAGTACAGCCGAAGCGAGGGCCACCGCTTGCGCCACGAGTCGCCGACGCGCTCGTTCTCGTCGAGGATGACGAAATCGCGCTCGTGCGACCTGAGGTGGTAGCCGACGGCAAGACCCGCTTGGCCGCCGCCGATGATCACCGTCTCGACATGCTCGTGCGTCGTCATCTCGTTCTCCTTTCGCGCTCGACACGACGACGGTAAGCCGACGGCGCTGCAGTTTCATCGCCGGAAGCAACCAACTGCTCGGTCCCCGGCAGTGGTCACTTTTGACCACTGCGTTCGCGTCAGACGAGCTCGTGCTCGAACGCGAACGAAGCTGCTCCGGTGCGCGACGTCACGTCGAGCTTCGTAAAGATGTTCTGCATGTGTCGGGCAACGGTGTGTTCTCTGATGACGAGCTCCCTTGCGATCTGCTTGTTGGATCTCCCCGAAGCGACGAGACGAAGAACGTCGAGCTCGCGAGGCGTCAACCCGTGCGGTGACGAGCGGGCGGGAGCCATGTGTGCATCGACCCGCGCAGCATCCGGCGCTGCCTCGAGTTGCGCGAACGCCGCGCGGGCGGCGTCCAGCTCGAGGGTTGCCGTGTCATCGTCGCCGAGAGCACGGCACGCGAGCCCGACAAGCTCGCGCGTTCGCGCCACCTCGTAAGGCGCCTCGAGCTCCCGCCAAACATCCGCGGCGCGGCGGAGTGCAGCCAGCGAAGCGTGGGCGTCGCCTTCCGCGAGCAGCACGGCTCCGCGGGCGTGCGCGACCATGCCGTCGAGCATCGCGCTCTCGTATCGCTCGGCCAGCTGCTCGAACTCGAGGGTGGCGCGACCGGCCGTGTCGACATCATCGGCGGCGAGCATTATCTCGACACACGCCGGGAGGAGCCGGGCACGCTTGAGCGGCTCCGTCGTCTCGTCGAGCACGCGACGGATCGAGGACAGGGCGACGTCGACCCTCCCCTGTGCGAGCCGTAGCTGGGCAAGCCCCGGCTGTGGCTCCCACCCGTAGCGGCTCGCCTCGCGATAGGCGGCCTCGGCAGCCTCGAACATCCCGAGGAGTCGCTGCAGCTCGGCCTCCCGGTACAGCGCCAGACCGACGCGACCTTCGTTCCTCGTGTCTATGAAGCGCTGCCTCGCCCTCTGTGCTTCCTCGAGCGCGTCCGGCCAATCGCCGTTCAGCTGCATGATCTCGGCCCGGTGGACAAGACATCGGCCCGTGAACGCCAGCACGTCTGGTTGCCCTTCGCACCATCGCGTCAGAGCTGCGGTCCCACTTTCGCGCCCGCCGCACTTCGTACACGTCCTGGCATGTGAGGATCACGCCGCAGTAGACGATGCCTGTGACGATCGGCGAGAGTTCGCCCGCGGTCGCCGCCACCATCGCTTCGTCGAGGAGAGCGAGCCCCTCCCGCACGCGTCCTGCTTTGATCAGCATGTCTCCCTGAACGTGGGTCGCGAGCGCGAATCCGTCGGCGTGACCGAAGCGGGCGGCCATGGACGCCGCGTCGGCAGCGACCGCTGCCGCCGACATGAAGTCGCCCGACGCCTCGTGCTGGAACGCGAGTGGCATGAGGAGATAGCCACGCTCGACGCTCTCGCCAGGCTCGCTTTCGATGAGGCGCTGGGCCCGGCCGATCCAACCGCCTCCGGGACCCATCTCGCCCCGCGTGACGAGGATCAAGCCCATCCAGACGGCGTTGCGGACTGCGGGTAGCGTCTCACCGGCCTCCAGGTGCGCGTGATGCGCGCGCTCGAGCAGGCTGAGGTACTCGTCGTCCCTACCGAGCATGAATGCGGTCGTCGCGAGCAATTCGAGGTCGCCGGCTCGAGTGGCGCAGCATCGTCGGCGCGCTGCAGCAGCTCGTAGGAGTCCTTCCAAGCACGGCGCGCGTACGCTTGGCGGCCGCGCTCGAGTGCGCTCGCTGCCACGGTCACAACCTAACGCGCTCCGCGCGAGCGGGCTACACGCGCAGGAAGCGCCGAAGCGTCAAGCCCGAGCCGAGCGCGCCGATCGCGAGGCCGCCGAGCACGAGAACCGCTGCGGTCCACGTGAAGGCGAGCGCGCGCACTTCGGGGTCGTCCTGGATGTGGCCGAGGATCTGCGGGATTGCGACCTGCCGGCCGAGGAAGAGCAGTAGCACGGCCGCGAGCGAGCCCGCCAGGCCCGTGAGCACGCCCTCGAGCATGAACGGCCCGCGGACGTACCAGTTCGTCGCGCCCACGAGCTTCATGACCTCGATCTCCCGGCGCCTCGCGAAAATCGAGAGCCGGATGGTGTTCGCGATGAGGATCGTCGAGGCGGCGAGGAGGACGATCACTGCGATGAGGAAGACGATCTGGATCGCGCGGGCGATCTGAAGGATCCGCCGCGAGACCTCCTTCCCGTAGCGCACCTCGTCCACCGCGGCGAGCTTGGACTTCTGCACCGCGACCGCGATCGCCTCCGTGTCCTCGCCACGCTTCGGGACGACGTCGAAGGAGGCGGGGAGCGGGTTCGACGCGAGATTCTCGGTCAGCTCCGGACTGCGCTTCTGCATGATCGCGAGCGCTCTCGATTTCGAGATGAACGTGATGCCACCGGGCTTGACGCGCTGATCGGACTCGAGGGCAACCCGGAGCTCGTCGATCTGCTTCGTCGTCGACTGGTCGGAGATGAACACGTGGACGGCGAGCTCGTGCTTCTTCGCGTCGGACCACGAGACGAGCCACGTCCCGAGCCCGATGAACACGCCGACGAGGAACATCCCGATCAGGACGGAGAGCGCCGAGGCGACCGTCGTCGAGACGTTCGCGCCGATCGAGCGGAGAGCCTCCGCGAACAGGGTGCGGACCCGGGTCACTCCTCCGCGTAGCCCCCACGCCGCTCGTCGCGGACGAGTTTGCCCAGCTCAAGCGCAATCACGCGCTTGCGCATCTTGTCGACCATCTCGCGGTCGTGCGTGACCATGAGGATCGTCGTGCCGGTGCGGTTGATGCGGTAGAGGAGCTGCATGATCCCGACGGACGTGTCGGGGTCGAGGTTCCCGGTCGGCTCGTCGCACACGAGGAGCGGTGGGTGGTTCACCATCGCCCGTGCGATCGAGACTCGCTGCTGCTCGCCGCCGGAGAGCTCCTCGGGCCGCGAGTTCATCTTGTGCGCGAGCCCGACGAGGTTCATCGCCTCCGGCACTCTCCTGCGGACCTGGGCGTTCGACTCACCCTGCACGCGGAGCGCATAGCCGATGTTCTCTGCCGCGGTCCGGTTCGGGAGCAGCTTGAAGTCCTGGAAGACGCAGCCGAGGTTCCGCCGCAGGAGCGGCACCTTCGACCGCTTGAGGCGACCGAGATCGCGGCCCCCGACGATGATGCGCCCCCCGGTCGGCTCCACCTCCTTGAGGAGCAGACGAATGAGAGTGGACTTGCCGGAGCCGGACGCGCCGACCACGAACACGAACTCGCCCTTCTCGATGACGAAGGAGACGTGGTCGAGCGCCCTCACGTGGTTCGTCTCGTACACCTTGCCGACGTCCTCGAACACGATCATCGAGGCGCCCGTGGACCCCTCCTGTGCCGGCGGCAGCTCGACGTTCGTATTGGGTTCGAGGAGGGACGTCATGGGTGAGAAAGCCTCGGGAGCGTCATCCGGCGCCGGGCCCAGCGGAGGGCGTCGCGCAGTTGCAGCCGAGGCTGCTCCGGCTCTGTGGGATGCGCCAGTGTAGCCGACATTTCCGCGTCCTCACACGACCTGCCCGGCCGCCTTCGCCAGCAGGTAGGCGTGGACGAAGCCGTCCAGGCCACCGTCGAGGACGGATTGTGTGTTCCCCACCTCGTAGTCGGTTCGGTGGTCCTTCACCAGCTGGTACGGGTGCAGCACGTACGAGCGGATTTGACTCCCGAAGCCGATGTCCTGCGCTGCGCCGCGCTCGCGCGCGAGCTCGGCCTCACGCTTCTCCTCCTCGAGCTCGGCGAGCCTCGCGCGGAGGATCCGCATCGCTGTGGCCTTGTTCGACGCCTGCGAGCGCTCGTTTTGGCACTGGACGACGATCCCGGTCGGGATGTGCGTGATGCGAACGGCGGAGTCCGTCTTGTTGACGTGCTGGCCGCCCGCCCCGCTCGAGCGGTACGTGTCGATTCGGAGGTCGGACTCGTCGATGTCGATCGCCACGTCGTCGGGCAGGAGCGGCGCGACGACGATCTGCGCGAATGCTGTGTGGCGGCGGTGCGCCGAGTCGAAGGGGGAGAGCCTCACGAGACGATGAACCCCGCGCTCCGCCTTCAGCGTCCCGTACGCGTTCTCGCCCTTCACGGTGGCGGTTGCCGACTTCAGGCCCGCCTCCTCCCCCGGGCTGGCCTCCAGCACCTCGGTGGCGAACCCGCGATCGGACGCCCAGCGCAGGTACATGCGCAACAGCATGTCCGCCCAGTCCTGGGCGTCCGTCCCACCCGTTCCGGCGTGGATCTCGAGGACGGCGTCGCCGGCGTCGTACTCGCCGGTGAAGAGCGCGTCCTCCTCGAGCCCTGCGAGCTCTCCCTCGAGCGCGGCGACGAGCTGCGCGATCTCGTCGTCGTCCTCGCCGAGCGCGCGGAGCTCCTTGGCGTCGGCGAACTCACCCTGGAGACGCTCGTAGCGCTCGAGCTTGCGCGTCAGTCGCGAGTGCTCGGTCGAGATGCGAGCCGCGCTCGCCTGGTCGTCCCAGAACCCGGGGGCACCCATCGCCTCCTCGAGCTCGCCGCGGCGGCGCGTCAGCGCGTCCGGGTCAAAGGTAATCACGGACCCAGGCGAGCTGGGCCCCGATCTCCTCCAGACGCTCGTCGAGCGGCTTGCCGTCTACG
>DATAET010000194.1:0-6880 GCA_036257855.1 Gaiellaceae bacterium | reverse complement strand
ACGACGGCATCGATCGTCGCCCGTGTCCCGAGCTCGACATCGTCCACGCTGAGCACGCGAAAGCGACCGCGGACGCGACTTCCCGATGGGAGCGGTGCCGGAAAGCGGACGCGGTTCGTCCCGTAGTTGACGGCGAGCGCTCCCCCAGGCGCAAGGACCTCGTCCAGCATGGGCACGCAGAGCGAGAGGGTCAGGAACCCGTGCGCGATCGTCCCCCCGAACGGGCCGGCTGCGGCGCGCTCGGGGTCGGTGTGGATCCACTGCGGGTCGTCCGTCGCTGCCGCGAAGGCGTCGATGCGCTCCTGCGTGACCTCGAGCCACGAAGTCGGCCCGAGCTCGGCACCGACGAGCTCGCGAAGAGTCGTCATCGCACCGCAGCCACGGCGGTGTTGATGCGCTCCAGGGACGTTTCCCGTCCGAGCAGCTCGAGGCTCTCGTACAGCCCGGGCGAGACTCGCGACCCCGTCACGGCGACGCGGATGGGCAGGTAGACTGTACGCGGCTTCTCGCCGAGGTCCTCGCAGAGCTGCTTCAGCGCCACCTCGATCGCCGCCGCGGTCCACGGCTCCACGCTTTCCAGCGCACGTGCCGCCGCGTCGAGGATCCGCCCGTCGAGGAGCGCCGGGTCGGGCTCGACATCCGCGAAGAGGAAGCCCGCGAACCCGGGGAACTCGCCGAGCCGACCGATCTTCTCCTGCACGAGCGGCGCGGCCGCGCGGACGCGGTCCTCGGGCCAGTCGAAGCCCCGCTCGCGGAGGTATGCGACGAGCCGGTCCGCGTACTCCTCCGGTGAGAGCGCGCGCAGGTACACGCCGTTCATCCAGTCGAGCTTCGCGTAGTCGAACGTCGCCGGGCTCGAGCCGACCCGCTCGAGCGAGAAGCGTTCGATGAGCTCCTCGGCCGACATGATCGTCGTCTCCCCGTCCGGCGCCCAGCCGAGGAGCGCGAGGAAGTTCATGAGCGCCTCCGAGACGTAACCGGCCTCGCGGAACTCGTCCACCGAGACCGCGCCGTGACGCTTCGAGAGCTTGCGCCCGTCTGCGCCGAAGACGCTCGGGACGTGGGCGTAGACGGGCGGCTCGGCGCCGAGCGCATGAAGAACGTTGATCTGCTTCGGCGTGTTCGAAACGTGGTCGTCGCCGCGGATGACGTGCGTGATGCCGTCGAGCCAGTCCTCGAGAGGCGAGGCGAAGTTGTACGTGGGGCGCCCGTCGGAGCGCACGAGCACGAGGTCCTCGAGCTCGGCATTGGGAACCTCGATCCGGTCCTTGATCGCGTCGTCCCAGCCGGTCGACCCCTCGTCCGGCATACGAATGCGGATCGCGCCCTCGTCCTCGTACGCGGCGCCCTCGGAGACGAGTCGTCGCGCCTCCTCCTTCGCCTGCTCCATGACGTCGAGCTGGAACGTCGTCTCCCCGTCCCACTCGATCCCGAGCCAGCGGAGCGACCGCTCGATCTGGGCGACGGACTCGGAGACCTCGCGACTCGTGTCGGTGTTCTCGATGCGGAGGAGGCACTCGCCGCCGCGTCCGCGCGCGAAGAGCCAGTTGAAGAGGAACGTGCGTACTCCTCCGATGTGCAGCAAGCCGGTCGGCGACGGGGCCATGCGGACACGAACGGACATGCGCCGACTAGCGTAGTTCGGATGCGCCGACGGAAAGAGCATGCGCAGCGGCCGCAACGCGGCCGCCTTCAGGGATCTTCGCGCGACCGGAATCCGCGCTCGCGGATTCCGGTGTTGCGCAAGGCTCTAGCGTAGACGGATGCTCTTCGGCGCCCACGTGTCCTCGGCCGGAGGCATCTCGAAGGCGATCGACCGGGCCGAGGAGATCGGCGGGAACGCCGTTCAGGTCTTCACGCAGAGCCCGCAGATGTGGAGGCCGACGGCGCACACGAAGGAGGAGCTGGCCCGCTTTCGCAAGCGCAGGCGCGAGGCCCGCGTGAGGCACGTCGCCTGTCACGCCCTCTACCTGGTGAATCTGGCGAGCCGTGACACAGAGATCCGTAAGAAGTCCTTCGACGCGCTCGCAGCGACGCTGGAGACGGCGAGGAGCATCCGAGCCGACGCGGTCGTCTTCCATGTCGGGTCCCACCTCGGCTACGGGTTCGGCGACGCGGTGAAGACGGTGACACCGGCGCTCCGGGAGCTCCTCTTGCTGACGACCGACAAGCTCTGGCTCTGTCTCGAGAATGCGGCTGGGGCGGGCGGCACCATCGGGCGCTCGATCGCCGAGCTCGGCGCGCTCTGCGAGGCGGTGGACGGCCACCGTCGGCTGGGCGTGTGCCTCGACTCGTGCCACTGGTGGGCGTCCGGGGTCGACGTGACGAGCGCGTCAGCGCTCGACGACGCCCTCGGGGACCTGGATGAGCGACTCGGCCTCGGCCGGCTCCGCCTCCTGCACGTCAACGACGCGAAGACGGCGCTCGGCTCGAATCGAGACCGACACGAGGTCGTGCCGAACGGCAAACTCGGCCAAGGGCTCGCCACATTCCTCGGGCACCCGGCCTTCCGAAAGCTGCCCGCGGTGCTCGAGACGTGGCCGAAGGACGGGTTGAGCACGGCCGACGTCGACCTGCTGAAGGATCTGCGCCGTCGCGGCGTTCGTCGCTGGGCGCGTCGCCGCTAGTGCTCAGTCGGCAACCGTGGCGAACACGCGGAACGACGCGCGCTCGCGCGGCAACTCGTGGAACTCGGGGTTCCGGCAGCCGAGGTCGTCCTCGCGGTGCGGATACGTGCCGACCACCTCGACCTCACACATCGGGAGCGGCGGGCGAACGGCGCGCACGGCGCCGAAGCCGCCACGTCCCGCCTCGGCCTCCTCGAGCAGGTCGAGGTCGATCTCGACATCGAAGATCTTCTGCATGCAGCCGACGTACGTGTGGCCCCACGCCTGGTACGCGTAGACGAAGGGACACGCCCTGTGCAGGCATGCCGCCGGGTAGACGACTTTCTCGCAGTGGACGTCGCAGTGGCGGCACGCGACCTCGTCCTGTACCCGGAGAGGGAGCCCGACCCCTGCGACAGCTTCTTCCACGCACCGATTGTGTTCATCTCGCGTCGCCGGCCGCAAGACTTGACAAGAGGCTGGTTTTCAGGCAGTGGCGACAACGAGCACCGGACGACGCACGCGTGGCAGTCCAGACGGCGGGCTGACTACTGTCCTCGGCGGTGGTACGCCGAGCCCTCTTCGCGTCGCTCGCCCTCGCGCCGCTCACGATCGCCCTCCACCACGCCGGCTCGATCTCTGAGACGGCGGAGTTCGTCCTCGCGGCCCTCTCGCTCGTCCCGCTCGCGTGGCTAATCGGCGAGGCGACGGAGCACGCGGCCGAGCACACGGGCCCCGGAATCGGCGGATTCCTGAACGCGACGTTCGGCAACGCACCCGAGCTGATCATCGCGCTCCTCGCCGTGAACGACGGGCTCACGGAAGTCGTGCGCGGGTCGCTCACGGGAAGCGTCGTCTCCAACCTTCTACTCGTGCTCGGCGCAGCCCTGGTCGCCGGAGGCCGCGGAGAGCTCGATCGCCGGTCGAGCTTCCTCTCGCTCGGCCTCGTCGCCTTCGCGACAGCCGTCTTCCTCATCCCCTCGGTCGCAGGCTGGAGCGGGGATCCCAACCGGGACTCGCTCGCGAGGGTCTCCGCCGCGATCTCCGTCGTGCTCCTCGCCGTGTACGTGATCGTCACCTGGTACTCGCTCCGACGCCACCGTGCCCAGCACGTCGCCTCGGACGACGAGATCGAGGGCTGGTCGCTTCGAGGCTCGCTGGTCGTGCTCGGGCTCGCGACCGTGGCGACCGCCTTCGTCGCCGAGATCCTCGTCGGCTCGCTCGAGGTGTTCGCTGAGCAGGCGGGTCTGAGCGACTTCTTCGTCGCGGCCGTGATCGTCGCGATCGTCGGCAACGCCGCCGAGCACGGAGGCGCCGTCGTCGTCGCCTTCCGCGGCAAGATCGCGCTCGCGGGCGAGATCGCGCTTTCGTCGGCGGCGCAGGTGGCGGTGTTCCTCATCCCCGCGGTCGCGCTCCTGTCATGGCTCATCGAGCCACTCGCGCTCAGCTTCCGGGCGGTGGAGATCGCGGCTCTCGCGGGCTCGGTCGTGTATGCGGCGCTCCTGCTCGCCGACGGACGTTCGAGCCGTGTTCGCGGCGTGCTGCTTCTGGCCGGCTACGGGGTCGTCGTCGTCGCGTTCTTCGAGGCCGGCAACCGCTGAAGGCCGTTTCGGATGTCGTAAGGAAGCCGTGAAGTGAGCGCGACACACAGCGCCCGAACGGGTAGGAACCAGGGATGCGATCGAAGCTCGGCGTCGTGCTGGTCCTGTTCGCCGCGGGTTTTGTGGTTTCGGCCGCGCCCGCCGGGGCATCGAGCGGTGTCGAGTTCGGCATCCAGGACGACGCCTGGCTCGAGTTCGGGCCAGGGAAGCTGTCCGATCGCGTCGCCCAGCTCGACCGCCTCGGCCTCGACGCCGTTCGGGTGACGCTTCGCTGGGACCAGGTCGAGACCGCGCCCGGTCAGTTCAGATGGGGCCGCCCGGACCGGCTGCTCGGCGCGCTTCGTGCACGCGGCCTCGATCCCGTCGTCACTCTCTGGGGCACGCCCGGCTGGGCGAACGCGGGGGCCGGTCCGAACGTCGCCCCGGCGGACGGAGCCGACTTCGCGAGCTTCGCCCGGGAGGCGGCGCTGCGCTACCGGTTCGTCCGTCGCTGGGTCATGTGGAACGAGCCCAACAAGCCGCTCTGGCTCAGGCCCGCGTCGCCCGAGACATACGTCGCACGGATCCTCAACCCGGGCTACGCCGCGATCAAGTCCGTGAACCGCGCTGCGCGCGTCGCCGGAGGCGTCACCGCTCCCCGCGGGGGGAACGGTGGGGTGTCGCCGGTCGACTTCATCCACCGGATGGACCGGGCAGGCGCCCGTCTCGACGCCTACGCGCACCATCCGTACCCGGTCTATGCGGGCGACACGCCTTTCGCCGGCGGCTGCTCCTGCAAGACGATCACGATGGCGACGCTCGAGCGTCTGCTGCGGGTCGTCGGGCAGGCGTTTCCCTCGGCGCGCATCTGGCTCACGGAGTACGCATACCAGACGAACCCGCCTGACGCGTTCGGCGTCTCCTACGCGAACCAGGCGCTGTACATCGGAGAGTCCGCTCGCAGGGTGTACGAGGCGCCGAAGGTCGACCTCCTCATCCACTACCTCTACCGAGACGAGCCCGAGCTCGCGCGCTGGCAGAGCGGTCTCGAGACCGTCGACGGCAAACCCAAGCCGGCCCGCGCCGCGATGATGCTCCCGCTCGCGCAGGTCTCCCGCCACGACGGCCGCGTCGGACTGTGGGGACAGGTCCGACCCGGGAGCGGGCCGCAGCGCTACGTGCTCCAGCATTTCGTATCGGGGCGCTGGGAGGCGCTCGGAGGGACACGCCGGACGAACGCGCATGGGTACTTCTCCCGCACGGTGCTCGCTCCGAAGGGCTCACAGTTCCGCCTGTGGTATCCGGCCGACCGGGTCGCGAGCCCTGCGCTCAAGGTCCGCTAGGCGGACGCCACCGCGCCGGCGAGGAGCGCCTCGGGAATCAGCTCGGCGGCCCGGTCGACGTCGTCGTCGGTGACGTCCAGGTGCGTGACGGCGCGCAGCACCGTTGGATGGATCGTCGCTGAGAGGCCGACGCCGCGAGCCTGGAGTCGGGCGAGCGCATCCGCTCGCTCGAGCCCGAGCGCACCCACGTCGACCTGGACGAAGTTCGTCTCGACCTGCTCGAGGTCGACGGGAACACCGGCCTCGGCAAGCGCCTCCCCGAGCCGCCGCGCGCGCGCATGATCCTCCGCGAGCCGGTCGACGTGGTGGTCGAGCGCATACAGGCCGGCGGCCGCGACGACGCCAGCCTGGCGCATCGCCCCGCCGAAGAGGTGCTTCTCGCGCCATGCGCGTTCCATGAGCTCGCGCGAGCCGGCGAGAAGCGCCCCGAGCGGACAGCCGAGCCCCTTGGAGAGACAGAGCGTCACGGTGTCGAAGCGGCTCGCGAGCTCGGAGGGGGGCAAGCCGAGCGCGACGGCGGCGTTCAGGAGCCGGGCGCCGTCGAGGTGGACCCCAAGGCCGAGCTCGTGGGCGGCGTCGACGACCTCGTGGAGCTGGCCAACGGGCCACACCCGGCCACCCGAGCTGTTGTGCGTGTTCTCGAGCGAGAGGACGGCGACGCGCTGGTCGGCCACCTTCGTGCTCGGCTCCGCGGCGTCCCGCACCTGCGCGGCGGTGAGCCGGCCGCGATCGCCGAGCAGCCCGACGGTGACGAGGCCCGCGTGCGCGCCCGGGCCGCCGTACTCGTAGATGAGGACGTGGGCGTGTCGCTCGGCGACGAGGACGTCCCCAGGACGCGACAGCAGCTTCAGCGCGATCTGGTTCGCCATGGTCGCCGTGGGGAGGAAGATCGCAGCCTCCTGCCCGAGCAGCGCAGAGACCCGCTCCTGCAGGGCGTTCACCGAAGGGTCCTCGCGCTTCTGCTCGTCGCCGACGGCCGCCTCCGCGATGGAGCGTCGCATCCCCTCGGACGGCCGGGTCGCCGTGTCGGAACGCAGGTCGATCATGGCGAGCGTCCACGCTACCGTCACACCGTGGATCTCGCGCTTCTCGAACGCACTCTCGGCGAGCTCGGCGAGCCCGCCTACCGCGCCCGCCAGGTGTGGGAGTGGACGACCCGCGGCGCCACTTCGTACGACGAAATGACGACGCTTCCGAAGCCGCTGCGCGCAGCGCTCGCGGAGGCCGTGCCGTACTCGACGCTCGACGTCGTCACGGAACGAGAGTCGGCGGACGGGACGATCAAGACACTCTTCCGGACCTCCGACGGGCATCCGCTCGAAGCGGTGCTCATGCGCTACAGCGACGGGAG
>DATAET010000193.1:0-6516 GCA_036257855.1 Gaiellaceae bacterium | reverse complement strand
GCAAATCGCAAAGAGCGGGCATCCTGGTCAGGATGCCCGCTCCATTGAAGGGGGCGCTCGTGCGGGAGACCGCCCGACGCGGCTCGAACGTCAACGACGTCGCCGTCGGTATCCTCGCCGAGGAGTTCGGCGTCGCGTACGAGCCGAGCGGCCGGCGCCGCAAAGTGCTAGCAGGCTCCAGCCCCGTTCTTCTCCTCCGCGTCTCGCAGGAGCTGAAGAGCGAGATCCGTGCCGAGGCGTCGCGCCGCGACTCCAACGCGAACGACGTCATCCTCGCCGCGCTCGCCGACGGGCTCGGCGTCCCGTCGGTGAGCAACCGCAAAGGAAAGGAACTCATGGCCTCGACGAACGGCTCGAAGAACGGCGCGCGCGCGAAGGACAAGGTGCGCGTCGCGATCATCGGCGTGGGGAACTGCGCCAACTCCCTCCTCCAGGGAGTCGAGTACTACAAGGACGCGAGCCTCGCGGACGCGGTGCCCGGGCTGATGCACGTCGACCTCGGTGGGTACCACATCTCGGACATCGAGTTCACCGCAGCCTTCGACGTCGTGAGGGGCAAGGTCGGGGTCGACCTCGCCGACGCGATCTGGGCGTACCCGAACGACACGATCAAGTTCTCGGACGTGCCGAAGACCGGCGTCAAGGTCTCGCGCGGCATGACGCACGACGGGCTCGGCAAGTACATCTCGCAGGTCGTCGAGAAGGCGCCGGGGCAGACCGACGACGTCGTGAAGATCCTCAGGGAGACGGGAACGGACGTCGTCGTGAACTACCTTCCGGTCGGCTCCGAGGCCGCGACGAAGTGGTACGCCGAGCAGATCCTCGAGGCCGGCGTCGCGATGGTCAACTGCATGCCCGTCTTCATCGCGCGCGAGCCGTACTGGCAGAAGCGCTTCCAGGAGGCCGGCTGCCCGATCATCGGCGACGACATCAAGTCCCAGGTCGGCGCGACCATCACGCACCGCGTGCTGACCACGCTCTTCGGCGACCGGGGCGTCCACCTCGACCGTACGATGCAGCTCAACGTCGGCGGCAACTCCGACTTCCGCAACATGCTCGAGCGCGAGCGTCTCGAGTCCAAGAAGATCTCGAAGACGAACGCCGTCACGTCGATGCTCGACTACGACATCGGCGACGACAACGTTCATGTCGGCCCGTCCGACTACGTCCCGTGGCTGACAGACCGCAAATGGGCCTACATCCGCATGGAGGGCTCGTCGTTCGGCGACGTGCCGCTCAACGTCGAGTTGAAGCTCGAGGTCTGGGACTCGCCGAACTCCGCCGGCATCGTCATCGACGCCGTGCGGCTCGCGAAGCTCGCCCTGAACAACGGCATCGCGGGCTCGCTCGAGGCGCCGAGCGCGTACCTCATGAAGTCCCCGCCGAAGCAGATCCGCGACGACGAGGCACGCGAGGACATCGAGCGCTTCATCGTCAAGAACGCGGTGAAGACGCCGAAGGCGGCCGCGAAGGCCTAGGGAGCCGGCTCGGGGTCGGGCCGCTGGTCCTGGCCCCGAGCAACCCGTGGCGCGAAGTCGTCGGCGACGAAGCCGATGCGCCGGTGCGACGCGTCGCAGAAGGGCTTCGTCCGCGAACGCCCGCACCGGCAGAGCACGATCCCCTCGCCCGGGTGGATCTCGAACTCGCTTCCCTCCGCGTCGATTACGCGCACGGCGCCCTCGACCTTGTACGGGCCGTTCGCCCTCGCCTTGATCGTGACCACGCTCATGTCGCCAAGTTACAAGCTGTAACTTGCGAAGCGTGAGCCTCCGGATCTGCTTCGTCACGCCTTTCGCGTGGTCGCAGCCGCACGAGGTCAACGCGCACGTCGCCGGCGCGGCGGACTCCCTCCGCAAGCTCGGACACGAGGTGACCGTTCTCGCGCCGTCGTCACGGGCACGCGACCTGCTCGCGGGACGTCGCGCGCTCCAGCGAGGCGAGGACGCGGAGGTCATCGCGGTCGGGCCCTCGATTCCGCTGTCGCGGCGGACGCACATGGGTGTGCCCGTGGCGGTCCGGGCAAATCTCCGCCTTGCTCTCGCACGCGGACGCTTCGATCTCGTGCACGGCTTCGAGCCGGGGTTGCCGAGCCTCTCGTACCTCGCGCTCACCACCACGAACGCATTGACGGCGGCGACGTTCTTCTCCGTCGATCGACTCGGGTATCCGGCGAGGCGCTCCCGCCGCGACCTCCTGCGCGCGCGGGTCGACGCGCTGCTCGCGACCTCTCCGGAGACGGCCGCGGCCGCCGCACACCGCTTCGAGGGCGACTACCGAATCGTTCCGATCGGAGTCGACGTCGAGCGCTTCGAGCCGACGACGAAAGCCGATCTGATCGTCGTGGAGCTCGAGGCGGCTGGCCGGGTCACCACACGGGCCATCCTCAGGCTGCTCCGTACGCTGCCCGACTGGAAGGCGACGCTGCTGCACATCAAGCCCCTCGGCTTCCGGCCCGCGATCCCGCGCGCGACCAGACCTCGGGTGCACGTGCGCTCCACGCGAACGGCCGCACAGCGTGCGGAGGCTCTCGGGCCGGCGGCGATCTTCGTCTCCGCGCCGGGAGGCGAGGCGCGCCTTGCACTCGAGGCGGCGGCCTGTGAAGCGGCCGTCGTCGACGGAGGCGGAGGCGACCCGGAGCGCGCGGTTGAGAAACTCACCCGTGACCGCTCCGGCCGGCTCGAGGCGGCACAGACCGCGCGAGGGGAGGCGGAGCGCCAGAGCTTCGATCATGTCGCCGAGGAGCTCGACGCCGTCTACTCGAAGCTCACGCGCAAGCGCCGTGCCCGGCCACCGCGAAGCGACGATCCGCTCGCCGATCGGGACTGGATCACCGTCGACCTCCACCTCCATACGGACTGGTCGCACGACTGCTCGATCCCGGCTGCGGAGCTCGTCGATCACGCCGAGGCCATCGGCCTCGGCGGCATCGCAGTCACCGATCACAACGTGTTCGGCGGTGCGCTGGAGACGGTCGAGCTCGCGCGCGGCCGTGACCTCGTCGTCATCCCCGGAGAGGAGGTGAAGACCGACGGGCAAGGAGAGGTCATCGGCCTTTTCCTCGAACAGGAGATCCCCCGCGGCATGACGTTCGGGGACACGATCGCCGCGATCCGGGAGCAGGGCGGCCTCGTCTACCTCCCCCATCCGTTCGATCGCATGCATGCGATCCCCGATCCGGCGACGGTGCACCGCCACCTCGCCGAGATCGACGTGTTCGAGGTGTACAACGCCAGGCTCCTGCGAGACTCGTTCAACGACGAGGCCCTGCGGTTCGCGCGTAAGTACCGGCTGCTTCAGGGCGCAGGCTCGGACGCGCACGTGCTCCAGGGGCTCGGGACCGGCGCGGTGCGCATGCGCCGCTTCGACGGGCCCGAGGAGTTCATGCTCGCACTGCGCGCGGCGGAGATCCTGCGCCGGCCGAAGTCGCTCGCCTACCTGCAGTCGCTGAAGTGGGTGGCTCAGGTCAAGGAAAAGGTTCGCTGAGCGAGAAGGGTGCTCTCGACTCCGTGCCCGCCGCCGTGCCCACCGACGAGATCTACGAGCGGTACCTGAAGAAGGCGATCTCCGAGATCAACGAGCTCGGGGACGAGCTCGCGCGTGCCGGCGACGAGCTGCGTGTCCCGGTCGTGGGCTCAGGTCACCCGCTCGCGGACGTCTTGCTCCTGAAGTTCGCGCCACAGTCCTCCGAGATCCACGAGGGCGTCGCCTTCTTCGGTCGATCTGGTCAGGCCGTGCTCAAGTCGCTCCAGCGACTCCACGTCGATCCGCTCGCCGTCTACGGCACGAACTGCCTCAAGTTCGGGACGGAGGACCCGTCCGACGCAGCGAGCTGGCTCATGCGCGAGCTGTACATCGTCCAGCCGAAACTCGTCGTGGCGATGGGGGCGCGGAGTGTCGAGTTTCTGAACGATCTGGCGTTCCCGCTCTCGGAGCAGCTCGACCCCACGGCTTCGGGTGTCATCCAGCGGTTCACGCCGACGATCGGCGCCCTCGTCACACCCGACGTCGACGAGGCGCTCGACGAGCAGCCCGCCAAGACCGCGTTCTGGAACGCGTTCAAGGCGCTCGGCCCCTGGTGGGCCGAGCAACCGCCGTATTGAGTCGGACCCGCGCGCTCGCGCTCGCCACGCTCCTGGCGGCGCTCGTGATCTTCGGAGCCGTCGCGGGTCACCTGCCGGATCTCCCGTCGGGATTCGACGTGGCCTTCCACGCAGTCGTTGTGCTCCCCGCGTTCGCCGCCGTGATCTGGCTCGCGCTTCCGCTCGCGCGCACGACGACGAGGACGCTCCTCGCACTCGTGATCGCGGCCGGCGGTCTCGCCGCCCTCCTCACGCTGATCGGGGCCGACTCGGGCGCGAACGTCGCCAAGCTCGCGTGTTACGGCCTCGCGGGCTTCTGTTTTCTGACGCTCTTCGAGGAGCTCTGGTGGCTGGCGCTCGTCGCGGCGCTCGTTCCGTGGGTCGACATCTGGTCGGTCGCGGCGGGACCGACTGAGTACGTCGTCGAGCAGAGGCCCGGGATCTTCGAGCGCGTTGCGGTCGCCCTCCCCAACCTCGGCGAGACGGCGACCGTCAGCATCGGCCCGCCCGACGTCGTCTTCTTCGGGCTGTTCCTCGCGGCAGCCGCTCGCTTCGGTCTCCGTGTTCCGGCGACCTGGCTGACGATGACGGGCCTCCTCGCCGCCACCCTGGTGCTCGTCTGGGCATGGCACGACGTCTCGGGGCTCCCGGCACTGCCTGCCGTCTGCCTCGGTTTCCTGCTGCCGAACGCGGACCTCGTGTGGCGCGACGCTCGGCGCGCTCGCGCTACGGAGTCGCCGTGAGCACCGACACGGATTCGACGTGCGGCGTGTGCGGGAACATGTCCACGGGACGGCAGCGCTCGAGCTCGTACCCGTACTCGTCGCGAAGAACCTGCAGGTCGGACGCGAGCGTCGTCGGGTTGCACGAGACATAGACGATCCTGGCCGCGCCGAGGCCTCCAGTCCTGCGCAGGGCCTTCCCGGCGAGTCCCGCGCGCGGTGGATCGACGACGACAACGTCCGGACTGCCGGCCTGCTCGCGGAGCTCCTCGATCGTCTGGCCGACGTTCCCGGCGAAGAAGCGCGCGTTCTCGATCCCGTTGAGCTCGGCGTTCTCGATGGCGCACGCCACCGCCTCCTCCGATATCTCGAGCCCCCAGACGGAACGTGCGCTCCCGGCGAGCGCGAGCCCGATCGTCCCGGTGCCGCAGTACAGGTCGTAGACGTTCTCCGACCCGCCGAGCGCCGCGTACTCTCGCGCGAGCTCGTACAGGCGAGCCGCCATCTCGGTGTTGGTCTGCAGGAACGCCGACGGGCGCACGCGGAAGCGGAGCCCGAGGATCTCCTCCTCGATCGCGTCCTCTCCCCAGAGAAGCCGCGTCGGCAGGTTCGTCTGCTCGGCGGGTGTGTCGTTGATCGCCCAGTGAATCGACCGCACCTCGGGGAACCTGCGGAGGACGTCCACGAAGTACCCCGTCTCGAAGCGCTCGCCAGGGGCGGTCACGAGTACGACGAGGGCCTGATTCGTGTTGCGGCCCTCGCGTACGACGAGGTGACGGAGATACCCCGACCCGTCAGCCTGGTCGTAGGGCTCGAGCCGCTCTTCGCGTGCCCAGTCGCGCACGGCGAGCCGGATCGCGTTGCCAAGGTCGGTCGTCAGGAGGCACTCGTCGATCCCGAGCACCTCGTCCCAGCGGCCGGCCCGATGGAACCCGAGATCCACCCCGTCCGCGCTCGCCGTGAACGAGTACTCGAGCTTGTTGCGGTACGCGAACTGGGAGGCCGCCGGCACGATCGGCTCGAGCGGTGGCTCCCGGAACCTGCCGATGCGGACGAGCGCGTCGCGCACCTGTCGGTCCTTCTCGGCCACCTGCGCGTCGTACGCGAGATCCTGGAAGCGGCAACCCCCACACGCCCCGAAGTGTCGGCATGGCGCCGACACACGCGAGGCGCTCCGCGTGATCAGGTCGGTCACGACGCCTTCGGCGAAGCCTCGCTTCACCTTCGTGACTCGAGCGCGAACCGCGTCGCCCGGTAGGGCTCCCCGCACGAAGACGACGAATCCGTCGTGCCGCGCGACTCCGTTCCCGCCGTACGCGAGCGACTCGATTCGGAGCTCGAGCTCCTCTCCTTTCGTGACGGGGGCAGCCATGACGCTATTGCAGCACGGAGACGACGACCGTCCGGTCACGAGGCCCGTCGAACTCGCAGAAGAAAATTCCCTGCCACGTCCCGAGAGCGAGTGATCCGTCGTCCCGGAGCGGGACGACCACGCTCGATCCCACGAGCGACGCGCGGACGTGCGTCGGGGCGTTCTCCTCGCCCGGCTCGACGTGTTGCCAGGGCCAGCCGTCGTCGACCATGCGCTCGAGCGCCGACTCGAGGTCCCGTGCCACGGCCGGGTCGGCGTGCTCGTTGATCGCGACCCCCGCAGTCGTGTGCGGGACGTATACGAGCACCGCGGAGCCTCGGGCATCGGCAAGCGCGTCGCGCAC
>DATAET010000192.1:0-13002 GCA_036257855.1 Gaiellaceae bacterium | reverse complement strand
GCCTTGTTGAGCGCGACGACGATCGAGGGGACCTCCACCTGACGGGCGAGCAGGATGTGCTCGCGTGTCTGCGGCATCGGGCCGTCGGCCGCCGATACGACGAGGATCGCGCCGTCCATCTGGGCGGCGCCCGTGATCATGTTCTTGATGTAGTCGGCGTGCCCCGGGCAGTCGACGTGCGCGTAGTGCCGGTTCTCCGTCTCGTACTCGACGTGCGCGGTGTTGATCGTGATCCCGCGCTGGCGCTCCTCCGGTGCCTTGTCGATCGCGTCGAAGGACGTCTCCTCCGTGTTCGTGCCGGCCTCCGACAGGACCTTCGTGATCGCGGCCGTGAGCGTCGTCTTGCCGTGGTCGATGTGGCCGATCGTGCCGACGTTGACGTGCGGCTTGGTGCGCTCGAACTTCTGCTTTGCCATCTGCTCCTATCCTCCGAGCTCGTCTTCCTGGGGATTACGTTGTCTTGTCGCCTCCCACGATCGCCTCGGCGATCGTGGCCGGAACTTCCTCGTAGCGGTCGAACTGCATCGTGAACGTCGCGCGGCCCTGGCTCATCGAGCGCAGGTCGGTCGCATAGCCGAACATCTCCGAGAGCGGGACGCTCGCGCGGATCGACTGCGACGCGCCGACCGGCTCGAGCTGCTCGACCCGGCCACGACGGCCGTTCAGGTTACCAATGACGTCGCCGAGGTACTCGTCGGGTGTCACGACCTCGACCGACATGACCGGCTCGAGGAGCTTGGGCTTCGCCCGCTTCATGCCCTCCTTGAACGCCATGGAGCCGGCGATCTTGAAGGAGCGCTCGCTCGAGTCGACCTCGTGGTACGAGCCGTCGACCAGCTCGACTTTGACGTCGACGACGGGATAGCCCGCGACGATGCCCGAGCTCATCGCCTCCTGGATGCCCTGGTCGACTGCCGGGATGTACTCCTTCGGGACCTTCCCGCCGACGATCTTGTCGACGAACTCGTAGCCCTCCGCGGGGTTCGGAAAGAGGTTGATCTGGACGTCGCCGTACTGACCCGAGCCGCCGGTCTGACGGACGAACCTGCCTTGGATCTTCTCCGCCGGGCGCGTGATCGTCTCGCGGTAGGCGACCTGCGGGCGGCCGACGTTGCCGTCGACGCCGAACTCGCGCAGGAGGCGGTCGACGATGATCTCGAGGTGCAGCTCGCCCATCCCCGCGATGAGCGTCTGCCCGGTCTCGTCGTCCGACGAGACGCGGAAGGTCGGATCCTCCTCGGCGAGGCGCTGGAGCGCAGTCGCAAGCTTGTCCTGGTCGGCCTTCGTCCGCGGCTCGATGGCGACGGAGATGACCGGGTCCGGGAACGACATCCGCTCGAGGACGATCGGGGCCGCGTCGACGGCGAGCGTGTCCCCCGTCGTCGTGAACTTCAGCCCGACGGCGGCGGCGATCTCGCCGGCGCCGATCTCCTCGCGCTCCTCGCGGTGGTTGGCGTGCATCTGCAGGATCCGGCCGATCCGCTCGGTCTTCCCGTTCGTCGTGTTCAGGACCCGGTCGCCGGCCTTGACCTGGCCCGAGTAGACGCGGAAGTACGTGAGCTTCCCGACGTAGGGGTCGCTCATCACCTTGAAGGCGAGCGCTGCGAACGGGGCGTCGTAGTCGGCAGGCCGGGTCTCCTCCGCGTCGGTCTTCGGATCGAGCCCCTGGACGGGCGGGACGTCGAGCGGGCTCGGGAGGTAGTCGACGATCGCGTCGAGGAGCGCCTGTACGCCCTTGTTCTTGAAAGCCGAGCCGGCGAGGACGGGGGTGATCGCGCCGGCGAGCGTCCCCCGGCGCAGCGCCCGGCGGATCATCTCCGGCGTCACCGACGCCTCGTCCCCGAGGTACGTCTCCATGAGCTCGTCGTCGAACTCGGCGACGAGGTCGATGAGCGCGTGGTGGCCCGCCTCGGCGGCCGCGGCCAGCTGCGCCGGGGTGTCTTCGATCGTGAACTCGGTGCCGAGCGGGTTCGAGTACGTGATCGCATGCATCTCGACGAGGTCGACGATCCCCGAGAACTGGTCCTCGCTGCCGATCGGGACGTGGATCGGAACGGGACGCGCCCCGAGGCGATCGCGCATCGACTGCACGGCGGCGGCGAAGTCGGCGCCGGTGCGGTCCATCTTGTTGATGAACGCGATGCGGGGGACGCCGTAGCGGTCGGCCTGGCGCCAGACCGTCTCGGACTGCGGCTGCACGCCCGCGACCGAGTCGAAGACCGCGACCGCGCCGTCGAGCACGCGGAGGCTGCGCTCGACCTCCACGGTAAAGTCCACGTGCCCGGGCGTATCGATGATGTTGATGCGATGATCGCGCCACTCCGCGGTCGTCGCAGCCGACGTGATCGTGATGCCGCGCTCCTGCTCCTGCGCCATCCAGTCCATCGTTGCGGCGCCCTCGTGGACCTCGCCCATCTTGTGGGTGCGGCCCGTGTAATAGAGGATGCGCTCCGTCGTCGTGGTCTTGCCCGCGTCGATGTGGGCCATGATCCCGATGTTGCGGACGCGGTCGAGCCCGACGGGTGTGGCTACAGCAGACACCTCGGCGTCCCCGCTACCAGCGGTAGTGCGCGAAGGCCTTGTTCGCCTGCGCCATCCGGTAGATGTCGTCCTTCTTCTTGTAGGCGCCGCCCTGCTGGTTCAGCGCGTCCATCAGCTCGCCGGCGAGCTTCGCGGACATGCCCTTCTCGCGGCGCTCGCGGGCCGCCTGAACGATCCACCGCAGCGCGAGCGTGCGCGCACGCCTCTGCGGCACCTCGACGGGAACCTGGTAGTTCGCGCCGCCGACCCGGCGAGAACGAACCTCGAGCACGGGGGTCACGCTCTTCACGGCCTGCTCGAGCACCTCGAGCTGAGGCTTGCCGGTCTTCTCGGCCGAGATCGCGAGCGCGTCGTACACGGTCCGCTCGGCGATCGACTTCTTGCCGTTCAGCATCAGCCGGTTGACGAGCTGCGCGACGAGCACCGAGCCGTGGACGGCATCGGCCTCGATCTGGCGTGGCTGGATCTCTGCGCGGCGGGGCATCCGGTGTCCTACGCCTTCTTCGCGCCGTACTTCGAGCGGGCCTGGCGGCGCTCGGAGACGCCCGCGGAATCGAGCCCGCCGCGGATGACCTTGTACCGGAATCCCGGGAGGTCCTTCACGCGACCGCCGCGAACGAGCACCACGGAGTGCTCCTGCAGGTTGTGCCCCTCGCCGGGGATGTAGGCACCGACCTCCATCCCGTTGGTCAGGCGTACTCGCGCGACCTTGCGCAGGGCGGAGTTCGGCTTCTTCGGCGTCGTCGTGTAGACGCGCGTGCACACGCCGCGCTTCTGCGGCGCACCCCGGAGCGCAGGGGTCTTCGTCTTCATCTTCGGCGTCGTCCGGCCCTTGCGGACGAGCTGGTTGACTGTGGGCACGCGTTCTCCTACGGACGGTTGGTCGATTTCCTCACACAGAAAGGCAGGCGGGGAGAGGGAGCACCCGCCAACCGGCCGCGGAATGGTAGCAGAGCCCCTCTTTTCGCGCTCTTAGCTGCGGCCAGGTCACCCGAATACAGTGCGCGTGGCGAGGAGGTGGTTCGCTAGCGATGGTGATCGTGGTCGTGGTCGCGTGCGCGCTCGTCGTGGCGGGTGCGCTACTGCTCGCCCTGCGACTGGTCCACGTCCGCTCGAGCCGGCAGACGGACGAGATCCTGAGGAGCGTGGACGCTCATCTCGAGGGGATATCGACCAGCGTCGCCCAGGCGATAGCGCGAGTCGTCGAGGCCACGGCTGCCCGACCCGCCGCGTTCCTGACGCTCGACTTCGACGCTCTCGTCGACGCGCTCGTCGCCGAGGCCGCCTCACGCACCGCCGCCGAGGCCGTGGTCCTCAGCCTGGAGGGACCGGGCGGGCGACGCATCACCGCGTCCCTCGGTCCCGGCGCGGACTCCGATCTACTCGAGCGGACGTTCGGCTCACCGGACGCGAGTGTGCTTCGCGCGGCGACCATCGAGTGGACGAGCGCGCCTCTCGATGAGCCCGAGGCACATCTCTTCCGCTCGGCGCACGTGACCCCCGTCGGTGCGAGCGCGCGTGCCCCCGGAGTCCTGGCCGTCTTCTCGACCTCGTCTGGGGCATTTCGCACCGAGCAGGCGAGTGTGCTGAGAGCACTCGTCGACGACGCTGAGGTCGCGCTCGCGAACGCACGGCGGTTCGCGGACGTCGAGGAGAGGACGCGGGTCGACCCGACGACGGGAGTGCTCGATCCACGCGGCTACGAGCTCGAGCTCGAGCGGGAGGTGGCGAGGGCCCAGAAGACGGGTCGTCCGCTCTCCGTCGTCTTCGTCGAAGTAGGGGGCGCGGGGGTCGCAGGAAACGACCGCGAACCACCCGGCCTCGGCGAGATGGCGCGGCTGGTCACGCGCGTCACCCGCGGAACGGACATCTCCTGCCGCCGCGGCGACCGCCAGCTCGCGATCCTGCTGCCCGAGACGCGCGAGACCGGCGCGACGAGGCTCACGGCGCGGCTCCGCGAGGAAGCGCGGCGAGCCCTCGGGGGCGGGGGCCAGCCGACGTTCACGGTCGGATACGCAGAGTGGCGGCCCAACGAATCCGTCGCCTCGCTCGTCGCGCGGGCCGAGGCGGCATCGGCGCGTCCGCTCGTCGCCGTCGGGGCAGCGCAGGAGGAAAGAACGTTGCTCGGCAACGGTGACACGCAAAGGTCGGATCGACGCGAGAGCGCGTCGGACGAGCTACGCAGCGATGCGCTTGACGCGCTCGCCCACGTGCTGCCGGACGCCCGCGAGGCCGGACGCTCACTCGCGCTGGCGTTGCTCGAGGTCGACGGGATCGCTCGCGTCGGAGAGCAGCTGGGGCGTGACGTCGCGGATGCTCTGCTCGGCGACATCGCGCAGTTCCTGGATCGCGGCGTCGGCAACGGCTCGGTGCACCGGCTCGCCCAAGCGGTGTTCGCCCTGGTCCTCGTCGACGCGACGATCGACGACGCGGAGACGCTCGTCGACGCGCTGCGCGCGTCGCTCGAGCTGCCCGAGGGCGCCGAGCGTGTGGCGCTCACCGCCGGCGTGACCGAATTCGTCGAGGGCGACGATGCGGCGGCCGCGCTCGGTCGTACCGAGCATGCTCTCTGGCAGGCGAGACAGGCCGGTCCAGGGACAGTGGTCGTCGTCGTTCCGGGCTCGAGAAATCCAGGCGTGACCTAGCTCTCCGGGCGCCTTCGGCGTCCAGCTTGCCGAGTACAGTGCGAGCGGGGTACCTCGTTCGAGGTTGCATCCCCCGTTTGCGCGAGTACAAGGAGAGTAGTTCGCGAATGAGGAGGCTCGAGCCATGGCGATGACGATCGTGGTCGTCGCGGCGGTCGCGGTCGTCGCGGCCGTCGTCGTCGCCGTCGTCGCGACGCGTCGCCGGTCAGCGGGCCCTGTGCCGGACGACGAGCTCGTGCGCGCCGTCGCCGAGATGCGGAGCAAGATGGACGAGCTGGCCGGAGGCCTGTCCGAGGCCCTCGAGCGAGCCGAGCAGGAGAGTCGCCGGAACCGGCTCTTCGGCGAGCTCGGAGGCTCGATCGACCTCGAGGAGCTGATGGATCGCGTGCTCGACGCGGCGATGGAGATCCCGGCGATCGACGCAGCGATGATGGTCGTCGAGCGCCAGGACGGAGCCCCTGCCGTCGTCACGCGCGGAATGACCGCCCAGGAGGCCGCCCGGCCGCCCACATCGGGCGTCGTCGGAACGCTTCCGGGAACGATCACCGTCAGCTACCGCTACGGACGGGATCGAGAGGGGGTCGACGCCGACCTCATTCGCGGAGGAGCATTCATCCCGCTGATGGGCCGCGAGCTCCGTCCCGTGGGGACGCTGTCGCTCTTCTGGCGGTCCCCCGATCAGGAGCCCGAGGCGCAGCAGATCGAACAGGCGGAGAACCTCGCTGCGAGCTCCATCTCCGCGATCGAGAACGCGCGCCGCTACGGCGAGGCACGCAAGCTGGCCGAGACGGACGCGCTCACCGGGCTGTTCAACCAGCGCTTCTTCCACGAGACGCTCCGCCGCGAGGTGACGCGCGCGCACCGGTACACGAGGAAGCTCACACTCATCGTCTTCGACCTCGACGACTTCAAGTCGATCAACGACCAGATCGGCCATCTCGCAGGCGACCGTGTCCTCGCGCAGGCGGCCGACCGGCTCCGGGAGGCGGTGCGCTCGGTCGACGTCGCCTGCCGCATCGGCGGCGACGAGTTCGCCGTGATCATGCCGGAGTCGTCCGCGGAGGACGGCGAGCAGCTCTTCCGACGTGTCCACAACTCGATGCGCGGTACCGCTCTCGGGCAGGACGAGCACCGCCTCCGGTTGTCCGGCGGCATCGCCGAGCTTCTCCACGGCGATACGCCGGCGAGCATCTTCGAGCGGGCGGACGCGGCGCTCTACAGGGCGAAGGAGTTCGGCAAGGACCGCGCCGACGTCGCAAGGGCGGGCGAGCTCCGACCTGGCGCCGAGCCGGGCGACTACCCAGCCGACTAATCCAGCCGACTAGCCCCGCGTCGCGACGGAGTCGTGCGAGGCTCCGGCTCTACCGACGGGGCGCTCGATCGAGACGACCACGCTCGTCTTCGGTCGGATGCGCCTCGAGAGGAACACGGCCCGCTCGGCGCCGACGAAGCGTGCGGCTACCACGGGTCGCGAGCCCGGCGCCAGCACCCAGGCGACATAGGGCTTGCCCGGAGCGGCTCGCTCGAGGCCGCGCAGGAGGATCGCCGCTCGACCGCCGCTCCCCACGGCGAGCACGAGACGTCCGCCCGACCGACTGAACACGATGCGCTGCGTACTCGGCTTCGCGAGGAGCGCGAGCACCCGCGGCTCGACTCCGGAGGCCGTGAGAGACCGCGCGTCCGTCGAGACGGCGGAGGACGTTCCGCCGTCGCCCGACGTGAAGACGGCCGCCGTCCCGAGGGCCATCGCCGCGATCCCGGCGAGCACTGCCACGACGGCGATCGTCGTCGGGGATGGCCGTCGCCCACGCGGGACCTCCACCTGAGCCCAGCGGCTGACGCGGACACCGACAGGATCTTCGTCCGTCGTCTCGACGTCCATCGCCGGAACGCGTACGACGGGGATCTCCGACAACGTCTCCACGGGTCGAGATCACGGTAGCGCCCGGTCCTGTCGGACTTGTACGGCAGAGGTCTGCGGCGCCGGGGGATGTCGACCGGTCCGCACGCTAGTAATTCGCTGGTGCCGGAATCGGGGACGACCGTTGCTCTCTCCCTCAGCGCTCTCCTGCTCGGCGTGCTCTGCCTGTCCCTCTTCGTCGTTGCGCTGAGGCGGATGCTCGGCCGCAGCGAGGAGATCGTGACGACGATGCTCCAGCGCTACGACAGCAGGCTCGCCGAGTTCGCCCAGACCCTGAACGACGCGCTCAACCAGACGCTGCCCGCGCGCATCACGGCGGCGATCTCCGGCTCCATACCCGGCGGCGCCGCCTCGGTCGAGACGCCCGACCACTCGAACGTCGTACGCGTTCTCGAGCTCGCGCGCGAGCAGACCGCGGCCGATGCTGCGGTCGCCATCGTCGGCACGACACGCGAGCCGATCCTGGCGACGGTCGGGCTCTCGCAGTCGGAGGTCGCCCAGGTCGGGGGCCTCGGCGTTCCCGACTACCGCGGCGCTCGGGCGATCCAGGTGTCGTTCAACGGCGACGAAGGCCCGCGCGGCGACAACCCGATCCGGGGCGGTCTCGCCATCCCGCTGCTCGACTCATCGACCGATCCGGGGATGCTCGCGGTGCTGACGAGAACGCCCGATCGCCGCTTCAGCGAGATCGACATCTCGTCGCTCGAGAACGTCCTCAGCATCACCCGCCCCGCCCTCGAGACGTCGCTCGAGCTCCGCGAGCCCGACCCCGTGCCGGAGCGCGACCCGCTCACCGACCTGTACGACCGCCCTGCGTTCCACGCGCTCCTGGATCGCGAGATCCATCGCTCTCGACGACGGGGCGAGCAGCTCGCCCTCCTCATGCTCGACGTCGACCGGCTCACGACCATCAACGCGCGGATCGGGCATCTCGCAGCCGACGGCGTGCTTGCCAAGATCGCGGAGGTCCTGAGCGACGTCACGGGCCCGCGCGACCTGCCATGCCGCATCAGCGGCGGGCGTTTTGGCGTGCTCCTCTCGCACGCCGACAGCCGGGACGCCGAGCGGTTGTTCGAGCGGTTCCAGAGCGCCCTGCGGGAGCGTCCGCTCCCGGAGATCGGCGTCGTCTCGTTCTCGGGCGGAGCAGCAGAGCTCCTCGGGAACGACGACGCGACCGCGCTGATCGTTCGGACGGACGCCGCGCTGGCCCTCGCGAAAAGCTCGGGACGCGACATGGTCGTGACCGCCGGGAAGCGCCCGAACCGAGACGTCGCCTAGCTCGAGCTCCTAGCGGCGCGAAGCGGCCCAGCGCGCGGCCTCGGGCTCGTCGAGCGAGAGGAACGGCGCGTACCACGACAGGTCGACCACACCGAGCTCGGGGAGCCGGTCGCGCTCGCAGACGAGCTTGCTCTCCGCAGCCGCCTGCATCTTGAGCGTCCACGCCGAGTAAGCGTCTGCTCGCCGCTCCGCGCGGAGCTCACGAACGATCGCCGGGCGGGCCTGGTCGTACGGAAGAGCCGCGAGGGCGGTCGTGTCGCCGTGCGCCTCGACCGTGAACGTCCCCTCGACCGTTCGGATGGTGGCGGTACGCCCCGTCGGCACGCGGAAGACGGCATCGGGGGCCGAAGACGCGATGGCGACGCCGCGGCCTTTCGGCAGCCAGCTCGGCGCGGGCGAAGCGACGAGCTCGCGCGCGAGCACCGGCGCGTAGGTCGACCGGAACCGTTCGACGTCGAGCGCCGACACGCGCGAAACTGTCAGGCGAGCAACGATGTCTCGCGTGCGCAACTCGTCGCCGATGACGCCGCGCGCGACACTCTGACTCGCGCCCGCCGCCGCGACAGCCGCGCGGAATGCCGCAGCGCTTCCGCCGAAGCGGATGCCGACGATTCGCCGTTCGAGCACGAGCGCGTGGGACGGTGAGACACGTGTCCGCTCGCGCTCGATCGCACGCACGACGAGCGCCGTCAACGCAAGCTCGCGGTCACGCGTGAGCTTCGAGAGCGCGGCCACCGCCGAGGCGGTGAGCGGCGTCGACCCGTAGACGCAGCGGGTTCCCGCCGGAAGATCCAGCTGACCCGTACGCGTATCCGTGTCGAGCTCCTTGCCGAGGATCGCGGGCGCATCGCACAGGCTCGCGTCGCGCGACCACAGCCAGACGCAGGCGGCATCGGTCTTGTCCGGGTCGTTCGACCGCTCGTCGCGCTGAGCCCAGCCCCACGACCACACGTGCGCGAGCCGGAGCTCACGTGCGACCTCACGCGCGGCGAGCGCCTGCCACTTCACGACGTCGAACCAGCGTGAGCGTGGCTCGAGGCCTTCCCGACCACCGTTCCCGGCGCCGGTCTGGAACCCGACGATGATGCCGATGCGAGACGCCGGCACCCCGACGGCGAGAAGCTTCGCCGCCGACTGCCGGTAGCGGACGCGCAGACGACGCGAGCCGTCGATCGGGCCGTCGCGCCAGATGACGTTTGCGTTCGCGTACTTCTCGAGCACGAGGTCGGAGACGGACGCGACGGACCTCCACCAGGGCGCGGCGTCACCTCCCGTGAACGGTTCGCTCGAGACGAGCAGCGCCGGCCTCGCGCCGCGCTCGGTGAGGCGGCTGAGGAACCGCAGCACGTTCGCCCGATAGAGGTCCGCCGTGGGAGTCAGCGGCGTCGGCAGCGACGCGCCCCAGAGCTCGTTCAGCGCGATCAGAGGCGTGGGACATCCGGAAACCGACACCGCGTAGTCGAAGAGGGCGTCCGCGCGCTTCTCGATGAGTGTGGGATCGGCCGGATCTGAAGGGGTGCCGACCCGCTTGCGCAGGTACATGTCCCAATGCACCGTGCCCGCGCCGGCGGCGCGGGCCTCCGAGGCGATCCCCGCACCGCCGGTCGCGATGACGACCCCGGGCCGCGCGAAACGCTCGCGCCAGAACGACACGGAGCTGTCCGCGAAGTCGATCCACGTCGTCTGCGCGTCAGGCAGGCCACACGAGAGTGCCGCCTTCGTGGCGGAGGTCGGCCAGGCGAGAATCGCGAGAGCGGCGGCCGCGGCGACTGCGATGAAAGCCCTGCACACGGGCATCACAGGTACCAGAAAGAGCTGAGGAAGGAGTCGAGACGGATCGCCCCGACTCCTTCCTCGGAGTTGCTACTCCTCCTCTGCGGGCGGCTCGACCTCGATGCTCTCGCCCTCGACGTCGAGCGAAGGCTCCTCGAGCGTCAGGTCGAGTGCATCGAAGTCGAACCCGTCGCCGTCGCCGATCTCTTCGAGCGCGGCGAGCAGCTCCGCTTCGGCCTCGGGTCGCGCGAAGGTGACGGGAAGCGGCTCGGTGGGCTCGATCGCGATCTGCCGGTACTGCTTGAGGCCGGTGGCCGCCGGGATCAGCTTCCCGATGATCACGTTCTCCTTGAGCCCGTTCAGATGGTCGACCTTGCCCTCGATGGCAGCGTCCGTCAGCACCTTCGTGGTCTCCTGGAAGGACGCTGCGGAGAGGAAGGACTCCGTCGCGAGCGACGCCTTCGTGATGCCCAGGATGATCGGCTCGAAGGTCGCGAGCTCGCCCTTCTCCTTCTTCACGCGGGCGTTCTCGCGCTCGAGGACGACCCTGTCCACGAGCTGCCCCGGGAGGAGCGCCGTATCGCCTGCACTGTCGACGCGGACCTTCTTGAGCATCTGGCGAACGATCAGCTCGATGTGCTTGTCGTGGATCTCCACGCCCTGCGACTTGTAGACCTTCTGCACCTCGTTGACGAGGTAGAGCTCGGTCGGCGTCGCCGACTTGAGGAGCAGGAGGTCCGCCGGGTTCAGCGAGCCCTCGTTGAGAGCGTCGCCCGCTTCGACGGTCTGACCCTGCTTCACGAGCAGGCGGGTGCGCCGGGGGAAGCTGTACTCCTTCGGCTCCGGCAGCTCGCCGCTCGCGTCGAGTGCGGTCGGAGTGACCGTCACCTTGATCGTCCGCTCGGCGTCCTCGATGTCGACCTTCCCGGAGACGTCGGCGAGCGTTCCCGCACCCTTCGGGTTCCGCGCCTCGAAGATCTCGACGACGCGCGGGAGACCGTGCGTGATGTCGGCGCCTGCGACGCCGCCCGTGTGGAACGTGCGCATCGTCAGCTGGGTTCCGGGCTCGCCGATGGACTGAGCGGCGATGATGCCCACCGCGTCGCCGATCGCCGCCATGCCGCCGGTGGCGAGGAAGGTGCCGTAGCAGAGCCGGCAGAGCCCCCACTCGCTGCGGCACTTGAGCACCGAGCGAACCGGGATCGTCGCCGTGTCCGCGTGCTCCGCGAACTCCTCGACGATCTTCCGCAAGAGGCTCATGGTGATCTCGGACCCCTTCTCGACGATCACCGTCTTGCCGGGCTTGCCGTCCTTCAGCGGCTTGCGGATGTCCTCCGCTGCCACTCGCCCGGCGACGCTCTTGTTCGGGGCGTCGTCGAGGATGAGCGGGGCGTCGATGCGCTCGTCGGTGCCGCAGTCCTCTTCGCGGACGATGACGTCCTGAGAGACGTCGACGAGACGGCGTGTCAGGTACCCGGAGTCGGCGGTGCGGAGCGCCGTATCCGCGAGACCCTTGCGGGCACCGTGCGTCGAGATGAAGTACTCGAGGACGGTGAGCCCCTCCATGAAGTTGGCCTTGATCGGGCGAGCGATGATCTCGCCCTTCGGATCGGCCATGAGGCCACGCATGCCGGCGAGCTGGCGGATCTGGTTGAAGGATCCGCGCGCACCGGAGTTGGCCATCATGAAAATCGGGTTCGTCTCCTCGAGGTTGTCCATCATCCGGTCCGCGACCTCGTCGGTCGCTCGCGTCCAGATGGCGATGATGCGCTCGTCGCGCTCCTCCTCGGTCATCAGGCCGCGGTCGTACTCCTTGCCGACCTTCGAGACCTCGTCCTCGAAGCGCGCGAGGATCTCGTCCTTGTCGCCTGGGATGACGATGTCGTTCTTCGAGATCGTGATCCCCGCACGCGTCGCGAACCGGAACGTGACCGACTTGATCATGTCGAGCGCCGCCGCGATCGTGTTCGGGCCGTAGTGCTCCACGAGATCGCCGATGAAGGCGTCGAGCTCGCGCTTCGTGAGCGTCTTGTTGAGGAACGGATGGCCCTCGAACTCGCCTGCCGTCGCCTCGTCGAGGGCCCGCTCGACCTCGGCGTTGAAGATGACGCGGCCGGGGGTCGTGACGATGCGCTCGCCGTTCCAGTCGTACTCGATCGGATCCTGGTACCGCAACGAGCTCGACTCGACGGCGAACTCGACGTCCTCCTCCGTGCGGTAGCGCTTGAGGCCCTTCGCCCCGACCGCCTTCGCCGTCTTCTCGGCTCCGAGCTTCTCGAGGTCGTACTCGCAGTACGTCAGGAAGTACGCCCCGAGCACCATGTCCTGGCTCGGGGTCGCCAGCGGACGCCCACTGGCGGGCGACAGGATGTTGTTCGAGGAAAGCATGAGGACGCGTGCCTCGGCCTGCGCCTCCGCGGAGAGCGGGAGGTGGACCGCCATCTGGTCGCCGTCGAAGTCCGCGTTGAACGCCTGGCACACGAGCGGGTGCACCTGGATGGCCTTGCCCTCGACGAGCACGGGCTCGAAGGCCTGGATCCCGAGACGGTGCAGCGTCGGCGCCCGGTTCAGGAGGACCGGGTGCTCGGCGATGACCTCCTCGAGGACGTCCCAGACCTCCGGGATCATCGACTCGACCATCTTCTTGGCCGCCTTGATGTTCTGGACGGCCTTCCGCTCGACGAGCCGGCTCATGATGAACGGCTTGAAGAGCTCGAGCGCCATGAGCTTCGGCAGCCCACACTGGTGGAGCTTCAGGTTCGGGCCGGCGACGATCACCGAACGCCCCGAGTAGTCGACGCGCTTGCCGAGCAGGTTCTGGCGGAAGCGCCCCTGCTTGCCCTT
>DATAET010000191.1:0-2215 GCA_036257855.1 Gaiellaceae bacterium | reverse complement strand
CCGGGTGGTTCGCCGACGAGGACATCTTCGCCATGTCCATCGCCGACTACTCGCCGCACGCGAGCGCGCGGCGGTTCGACAGCGGGACGCCGCCCGTGCCGTCCCTCTACCCCGGGGTCGCGGGCATGGAGCTCGTCGCTGGGGTCGGCGTCCCGGCGATCCAGGAGCACGTCCGTGGCCTCGTCGACCGGCTCCTCGTCGGCCTCGACGGGCTGCATGCGACCATCGCGACTTCGCGCGGCGCGAACGAGTACGGCCCGCTCGTCTGCGTCGTGTCGACCGATCCGAACGCCCTCGTCGAGGCGCTCGCTGCCGAGCGGATCGTGACGTCCACGCGCGATTCGAACCTGCGCGTCTCGCTGCATCTCTACAACGTGGAGGAGGACGTCGACCGCATCCTCGAGGCGCTCGCGGCGAACCGGGCGTTCCTGGCCTAGGCCCCCACCGCAGCCCCCTCTGCCCTACGGCTATGCCCGTGGCACCACGAGTCCTGACTCGTACGCGACCACGACCGCCTGTGCGCGGTCCCGGAGGCTCAGCTTGTGGAGGACGTGGCTGACGTGCGTCTTGACGGTCTCGTCGCTCAGCACGAGGCGGGTCGCGATCTCGCTGTTCGAGAGCCCCTCGGCGACCAGACCGAGGATCTCGGTCTCGCGAGGCGTGAGAGCGGAGAGTGCGTCCGGCCGTACCTGGCGAGGGCGTAGCCGTGCGAACTCGGCGATCAGCCGGCGAGTGATCGCGGGGGCGAGGAGTGCGTCACCCGCTGCGACGACGCGGACCGCCTCGAAGAGCGTCTCGGCCGGCACGTCCTTCAGCAGGAAGCCGCTCGCACCGGCCTGCAGGCCGTCGTAGACGTAGTCGTCGAGGTCGAACGTCGTGAGGATGAGAATCCGGGGGCCGTCGCCGGCGGCGGCGATCTCGCGCGTCGCCTCGATGCCGTCCATGACCGGCATGCGCACGTCCATCAGCACGACATCGGGGCGATGCTCAGCGGTCAACGCCACGGCCTCCGTGCCGTCCGCGGCGCGCGCGACGACGGTCATGTCGTCCTGCGTTCCGAGCAATGCGGCGAATCCGTCGCGCACGACCTCGTGGTCGTCGGCGACGAGGGTGCGGATCACGAGCCCTGTCCGTCGGTGGGGAGCTCGACGTCGACCGTGAACCCGCCCCCGTCCGCCGCCCCGCACGTGAACGTTCCCCCCGCGATCGTCGCGCGGTCCCGCATGCCCACGAGCCCGTGACCCGTGAGCATCTCCTCCGGTGGCCCCGGGCCGTAGTCGCGCACACGCAGCTTCAGGACGTCGTCGCCGAACGTGACCTCGACGTCGGCGTCCGCCCCCGGCGCGTGCCGTCGCACGTTCGTCAGCGCCTCCTGGACGATGCGATACGCGGCGAGCTCGATTCCCGCCGGGAGCGGGACGACCTTGCCCTGGAGAATCAGCCGGATGCTCGAGCCGGCATCGCGTGCCGTGTCGACGAGCTCCGCCAGCTGATCGAGGCCGGGCTGAGGAGCGCGCTCGGCCTCACCGCCGACGTCCTCTCGCAGCACGCCGAGCAACCGTCTCGTTTCGGTGAGAGCCTCGCGGGCCGTTGCGGCGATCGCTTCGAACCGGCCGCATGCGTCGGCGGACAGCTTCGGGGAGGTCATGCGGGCCGTCTCGCTCTGGACGGCGATCACGGACAGGTGGTGCGCGACGATGTCGTGGAGCTCTCGCGCGATCGCGGCGCGCTCCTCCATCACCGTCTGCTCACGAACGCTTTCCGCCATCGCGGCCTGGGTCTCGTCGAGAGCGGTCACGGCCTCGGTGGCCTTTCGATTCGACTCGCCGACGAGCACGGCCACGACGACGAGAAGAAACGGCCCGATGCTCGCCAGATCCACGCGGCTCCCGTCGAGCGGGATGACCGCGTTCACGAAGAAGAAGAAGACGATCGGGGCCGCGAGGAGCAGACCGCGGCGGGAGACGAGGTGGCCGACGGCGTACAGCAGCACTCCCAGCGCGCTCAGCGTGACGGCCGTCTCGGGACTGGCGAGGACGACGAGCGTGAGCACGCTCGTCGCGGTGGCGGCGAGGAACGGGAACCGCTGCGTGGCGAGCAGCGGGAGTACGGCCAGGACGTTCAGGAGGACGGACGCCGCAGGGTCACCGCCACGGCCATCGAGCGGAAACTCGGGCTGGTCGGGCGTGTAGAGGGTCGCCTCGATCGCGGCGGT
>DATAET010000190.1:0-8643 GCA_036257855.1 Gaiellaceae bacterium | reverse complement strand
GCCGTGTCGAGGATCCGGTCGGCCGAGACCATGACGCCGAGGTCGATCACCTCGTAGCCGTTGCAGCCGAGGACGACGCCGACGATGTTCTTGCCGATGTCGTGGACATCGCCCTTGACGGTCGCGAGCACGATCTTGCCGGCCGAGCGCGCCGCGCCCGACTTCTCCTTCTCCATGAAGGGCTCGAGGTAGGCGACGGCGCGCTTCATGGCGCGCGCGCTCTTCACGACCTGAGGCAGGAACATCCGCCCCGAGCCGAAGAGGTCTCCGACGATCTTCATCCCGTCCATGAGCGGCCCCTCGATGACGTCGAGCGGCCTCGCTGCCTCCTGCCGCGCCTCCTCGGTGTCCGCTTCGACGAAGTCGACGATCCCGTGGACGAGAGCGTGCGCCAACCGCTCCGACACGGGCGCTTCGCGCCACGCGAGGTCGCGCTCGCGCTCGGTCGCGCCCCCCGTGACCGTCGTCGCATGCTCGACGAGCCGCTCGGTCGCATCGGGGCGCCGGTCGAAAAGGACGTCCTCGACGCGCTCGAGGAGCTCGGGGTCGATGTCCTCGTACACGGCGAGCTGTCCGGCGTTGACGATGCCCATGTCGAGCCCTGCCCGGATCGCATGGAAGAGGAACGACGCGTGCATCGCCTCGCGCACCGCGTCGTTGCCGCGGAACGCGAACGACAGGTTCGAGATGCCGCCCGAAACGAGAGCGCCCGGGCACCGCTGCTTGAGGAGCGGGATCGCCTCGATGAACGCCTTCGCGAAGCCGGCGTGCTCCTCGATCCCGGTCGCCACCGCGAGCACGTTCGGGTCGAGGACGATCTCCTCGGGCGCGAAGCCGGCCCGCCCGAGCAGGAGGTCGTACGCGCGGCCGAGGATTTCCACCTTGCGCTGGACCGACTCGGCCTGCCCTGCCTCGTCGAACGCCATCACGACGACCGCGGCCCCGTAGCGCCGGATGGTCGCGGCCTGGTCGAGGAAGGCCTCCTCACCCTCCTTCAGCGAGATCGAGTTGACGACTCCCTTTCCCTGCAGGCAGCGGAGCCCCGCCTCGAGCGCGGAGAAGCGGGAGCTGTCGACCATGATCGGCAGGCGCGCGACCTCCGGCTCGGTCGCGAGGAGGTTGAGGAACGTCGTCATCGCCTCTTCGGCGTCGAGCAGGTCCGCGTCCATGTTCACGTCGAGCAGGTTCGCGCCACCCCGCACCTGCTCGAGCGCAACCTCGACCGCGCCCTGGAAGTCGTTCGCCTCGATCAGTCGCCGGAACCTCGCCGAACCGGTCACGTTGGTTCGCTCGCCGACGACGACGAAGCCCGTGTCCGGCCGGATGGTGAACGGATCGAGGCCGGAGAAGCGCGGCATCCTCGACACAGCGGGAACGCGGCGTGGAGGCAGGCCGTCGACGGCGAGCGCGATCGCCTGCGTGTGCTCCGGCGTCGTCCCGCAGCAGCCCCCGACGAGGTTGACGAGGCCGTCCTCGGCGAACGCCCGCAAGAAGCGGCTCGTGTCGTCCGGTTCCTCGTCGTGCAGGCCGAGCGCGTTCGGCAGACCGGCGTTCGGATGGCAGGAGACGTAGGTCGAGGCGACGTTCGCGAGCCCCTCGAGGAACGGGCGCATCTCCGTCGCTCCCAGCGAGCAGTTGACGCCGACGATGAACGGCTCGGCGTGCTCGACCGAGATCCAGAACGCCTCGGAGGTCTGTCCCGAGAGATTCCGGCCACTCCGGTCGATCGCCGTGAACGAGAGCCAGAGCGGAAGCTCCGGGGCAACGAGGCGCGCGGCGACGATGGCCGCCTTCGCGTTCAGGGTGTCGAAGATCGTCTCGACCAGGAGCAGATCGACCCCGCCGTCGCGGAGCGCCGCGACCTGCTCCTCGTAAGCCGCCTGCACCTGCGCGAACGTGACCGCGCGGTAGGCGGCGTCGTCGACCTTGGGCGACAGCGAGAGCGTGACGTTGAGCGGCCCCACCGAGCCCGCGACGAAGCGCGGCTTCTCGGGCGTTCGTACGTTCCACGCATCCGCCGAGGCACGCGCGAGACGGGCCCCCTCGAGGCTCATCTCCGCGGCGAAGCCCCCGAGCGCGTAGTCGGCCTGGCCGATGCTCGTTGCCGTGAACGTATTCGTCGTCGCGATGTCCGCGCCCGCCGCGAAGTAGGCGTCGTGGAGCTCGGAGACGACGTGCGGGGCCGTCAGGTTCAGAAGGTCGGGATCGCCCTTCACGTCCCGCGCGTGGTCCCGGAACCGCTCGCCGCGGTACTCCTCCTCCGAGAGCCCCCGCCGGTGGATGAGGACCCCCCACGCCCCGTCGAGCACGAGGATTCGCTGGGAGAGAAGCTGCTGGAGTTGTTGTCGGACGTCCTTCACAAATCGGCTCCCGCCTAGAGAGTCGGGAGCCGGACGGCCCGCGAGGCTCTTTAGGCGTTTGGTAACCCGGTCGCCAAGCTGGCGTTCAAAGCTCTCCGGGGTTCTGTCTCAGGCTAGCGAATACGTCCGTCTGCGGGCAATTCCTTCCTCACGACTGCCTAGATGAACGATGCCCAGATCTCACGCGTCCGGATGCGCGAGCTGGCGCGTCCGGGCCGCTTCCGCCCGGACGCAGGCCGCCAAGCGGCCTGGCGTCGGGCGTGCGCTTCGCGCCCCGGAGCGGCCAGCTCACGCCCCGGAGCTGGCGATCTCTTCGCATCACCCATCTCGGAGTAGCATCCGGCCGGATGGCGACCGCGCGGCTGACGCTCGACGACCTTCGCACCGCCGGGCTCGCCGAGGTCGATCCCGAGGTCGCCGCCCTCCTCGGGCAGGAGCTCGAGCGGCAGCGCGGGGAGATCGAGCTCATCGCGTCCGAGAACTTCACGTGGCCGTCGATGCTCGAAGCGGTCGGGAGTGTCCCCACGAACAAGTACTCGGAGGGGTACCCGGGCCGTCGGTACTACGGCGGCTGCGAGATCGTGGACGAGATCGAGCAGCTCGCCATCGACCGGGCGAAGGAGCTGTTCGGCGCGGAGCACGCGAACGTGCAGCCGCACGCCGGAGCTCAGACGAACATGGCCGTCTACTTCGCGGCGCTGCAGCCGGGTGACGCGATTCTCTCCCTCGAGCTGTCGCACGGTGGCCATCTGACCCACGGCCTGAAGGTGAACTTCTCGGGACGCCTCTACGAGATCGTCCACTACGGGGTCTCCCGCGAGACGAACGTCGTGGACTACGACGACGTGCTTCGGCTCGCGAAGGATCACCGGCCGAAGCTGGTCGTGTGCGGCGGCTCGGCGTATCCGCGGACGGTCGAGGCGTGGCGGTTTCGCGAGATCGCGGACGAGGTCGGCGCTCTCCTCCTCTGCGACATGGCCCACTTCGCCGGCCTCGTGGCCGCCGGGCTGCATCCGAATCCCGTCGAGCACTGCGACTTCGTCACCTCGACGACGCACAAGACGCTCGCCGGGCCGCGCTCCGGATTCGTGCTGTGTCGCGAGGAGCACGCGCAGGCGCTCGACCGCGCCGTCTTCCCCGGAATGCAGGGAGGGCCGCTCAACCACGTGATCGCGGCGAAGGCCGCATGCTTCAAGATCGCCGCCTCGGAGCCGTTCCGGGAGTACCAGCGGGCGGTGCGCGCGAACGCCGACGCTCTCGGGGAGGCGCTCGAGGCGGGCGGGCTCGACGTGCTCACTGGCGGCACCGACACTCACCTCCTGCTCGTCGACCTGCGCGCGACGGCGTGGACCGGCAAGGACGCGGAGGAACGGCTCGCCCAGGTTGGCATCACGGTCAACCGCAACACCGTGCCCTTCGACGAGCGCCCGCCGACGGTCGCGTCCGGCTTTCGCGTCGGCACCCCGGCCATGACCATGCGCGGCCTGGACGACGACGACTTCCGCGAGGTCGGCGCGATCATGAGCGCCGCGCTCGAGGAGGGGGCCGACCCGGGAGCACTCGCGAGACGGAGCGCCGCGCTCCTCGAGCGGCGCCCGCTCTATCCGGGCCTCCCCGCCTACCCCGCCTTCGGAGGTTAGGAGGAGCACGTGGACACGAACACGACGGCGCACTTCGAAGCCACGCAGGGACTCGTGACCGAGGTCGCGCACCCGCTCGTGCAGCACAAGCTCGGCCTCCTGCGCGACGTCACCACCACGACCCAGATGTTCCGCCAGCTCGTGAACGAGCTGACGCTCCTCCTCACGTACGAGGCGACCAAGGACCTCGCCGACGAGGAGGTCGAGATCGCGACGCCGCTGGAGCGCACGTCCGCCCGGCGGATCTCCGGGAAGAAAGTCGCGGTCTGTCCCATCCTGCGGGCGGGAATGGGGATGCTCGACGCCGTCCTCTCGCTCGTGCCCGGCGCCCGGGTCGGCTTCATCGGGCTCTTCCGCGACGAGGAGACACTGGAGCCGGTCGAGTACTACGTGAAGCTTCCGGGTGACATCGCCGACCGCGACGTGATCCTCCTCGATCCGATGCTTGCGACCGGGAACTCCACGGCCGCCGCCGTCGAGACCGTGAAGCGCGCAGGGGCGACGTCCGTCCGCCTCATCGCGCTGATCGCCGCACCGGAGGGCATCGAGCGCGTCCATCGCGAGCATCCCGACGTCCGCATCGTCGTCGCCTCGGTCGACCGCGGCCTCAACGACAAGGGCTACATCCTCCCGGGCCTCGGCGACGCAGGCGACCGGCTCTACGGGACGAAGTAACCGGCAACGTGTTCGACGAGCTGCGCGCGACGCCGGAGGTCCTCTACGGAGCGGTCCTCGCGTTCGTCATCGTCGTGCTCCTGACGCCCGCCGTCGGAGGCATGGCCCGCCTGCTCGGCGCCGTCGATCGCCCGGACGCCCGGCGGATCAACCGGCGACCGATCCCGCGGCTGGGAGGGCTCGCGATCTTCCTCGGGATCCTCGTCCCGGCGCTCGCGTTCCTCGATCTCTCGGGTGAGAGCCGCGGAGTGCTGCTCGGCGCCGCGGTCGCGACCGTGGTGGGAGCGGTGGACGACTTCCGCGGCCTCTCGCCGACCGTGAAGCTCATCGGGCAGTTCGTCGCCGCGGCGATCCCGTGCGCCTTCGGCGTGTGGATCGATCACGTCACATTCCCGTTCCTGGGCGTGCTCGACGTCCCGGCGTGGCTCGGCGTGCCGCTCTCGATGGTCTTCATCGTCGCCGTGATGAACATGGTCAACTTCCTCGACGGGCTCGACGGCCTCGCTGCGGGCGTGTGCGGCATCGCCGGCCTCACGTATGCGATCCTCGCGCTCTCGCTCGGCAAGCCGGACCCGGCGATCCTCTCGGCGATCGTCGCCGGCGCCTGCCTCGGGTTCTTGCGGCACAACTTCTTTCCCGCGCGGATCTTCATGGGTGACTCGGGCGCGTTGTGCCTCGGATTCATCCTCGCCGCGGTCTCGATCCAGGGTCTTCTCAAGACCGCGTCGACGGTCGTCCTCGTGCTCCCGTTGCTCGTTCTCGCGGTGCCGATCATGGACACGTCCTTCGTCGTCGCCCGGCGTCTGAAGCACAACCGCCCCATCTACACGGCCGACCGCAGCCACCTCCACCACCGCTTCCTCAACATCGGCTTCTCCCAGCGACGGGCGGCGGCGACGATGTGGCTCTGGTGCGCCAGCCTGGCGGGTGCGGCGCTCGCCACGCGTTTTGTCCCGTTCCGCGAAGGAGGGAGCTGGCACCTGTGGGAGACGGTCGCGGTCCTCGCAATCGGCCTCTTCGCGGTCGCGTTCTCCGTCTACGTCGTGTACCTGCTCGAGATCGTGAAGCTCGCGAATCCCCGGCTGCGGCGTCGCGAGCGCGACGAGGTCGAGGCTCGCGAGCGGATCTCCGCCTAGCGGCGACCCCGATCCGTCGAGCCGTCTCGATCAAGCCCGCTCGACGAAGTCCGCCAGGATGTCGTTGAACGCCGGGTGACGCTGCACGACATGGCCGTACCCCGGGAGCACGACGCGCTCCGCCCGGAGCTCGCGCTCGAGCACGTCGCAGATCGCGTCGAAGGCCGGGTGGTGCGCGCCAGAGACGACGAGCTTCGGAAACGATGAGGCGGCGAGGTCCTCCAGCGGTATCTGCGCTTCCCACGGACCGCGCTCGCCCGCGAGCAGCCGTGCCCCCTGTGCGAGGTCGGGCGGAAGGGGGGATGGAGGATCGAACTGCGAGCCCACGGCTGCGAGGAATCTCCGCAGAAGAGTCTCGGGGTCGCTCGTCGCGCCCGAGGCGTAGAGCTCGCGGCCCGCTTCGGCGAACGCGTCGACGGCAGGAACGCCGGCCGCGACGCTCGTCGCCGGCGGCTCGACGACCGTCAGCGTCGCGGGGAGCGCAGGTCGCGCCGCAGCGACGAGCAGGGCGATGACCCCGCCGTACGAATGGCCGACGAGGTGATCTCCCGGCCTCAGCTGCTCCGCGATGAGAGCGGCGTCGCTCTCGAAGTCGACGCGCCCGACCGGGGGATTCGGAGGAAAACCCGGGCGGTCGAGGACCACGAGCTCGAAGCGATCTGCGAGCGGGCGTTGTGCCGCCCACGTGCCTCGACCGCCAACAACGCTTCCGTGGACGAGCACGAGCCGCTCCACCAACGCATCGTATCTATGTCACGAACCAACGTCATTTTGGCTTTACTGTGCGCCCACGGGCTGTTACAAGCTCGGTGATATGCTCCGCCGGCATGACACCGGACGCGGCCCCTTCGCCTCACTCACTCGCCACCGCCTCGGGGCTCCTCCTGGGCAGTCTGGCTGCGGCAATGATCCTGGGCGGGCTGATCGGCTGGGCCCTCGGTTCCGCCGGAATCGGGCTTCTCGTCGGTGCGCTGCTCGGGATTCCGCTCGGCGTCGGCGTCGTCTACCAGGTCTATGGGAGGAGTCGACAATCGTGAGTGCGGGCATCTTCTCGACGCCGCGGCCGCTGCCGAGCAGGATCGCCTCCACCATCGCCGCGGCGACCGTCATCGCGCTCGCGCTGCCGATCTTCGCGGTCGCCGGGTGGCCGCTCTCGGGTTGGGCGCTCGCCGCCGTGCTCTGGGTCGCCGCCGAGATCTTCGCGCTGGTACTGGCGCGGCTTCCCGGCAGCCCCGATAACCTCGCCGCCGCAGGAGTGCGGGGAATCGGAACAACCTCTCGAGCGCTGCTCGTCGGCATCGTGCTCGTGATCGTCACGGTGTCGAACGAGAGCGTCGGCCTCGCCGCGGCGATCCTGTACGCGATCGCCTTCACGGTCGAGCTCGGAGTCGGGCTCGCGACGTACTTTGGCGGGGAGGCGAGGGCGTGAGACGACTCGCGCTGCTGCTCGTCGTCGGAGCCGCGCTCCTGCTGCCGTCGGTGGCCCTCGCGCAGGACGGGACGACCGAGGAGAACAAGGGCGCGTTCATCTCGGACGAGTGGGAGCTGCACGATTGGATCCCGATCCACATCGGGCCGCTCGATCTGTCCATCAACAAGGCCGTCGCGTACCTGCTGCTCGGCGCGCTCTGCTCCTGTCTCATCGGGATCTTCTTCATGCGCGTCAAGGTCGGTCGGGACCCGACCCGCCGCCAGGCCGTCGGTGAGACCATCTACGAGATCGCGCAGGTGCAGGTCGCGGAGCAGGGGTTGCCGACCAAGGCGATCGGCCGCTGGTTCCCGTACGTCGCGACCCTCATGGTGTTCATCTGGACGGTGAACATGCTCGGCTTCATCCCGCTCCCGCTCTCGGACGAGAAGGTCACGATCTTCGGCGTCGAGCTTCCGACGCTCGCGATCTTCGCCGCGACGTCGACGCTGTCCGTCACGTTGGCCCTCGCGCTCATGACGTTCGTTTTCACGCACGTCGAGGGGGTCCGCGCAAACGGGGCCTGGAAGTACTTCAAGAGCTGGATCCCCGATGTCCCGAAGGGGTTGCTTCCCCTAATCGTCCCGCTCGAGATCCTCGGTCAGTTCATGCGACTGATCAGTCTCTCCGTCCGTCTGTACGCGAACATGCTCGCCGGACACATGTTGATCCTGACCTTCGTCGGGCTCATCATCGTGCTCGAGAACGTCTTCCTCGCGGTCATCGCCGTACCCGCCGCAGCACTCTTCTATCTCTTCGAGGTCATCATCGTGGTCTCGATCCAGGCGTACATCTTCGCCGCCCTGTCTGCCATCTACATCGGCTCGGCCATCGAGCCCGAGCACTAAGGAGGGTCCTCGCAATGCTTTCGTCGTTCCTCTTCCTCGCCGCCGCCGAAGACGGCGCCGACGCCGGCAAGGCGATCGCCCTCGCGCTCGGTATCGGGCTCGGGTCGCTCGGCGCCGGCATCGGCATCGGCAACATCTTCGGCTCGATGATCCAGGCCGTCGCCCGGCAGCCGGAGCTCCGCGGCGAGCTCACCGGCATCCAGTGGCTCGGGTTCGCGCTCACCGAGGCGGTCGTGTTCTACGGCCTCATCGGCGGCCTTCTCGCGTACGTCCTCGTCTGAGCGATGCGCTTCTTCCTCGCCCAGGCAGCCGAAGCGGACGAGTCGTCCGGAGGGCTGATCGACGTCGTCCCGGGCCTGATGATCTGGACGCTGATCTGCTTCGCGATCACGTTCTTCGTGCTCAAGAAGTACGCGTTCGGCCCGATCCAGCGGACGATCGACGAGCGCCGCGACCGCATCTCCAAGGCGGTTGAGGAGGCCGACAACGCCCGCACCGAGGCGAGGGCGCTGCTCG
>DATAET010000189.1:0-3545 GCA_036257855.1 Gaiellaceae bacterium | reverse complement strand
CTGAGCACGCGGGCCTCGTCGATCGCGGCCGTGCAGAGCACGCGCTCGTAGCCCGCGGCGAGCGCCTGGCAGATCGTCGAGGTCGCGCGGATGACGTCGACGACGACGCCCGTCGGGGCCGCTCCGGCCTCGTCCGGAGTGAACACGACGTCGACACGCACGCGGGTACGCTAGCCCGCGGTGGCCGAGCCTCTCCATTGCTATCGACATCCGGACCGGGAGACCTACGTCTCCTGCTCGGAGTGCGGGCGGGGGATCTGCCCCGACTGCATGGTGTACGGGCCCGTCGGCATCCGCTGCCCGGACCATGCCCGTAACGACGGCAAGACCGCGGCGCCGCGTCGCGTGGCGCGCAGCACGTCGCGCTCGCTCTCGCAGTACGGGCCTTTCGTCACCTTCACCCTCATCGGGATCAACGTCGGCGTCTACCTCCTCGAGCTGCTCCTGGGCGCCGGCCTCAACGCCCAGTCCGGCTGGATCTACGAGCACGGCGTGCTCGTCTCGCGCGCGGTCGACTCGAACGGACAGGTGGTCGGCGTCGCCGAGGGCGAGTGGTGGCGCCTCCTCACAGCGACGTTCCTGCACTACGGGCCGCTGCATCTCGGGTTGAACATGCTCGTGCTCTGGTTCATCGGCCCTCCACTCGAGGAGTACTTCGGTCACTGGCGGTACCTGCTCGTTTACCTGGTGTCCGGCCTCGCGGGCTCGGCCGGTGCCCTGATCTGGTCGCCGAGCGCCCTCACCGTCGGTGCGTCCGGCGCCATCTGGGGGATCATGGGCGCGGCGCTCGTGCTCGAGGCCCGGCGGATCTGGGTCTTCGGCGGGCAGGCGATGGGGCTCGTCGTCTTCAACCTCATCATCACGCTCGTCATCCCCGGCGTCTCGATCGGAGGGCACATCGGCGGAGCCATCGGCGGGGGGCTCTGCGCGCTCGCCTTCTCGAGCCTGCGGAGAACGCCCGCGCTGGCGACGCTCTCGATGGCCGGGGTCGGCGCGCTGAGTGTCGTCCTCGCCGTCGCGCAGGTCAGCTAGCCGGCTGATCTGACAGCTGGCGCCGCGGCCGTGAAGCGGACGGCTTCAGGGATCTCGCGGGACCGAAATCGGCGCAAGCGGATTACGGTCTTGCGCAAGCTAGAGAGCGTCAGCCGCCGACGGCCACGGCCGTAACGCCGGCCTCGGCGAGCGCAGCCTGGGCCGCAGCGAGCCGGGCGAGCGGCACCCGGTACGGCGAGCACGAGACGTAGTCGAGGCCCAGCCGGTGGCAGAAGGCAACCGACCTCGGGTCGCCTCCGTGCTCGCCGCAGATCCCGAGCTTGATACCCGGCTTCGCACCGCGACCGCGCTCGACGGCGATACGCATGAGGTCGCCGACCCCGTCCTCGTCGAGCACCTCGAACGGGTTCCGCTCCAGGATGCCGTGCTCGAGGTAGTAGGTGAGGAACTTCCCCTCCGCGTCGTCGCGCGAGAAGCCGAGGGTCGTCTGCGTCAAGTCGTTCGTGCCGAAGGAGAAGAAGTCGGCGTCGGCCGCGATCTCGTCCGCACGCAGCGCCGCCCGCGGTAATTCGATCATGGTCCCACAGAGGTACTCGACCGAGGGCTCCTCGGCGGCGACACGCTCGGTCAGCTCACGCAGCCGGGCGAGCTCCTCCCGGAAGCCGACGAGCGGGTGCATGATCTCGACCATCGGCGCCTCCCCCGTCCGCTCGTGGACGGCCCGGGCCGCCCGGACGATCGCGCGCACCTGCATCTCGTAGATCTCGGGGAACTGGAGGCCGAGTCGGCATCCCCGCGTCCCGAGCATCGGGTTCGACTCGTGCAGCTGACGGATGCGATCGCGCATCGCCTCGGACGTCGCCTCCTCGAGCGGTGGGAGGAACTCGTGGAGCGGCGGATCGAGCAGCCGGATCGTCACCGGCAGCCCGGCCATCGCCTCGAAGATCCCCACGAAGTCGCCCTGCTGCAGCGGGAGCAGGCGCTCGAGGGCGCTCCGGCGTTCCTCCTCGTCGCGGGCCAGGATCATCTCGCGCACGATCGCGAGCCGCTCGTCCGACATGAACATGTGCTCGGTGCGGCAGAGGCCGATCCCCTCCGCGCCGAACTCCCGAGCCTTCACTGCGTCCTCGGGTGTGTCCGCATTCGCACGGACCTGGAGGCGGCGCAGGTCGTCGGCCCACGCGAGGATCGTGCCGAAGTTCTCGTCGATCGCAGGTGGCACGAGCGGGACGGCGCCGACGATGACGCGCCCGGTCCCCCCGTCGATCGTGATGACATCGCCCGCGCGAAGCTCGTGCTCCCCGATCTGAACGGTGCCCGCCGCGAGGTCGATGGACAGGTCCTCGCAGCCCGCGACGCACGGCTTTCCCATGCCACGCGCGACGACAGCGGCGTGCGAGGTCATCCCGCCGTGCGCCGTCAACACTCCGGCGGCGTGGATGAGGCCGTGGATGTCGTCGGGAGTCGTCTCCCAGCGGACGAGCACGACGGCCTCCCCCGCCCTACCACGCTCCTCGGCGGTGTCGGCGTCGAGCACGATCGCGCCCGAGGCGGCGCCGGGCGAGGCGTTCAGCCCACGGGCGGCGACCTCCACCTTCGCATCCGGATCGATCATCGGGTGGAGGAGCTGGTCGAGCTGACCGGGGTCGATGCGGGAGACCGCCTCCTCACGGGTGATGAGCCCCTCCTCGACCATCTCTGCCCCGACGCGGAGCGCCGCGGCCGCGGTGCGTTTCCCGGTTCGCGTCTGGAGGATGTACAGCTTTCCCTCTTCGACCGTGAACTCGATGTCCTGGAGATCGCGGTAGTGGCCTTCCAGCCTCTCGAGCGTGTCCACCAGCTGGTCGAACGCCTCGGGCAGGCGCTCCTGCATGCGGTCGATCGGCTCGGGCGTACGGATGCCTGCGACGACGTCCTCGCCCTGGGCGTTCGCGAGGAACTCGCCGTACAGCCGCCGCTCCCCCGTCGACGGGTCGCGAGTGAAGCAGACGCCGGTGCCCGAGCTCTCGCCGCGGTTCCCGAAGACCATCTGTACGACGTTCACCGCGGTGCCGAGGTCGTCGGGGATGCCGTTCGCTCGCCGGTAGACCTGTGCACGCGGCGCGTTCCACGAGTCGAAGACGGCGCGGTAGGCGCGGCGCAGCTGTTCGCGCGGCTCCTGCGGAAAGGTGTTTCCCGTGTCCTGTTCGTAGATCCCCGCGAAGGTCGCGACGATCTCCCGGAGGTCCTCGGCGGTGAGATCGACGTCCTGCGAGATGCGTCTGACGGCCTTGCTGTCCGTCAGGGCCTGTTCGAAGCGATGTCCGTCCACGCCGTCCACGACCTCGCCGTACATCTGGATCAGCCGGCGGTACGAGTCGAGCGCGAACCGCTCGTTGCCGGTCGACGCCGCAAGCCCGGCCACCGCCGCATCGTTCAGGCCGAGGTTGAGGATCGTGTCCATCATCCCCGGCATCGAGATCGCCGCGCCCGAGCGCACGGAGACGAGGAGCGGGTTGCCCTCGTCCCCGAATCCCTTTCCCGTGCGCTCCTCGAGCGCGCCGATGTGCTCG
>DATAET010000188.1:0-1611 GCA_036257855.1 Gaiellaceae bacterium | reverse complement strand
ACGCTCTTCGTGCGTCCGCCGTCCGATCCCGGCACGGTCGACTTCTTCCAGGACTACCGACACGGCGAGCTCTGGGTCGGCCGCCGCCCTGCGCTCTCCGAGCTCGAGGCGTCCTCGGGGATCCATTGCCGTCCGCTTGGCGAGCTCGCGGCCGCGCTCGACGCCTCGGCGCGTACACGCGTGAGGCGTGGCCTCGATGTGGAGGTTGATGCCCTCGTCGAAGCAGGGGACCCTCACCCTGACGGCGAGCTCAGGGCCCTCCTCTCCGAGCTCCGGCTGGTGAAGGACGCGTGGGAGGTCGAGCAGGTAGAGCAGGCGGTCGCGGCCACGATCCGCGGCTTCGAGGACGCGGTCCGCGCGCTCCCCGCTGCGATCGAGAGTGGGGGCGAGCGTCACGTGGAAGGCGTCTTCGCCCTGTGGGCCCGCAGCGAGGGCAACGACGCCGCCTTCAACCCCATCGTCGCGTGCGGGCGGCACGCGACGACGCTCCACTGGACCCGGAACGACGGGCCGCTGCTACCCGGAGAGCTCCTGCCCGTCGACGCGGGCGTCGAGACGCACTCGCTGTATGCCGCGGACCTGACGCGGACCCTCCCGGTCGACGGCGCTTTCACGCCGGACCAGCGGCGGGTGCTGGAGCTCGTCAACTCCGCTCACGAGGCCGCTCTCGAAGCGGTCCGACCGGGCGCCCCGTTCCGCGCGTTCCGCCGCGCCGCCGCGAAGGTCACCGCTGAGGGCCTCGCCGAATGGGGGCTCGTCCCCGTGACGGCCGCCGAGTCCCTGCGCGACGATTCCGGGCTCCACCGCCGCTACACACTCTGCGCGCCGGGTCACATGCTCGGGCTCGACGTGCACGACTGCGCGGACGCGCGCGCGGAGACGTACCTCGACGGAGCCCTCGAGCCCGGGAACGTGCTGACCGTCGAGCCGGGGCTCTATTTCCAGAGCGACGACCTGACCGTCCCGGAGGCACTCCGCGGGATGGGCGTCCGCATCGAGGACGACGTCGTCGTCACCGAGACGGGCTGCCGCGTGCTGTCCGATCGCCTTCCGCGGCGCCCCGACGACGTCGAGGCCTGGATGGCGAGTCTCCGCACGGAGTAGCTTGGTGGAATGCCGCTCCTCGAGGTCCAGGACCTGTCCGTGTCCTTCCCGACGGCCGACGGCGTCGTCCAGGCTGTGCGCGGCATCTCCTTCGACGTCGACCGCGGCAGGACCCTCGGGATCGTCGGAGAGTCGGGCTCGGGAAAGAGCGTCGCCACGCAGACGATCATCGGCCTGACCGAGGGCGCCCGCGTGTCGGGGCACGTCTATTTCGAGGGTCGCGATCTCCTCGGCATGAGCTCCGAGCAGATGCGGCACGTCCGCGGCGCCGAGATCGCGCTCATCTTCCAGGATCCGCTGTCGAGCCTGCACCCCCTGTACCGGGTCGGCTGGCAGATCGTGGAGGCGATCCGCGCCCACACGCCGGTCGGCAAGAAGGAGGCGAGACTGCAGGCGATCGAGCTCCTTCGCAAGGTCGGAATCCCCGAGCCCGAGAGCCGAGTCGACGCGTATCCGCACCAGTTCTCCGGCGGAATGCGGCAGCGGGCCCTCATCGCCATGGCGCTG
>DATAET010000187.1:0-10924 GCA_036257855.1 Gaiellaceae bacterium | reverse complement strand
GGAACCTGGCGGTCATCCTCGCCGACCAGGGCGCGACCATCGTGGCGGCGTCGGACTCGAACGGCGGCGTCCACAACGCGGATGGGCTCGATGTCGGCGCTCTCGTCGACCACAAGCGTGAGCAAGGCGTCCTTTCGGGCTTCCGGGGCGGGGATGAGATCACGAACGACGAAGTGCTCACCATGGACTGCGACGTGCTCGCTCCCTGTGCGCTCGAACAGGTGCTCACGGGAGACAATGCGGACAAGGTCAAGGCGGGGATCGTTGCGGAGGGCGCGAACGGCCCGGTGACTCCCGAGGCGGACCAGATCCTCGAAGAGCGCGGGATTCTCGTGCTCCCCGACGTGCTCGCGAACGCCGGCGGAGTCGTCGTCTCCTACTTCGAATGGGTCCAGGGGCTCCAGGAGTACTTCTGGAAGGAGTCGGAGGTGAACGCGAAGCTGAACGACATCACCACCCGGGCCTTCTCGGAGACATGGAAGGAGCACGAGGAGAAGGAGATCTCGATGCGGCAGGCTGCGTACGCGATCGCAGTCGGACGAGTCGCGGAGGCCACGATCACGCGTGGGCTCTACCCCTAGTCCTGGTCCGCACCGGGTCACGTTCTTCCACGCATCCGGCTGCCACCTCTGCGAGAGCGCGAGCCGTGTTCTCGCACAGGTGAGGGCGGAGACGCCCTTCGAGCTGGAGGAGATCGACATCACCGGAGACCCGGAGCTCGAGAGCCGCTATCGCGAGCGCATTCCCGTGGTGCTCGTCGACGGCGTGGAGGCCTTCACCTACTTTCTCCATCCTGACGGGCTTCGCCGGCGCCTGGTGTGACGTGCTGAACCTCGCACCGTAAGGGCGTCCGTTCCTCCGGCGACCGCAAGCGCGCTGTCGTTATCCTGGCGACGATGGCCGTCCGGGTCGCAAACGAGAGGGAGGCGCACGCCTCCGACCGACTCACGGTCGGCGTCGCCGCTCGCCTGAGCCAATATCTTCGCGTGCTGACCCAGGCGCGGAAGATGGGGCAGGACCGCATCTCCTCCCAGGAGATCAGCGAGTACACCAACATCAACGCGACCCAGATCCGGCGTGATCTCTCCGCATTCGGGAAGTTCGGGAAGCGGGGCGTGGGGTACCGCACGGACGCGCTCCTCGACGAGATCCGCCAGATCCTGCGGACGCAGGGACAGCACAACATCGCGCTCGTCGGAGCCGGTCGACTCGGGAGCGCCATCGCGAGCTCGCCCATCTTCGCCGAGCACGGGATCACGGTCGCGGCGGTGTTAGACAACGACCCCGACAAGGTCGGCACGCGGGTCGGCGACCTGACCATCAGCTCGATCGACGATGTGGCCGACATCGCACGCGAGCGCAACATCATCGTCGGCGTGATCGCAGTTCCGGCTGACTCCGCCCAGAACGCGGCGGACGCCCTCATCGCGGCCGGCGCGAAGATCATCTTCAACTACTCGGAAGCGCTCCTCGACGTTCCGGCGGACGTCAACGTCCACACCTCGAACCCGGCGGTCGACCTGCTCTACGCCCTGTACTTCCATTTGGCATAGCGCGTGAAGATCGTCGTCTGGCACGGGTACCTGCTGGGCGGAACGGGATCGAACGTCTATACGCGCCAGCTCGCCCGCGAGTGGGCCCAGGGCGGCCACGACGTCACCGTCGTCTGCCACGAGCCGCACCCGGAGCGATACGACCTGGGCGGGGCGGACGTCGTCCGGCCGGACGCCGGCGGGCTCCTCCCGGTCTTCGTGCTCGACCGCTACGACGGGTACGACGTGAAGCTTCTGCAGGACTGCTCGCGCGAGGAGCTCGATGGCTGGGTCGGCGCGAACGCATCGGCGGTCTTCGCCCGGCTGCCCGCCGACTTTCTGCTCTGCAACCACGTGCTGCTCGGTGGCGCGGTCGGCCGGGCGACGGGTGCGCAGTACGCCGTCAAGGCCCACGGCTCGGAGCTCGAGTACTCGATGCGCGGACGCCCCGAGCTCGAGAGGTGGGGCCACGAGGTTCTCGGGAGTGCGGCGGCGGTCTTCGTCGGGTCTGCGCACATCCGGGAGGTCGTGCGTGAGGTCTGCGACCACGTCGACCACGTGTACGAGGTGCCACCCGGAGTCGACGTCGCGGAGTGGAGGCCGCGACTTCGCGACGAGGCGCTCGCCGGGCTCGTCGCCGAGGCTCGGCAGGACGCCCCGAACCCCGACAACGCGAACGAGCGCCTCCCCGACGAGGGCAACGCGGAGCGGCTCGCCGCGTTCCTGGCCGGCGACACGCCGACCGTCGTCTACTTCGGGAAGCTCCTGCGGAACAAGGGCGTCCACGTGCTCCTCGAGGCGCTCGAGGGCGTCGACGCCCGCGCCGTCGTCGTCGGCTTCGGCGACTACCGCGCCAGGCTCGAGTCGATGGCGGGCGCGCAGCCGGTGCTCTTCACGGGGCCGCTCGAGCATCGTCACCTCGTGTACCTCCTCGCGCTCGCCGACGCGTGCGTCGTCCCGTCAATCTTTCCCGAGGCGTTCGGGATGGTCGCCGCCGAGGCCGCCGCGGCGGGGTGCCCGCCGCTCGTGGCGCGCCACTCGGGCCTCGCGGAGATCGCCGAGGGGGTCGAGGAGAGGTACCCGCCGGAGTTCCGACACCTCGCTGCATTTGCCTCCGGCGACGCCTCCGACCTACGGCGGAAGCTCTCCGAGCTCCTCACGCTCGGGCCGGTGGATCGGGCCGACCTCAGGGCGTGCGCCCGTCGGGCGGCGGTCGAACGCTGGAGCTGGGCAAGCGTTGCGGATCGGCTCCTCGAGCTCGGTCGCTAGACAACGCTTCAACTACTGTAGTGCGCTGCCAATGGGTGACGAGCAGCGTCTCTCCCCGGACGAGCTGATCGCGCTCGCGCGTGCGCAGTTCGAGTCCGCCACCGATTTCACCGTCGCCGTCGAGGAGGAGTTCGCGATCCTCGATCCCGACTCGCTCGACCTCACGAATCGCTTCGAGGACGTCCAGGCGGCGGCGCGAGGAACCGCTCTCGAACCGCACCTCGTGGGCGAGCTCATCGCCTCCGAGGTCGAGGTCCGCACCGGTCGGCAGGAGACGTTCGCGGACGTCCCCGGAGCGATGGCCGAGCGACGCGCACAGCTCCGCTCTCTCGTCGAGCCGATGGGTCTCCTCCTCGGAGCGACCGGGACGCATCCCTGGGCCGACTGGAAGAAGCAGCGCATCATCGACACTCCTCACTACCGGCGGAACGACGAGTACCTGCGCTACGTCGTGTGGCGCAACAACACCTTCGGGCTCCACGTGCACGTTGCGGTCAACGGTCCCGACAGGGCGATCGCGACCGTCGCGGGCATGCGCAACTTCCTTCCCGAGCTGCTCGCTCTGTCGGCGAGCTCGCCCTTCGTCGAGAGTGTGAACAGCGGCCTCCACTCCGCGCGCACGCAGATCTTCACGCGCTTCTTCCCGCGCTGCGGCGTGCCCGACTCGTTCGCGTCGTGGGCCGAGTACGAGAGCTTCGTGCGGTTCCTCTACACCACCGGGTCGATCACCGAGCACACGCAGATCTGGTGGAGCGTCCGTCCGCACCTCGCGTTCCCGACGGTCGAGATCCGCATCTGCGACGGCCAGCCCGAGCTCGCCGAGGCGCAGGCGGTCGCCGCGCTCGCAGCGGCCCTGGTCGCACGGGTCGCGCGCGCCTACGACGAGGGGGACGCGGTCTCGCCGCTTCCACATCGACTCATCGAGGAGAACTTCTGGCGCGCGATCCGCTACGGCCTGGCAGGAGAACTCATCGACTTCGAGCGGGGAGAGCCCGTCCCGGCGCGACAGCGGCTCGAAGAGCTCGTCGAGTGGGTGCTCCCCGTTGCGGACGAGCTGGGTGCGGGCCCCTTCCTCGCGATCCCTGCGCAGAACGCAGCCGAGCGCCAGATCGAACGCTTCGAGGACGGCGCCTCGCTCGAGGAGATCTACTCGGAACAGGTTCGGGCGACGGAGACGATCGGTGGCTGACGAGGAGCGGGCTCCGACCGAGGAAGAGCTGCGCGAGGCGCTCGACCGCGTCGGCGTCGCCGACATCCTCGTGAACGCGCTCTCTGCGGCGGCGTCGATCGGCTTTCGTCGCGTGTCGCCGGAGGCCCGCGACCTCGAGCAGGCCCGCATGGCGATCGAGTCGCTGCGCGCTCTCGAGCCCGTGCTGCGCGAGGGAGGCGTCGACGAGGCCCTCGTCCGCGACTTCGAGCAGGCACGGGCGAACCTCCAGCTCGCCTACGCGAAGGCCGTCGCGGAGACGAAGAGCGCCGGTTGAGACCGAGGCGATCTCGCCTCTTGTGATACATAATCCGCCGCGCCGGGGCGACTCGGCGCTCACTTTGTGACGGGCGTAGCGCCGAACAGTCCGAGTCGCTTACGCGACGGACTTTTCGGCGGGAGGGCAGGAGAAAGCGGAGGGACATGGACTTTTTCGTAGATCACGCCGTCGGGTTCGCGCTTGCCTGCGCTGCCGTGGCGATTCTGTACGGGCTGTACCTCACCTGGTGGCTGCTCCAGCAGCCGGCAGGGAACGAGCGGATGCGCGAGATCGCGAGCGCGGTGCAGGAGGGCGCCGGCGCGTACCTGCGCAAGCAGTACACGACGATCGCCGTCGTGGCGATCGTGCCGTTCTTCCTGCTCGGCTTCTACGACAAGCTCGGTTGGGGAACCGCCTTCGGCTTCCTGATCGGAGCGCTGTTCTCGGCCGCGGCGGGCTTCATCGGGATGAACGTCGCCGTGCGCTCGAACGTCCGCACGGCGGAGGCGGCCAGGGAAGGCCTCCAGCCGGCGTTCAAGATCGCCTTCCGCGCGGGCTCCGTGACCGGCCTCCTCGTCGTCGGGCTCGGGCTACTCGGCGTTGCGGGCTACTACTTGGTGCTGACCGACTGGATCGGGAACAGCCCGCAGTCGGCCGTCGACGACCTCATCGGGCTCGCGTTCGGCGGGTCGCTCATCTCGGTATTCGCACGTCTCGGCGGCGGTATCTACACGAAGGCCGCGGATGTCGGAGCGGACCTCGTCGGGAAGATCGAGGCGGGCATCCCCGAGGACGATCCGCGCAACCCGGCCGTCATCGCGGACAACGTCGGCGACAACGTCGGCGACTGCGCGGGCATGGCCGCGGACCTCTTCGAGACGTACGCGGTGACCGCGGTCGCCGTCATGCTCCTCGGGATCGGCGTGGGGCAGGCGGATCTCTGGCTCTATCCGCTCGCACTCGGCGGCATGTCGATCCTCGCGTCCGTCATCGGGACATTCTTCACGCGCGTCTTCAGCGGTCCGAACGCGATCATCAACGCCCTCTACCGCAGCGTGATCGTCGCGACCGTCCTCTCCGCGCTCGGGTTCATCCCGGTCACGATGGCGTACGACGGAGACGCGTTCGACTACTGGAACCTGTATGGCTCGGCGCTCATCGGGCTGGGCGTCACCTTCCTGCTCGTCGCGATCACGGAGTACTACACCGGCACGCGCTGGAAGCCCGTGAAGGACATCGCGAAGGCCTCGCAGACGGGCCACGCGACGAACATCATCGCGGGGCTCGCCGTCGGCATGCAGGCGACGGCCCTGCCGGTCATCGTCATCGCCACAGGTATCGTCGGCGCGTACTACGCGGCGGGCGAAAGCCTCTACGGGATCGGCGTGGCCGTCATGGCGCAGCTCTCGATGGCCGGGCTCATCGTCGCCCTCGACGCGTACGGCCCGGTGACGGACAACGCCGGCGGCATCGCCGAGATGGCCGACCTGCCTGAGTCGGTGCGCGGGATCACGGACCCGCTCGATGCGGTCGGCAACACGACGAAGGCCGTGACGAAGGGGTACGCCATCGGCTCTGCCGGGCTCGCGGCGCTCATCCTCTTCGACGAGTACGTGCGTGGCCTCGAGGAGCAACTCGGCCAGATCACGTTCTCGCTCGGCGACCCCTGGGTCATCGCAGGGCTCTTCATCGGGGGCCTCATGCCGTTCCTCTTCGCATCGCTCGCGATGCAGGCGGTGGGCCGGGTGGGCGGGCAGGTCGTCGAGGAGGTTCGGCGCCAGTTCCGCGAGAACCCGGGGATCATGGAGCGCACGTCGCGGCCGGACTACTCGAAGGCGATCGGCATCGTGACCGGGTCGGCGATCAAGGAGATGCTCGCGCCGGCACTCATCCCGGTGCTGATCCCGATCATCGTCGGGATCATCAGCGTCGAGATGCTCGGCGGCCTTCTCATCGGGACGATCGTGACCGGGCTCTTCCTCGCGATCGCGATGACCTCCGGCGGAGGCGCCTGGGACAACGCGAAGAAGACGATCGAGGACGGTCTCTACGGCGGGAAAGGCTCCGAGGCGCACGCCGCCGCGGTCACCGGTGACACGGTCGGCGATCCCTACAAGGACACGGCCGGCCCCGCGATCAACCCGATGATCAAGATCGCGAACATCGTCGCGATCCTCATGATCCCGCTCCTCATCTCGATCCACGGCTAACACGGGCGCTTGACACGAACGAGGCGGGCGGCGTCGGCTGCCTCGTTCGTGTGTTGCAGGGGAATCGCGACCCGCATAGGATGCGGGCGCCTCAGGGGCGATCAGATGCAGCGAGCAACGCGCTGCAGAATCGTAGGGAAGGGGAGACAATGAAGAAGAAGTTCTCTTGGCTCACGCTTGCGGCCGCACTGAGCGCGGTCGTAGGAGTATGGGTCGCTGCCTCTCCGGCGGGCGCAAGCAGTGCCGCCGCCACGCAGATCCAGCTGGCCGGGACGGGATCACCGCAGACCGGCGCCTACACACCCTCGGGTGAGGACGACGTCACCCAGGCGGAGTTTCCGGGCCAGGAAGATGAGGAGGACGGCGGACCCGGGCCGTATCCGGGAACGATCACCGATCGCAGCAACTCCAACGGGACCGGCCACGGCGCTTCGGTCAAGAGTGGCACGAAGGCCAAGTCGAACCCGACCTTCGATGTGGGCTTTGAGGGTCTGAACCTGTACCAGCAGCGTTATGCGCGCGGCGGAAACCAGTTCACGGTCGAACCTCCGGACCAGGGCCTCTGTGCGGGCAACGGCTACGTGCTCGAGGTCGTCAACGACGTCCTCAACGTCTACAACGCATCCGGGCAGTCGGTTCTCCCGGACAACACCGCAACCAATATCGTCGGTGGCCTTCCGAGGAATGTGAACCATGCCGTGGACCTGAACTCGTTCTACGGCTACGTCCCGGCGATCGACCGCACGACGGGCGTCCGGGGGCCGGGGCTGACCGATCCGAGCTGTCTCTTCGACGTGCAGACGCAGCGCTGGTTCGTCGTCGTGCTCACGCTCGACACGCTCCCGAACGGGACGCGCACACTCGTGAACCACCTCGACATCGCGGTCAGCAAGACGGCGAATCCCACCGGACTCTGGAACATCTACAAGATCGACGTCACGAACGACGGAACGAACACGGGTGGCGTCAACCCCGGCCCGTACCTCGGCGACTACCCGCACATCGGCGCCGACGCGAACGGGTTCTACATCACGACCAACGCGTACCCGTGGCTTGCCAACGGCTTCGCGGGAGCGCAGATCTACGCTCTCTCGAAGGTGCAGCTCGCGGCAGGCGCGGCGAGCGTGACGATGCAGCACATCGACACCTCGGGCATGGTCAATGCACCGAGCGACGCCGGTTCGATGCAGCCGGGCTTCACGGTCTGGCCGGCCCAGTCCCCCGGCACGCAGTTCAAGTCGGACAACGGCGGCACGGAGTTCTTCATGAGCTCGAACGCCGCCGACGAGGCGACGCACCCGGTCGCGGGCACGGGCGGCAACAACACATCGAGCCAGCTCGTCGTGTGGACGCTCACGAACACATCGTCCCTCAATGGGTTCACACCGTCACTGAGCCTCTCCAACAATGTGCTGAGCGTGAACCAGTACGCGATCCCTCCCAAGCAAAGGCAACCAGGCTCCGGATCGCCGCCAACGACTGCCACGCCGCAGGGCTACTGCATCAACGACACGACGACGTTGCTCTTCAACTCGCAGGTCGGCTGCTGGCGGTTGATCTTCGCGGCCGAACCCGCGCACAACGAGGTCATCTCGAGGCCGGATTCCAACGACACCCGTATGCAGCAGGTCATGTACGCCAACGGCAAGCTGTGGGGCGCTCTCGATACGGCTCTCAACCCCGACGGCGGCCCGCAGCGGGCTGGCATCGCGTACTTCGTCGTCAACCCCAACGCCGGCAAGGTCGTCAATCAGGGCTACGTCGGTGCGACGGGCTACGACTTCACTTACCCCGCGATCGGCGTGACCGAGAGCGGTCGGGGCGTGATGGCGTTCACCGCGACCGGCGATACGCTCTACCCGAGTGCCGCGTACGCGCCGATCGACGCGAACGCCGGCGTCGGCCCCTGGAACGTCGTGCCAGGCGGTGAGGGAGCCGCAACCGACGACGGCTTCACGAGCTACAAGTCGCAGGTCGGCAATCCGCCCCGCACCCGCTGGGGTGACTACGGTGCGGCTGCCGTCGACGGCCAGTCGGTGTGGATCGCCAGTGAGTACATCGCCCACGCATGCTCCTACACGACCTGGGGCGGACCGTTCTTCGCGGGCGGGACCGGTGACAACCTGCTAGGCACCTGCGCGGGCTCTCCCGGTGGGATCGGGACGAGGGCTTCGCTCGGCAACTGGTCTACGCGCGTGAGCAAGCTGACGCCGTAGGTCCGGTCTATCCTCACCACGAGAAAGAAGGGCCGCCTCCGAGCGGCCCTTCTACTTCAGCCGGGGTTCGTACTCGCGCACATCAACGGCAACAGCCGGAGTACGGTGCCGCTGCCCTTCGACCCCGCCGCTCTGACGAGAAGGCCATCGCAGCGCTCGACCGTGACGCCACGGAAAACGGCGACGAACGTGCCGCCCTCGGAAGCACGAACGTGCATGACATGTGGTGTCCCCGACTTCACTGCCACACGGACGCGCTCTCCCGGCTGGAAGTGCACGCCGCTGATCGACAAGGGAGCAAAAGAGCGTGCCCTCAGAGTCGGCGCCATGGCCGATGCGGAGACTCCAGCAGAAAAGACGCATCCGAGCGCGAGCACCACCGCGATCGCGGGCGACCTGCTCATGGTCACAGTATTGCCATTCGCGTTGACGTAAAGCATTCTGGCCAGGCAGCTCGCCGTTGTAGGCTTCCCCGCCGTGCCCGGACGCCGCCGTAGGCGCGAGGTCGAGATGGAGCGCGTGCTCGGCACGCCGGCACTCTTCGCAACCGCCTACGGCAACGTCGGCTCCTCCATCTACTACGCACTGGGCCTCACTGCGGTCTATGCCCTCGGGCTGACACCGCTCGTCTTCGTGGTGGCGGGGATCGTCTTCGCCGCAACGGCGGCGACGTATGCGGAGGGGACGGCCCGCTTCCCCGAGGCCGGCGGCTCGGCGAGCTTCTCCCGCCACGCGTTCGACGAGCTTGTGAGTTTCACCGCCGGCTGGGCGCAGATGCTCGTGTACGTGGTGACCGTCGCGGTGTCCGCGTTCTTCGTCCCCCACTACCTCTCGATCTTCTGGGAGCCGCTCAACACGAATCCGTGGGACATCGTCGTGGGTGCCGTCGTCATCGCGATCCTCGTCGCCCTCAACGTCGTGGGCGTGCAGGAGGCCACCAAGGTCTCCATCTCGCTCGCGGTCGTCGACTTCGCGACCCAGCTGCTCCTCGTCGTCGTCGGCTTCGCGCTCGTCCTCAGCCCCGAGACGCTCGTCGACAACATCCACTGGGGGGTCGCACCGACATGGTCGAACCTTGCGATCTCGATTCCGGTGGCGATGCTCGCGTACACGGGCGTGGAGACGGTGTCGAACCTCGCCGAGGAGGCGCGCGACCCGGTGCGCACGGTGCCGAACTCGTACAAGCTCGTCGCGGGTGCCGTCTTTGCGATCTACTTCACGCTCCCCCTCGTCGCGCTGTCCGCACTCCCCGTCAAGGAGATCGACGGCGAGCTGACGACGCTGCTCGCGCTCCCACCCGAGGACGGGGGCTTCGCGAACGACCCGATCCTGGGCGTGGTCGAGAACCTCGGGCTCGAGGGTCACCTCTTCGACGCCGCGCGCATCTACGTCGGCGTGCTCGCAGCCACGATCCTCTTCATCGCGACGAACGCCGGCGTCATCGGCGCATCGCGGATCACGTACTCGATGGCGACGTACCGGCAGCTGCCCGAGGCGCTGCGGCGGCTCCACCCTCGGTTCAAGACGCCGTGGCTCTCGCTCGTCCTGTTCGCGGGCATCGCGCCTATCCTCGTGATCCTCCCCGGGGACGTGAACTTCGTCGGCACGCTCTACTCGCTCGGCGCCACGCTCTCCTTCACCGTCGCGCACGCCTCGATCGTGCGCCTGCGGATGCTCGACGGCGACGAGGTCGAACTCCCCTACCGTGCGCGGCCGAATCTGCGTATCGGCACCGTGGCGTGGCCGATCTTCGCGTTCCTCGGCGGGATCGCCACGGGCCTGTCGTTCCTCGTGCTCGTCGTCCAGAACCCCCTCACGCGGTGGGTCGGGCTCGGCTGGATGGTTGCGGGCCTCGCCGGCTACCTCGTCTACCGCCGCCGCTTCCTCGACGTCCCGGTACGTGCTGTCGAGAAGGCGCTTCCGGCGCTCGGACCCGCCCTCGCCCTCGAATACCGGAACCTGCTCGTCCCGGTGATCCCGGGTCAGCCCTCCGACGCCGCGATGGACGTGGCGTGCCGGCTCGCCGCTGAGCGGCGGGCCCGCATCATCGCGCTGAACGTCCTCGAGGTACCCCTCGACCACGCCTTGACGGACCGCTTCCCCGACCTGGAGCGCGTCGCCAACGCCGAGCTCGACGAGGCCGCGGCGATCGGCGACTCCTACGGCGTGCGCGTGTTGACGCGGCTCGAGCGCGCGCATGCGGCGGGGCCGGCCATCGTCACCGAGGCGAA
>DATAET010000186.1:0-4437 GCA_036257855.1 Gaiellaceae bacterium | reverse complement strand
GATGCCGCGCGGAGAGAACCGCTTCGGGTCCTTGCCGAGCTCCTCGAGGCAGGCCTTGACGAGCCGCACCTGATCCTGGTCGTCGTAGATCGTGAAGCTCGAGCGGTACCCGAGGCGCTCGGCCTCGCGGCGCAGCATCCGACCGCAGGCCGCGTGGAAGGTGAGAATCCAGATCGCGCGTGCCGTCTGTCCGAGCATCCGCTCGAGTCGCTCTCGCATCTCCCCCGCCGCCTTGTTCGTGAACGTGATGGCGAGGATCTCGTTCGGCTTCACGCCGCACGCGCGGATGAGATGGGCGACGCGATAGGTGAGCACGCGGGTCTTGCCCGAGCCCGCGCCTGCGACGACGAGCAGTGGCCCCTCGGTGGCGAGGACGGCTTCTCGCTGGGCCTCGTTGAGGTCCGCGAGGTAGCTCTCCGGGGTCGCGACGGCCACGCGCCGATGCTAGCCGTGCGGGCCCATTGACCTTGCTCGTGCTCCGAGCCACAATCCTGCGCGCATACGACCTGGGAGGTTGGGATGGACAAGGCCACGTGGGACAAGCTCGCCGCGGCGGGCGGAATCGTCGGCGTAGTGCTCTTCATCGTCGCGGGGATCCTCTACGGGAGCCCGCCCGGCGTGGACGAGGACGCGCAATCCGTTGCCGACTTCTTCTCGGACAACCGCGGGCAGGTCCTGACCGCGATCTTCCTGCAGGGGCTCGGAGTGCTCGCGGTGCTGTGGTTCGTTGCTGCGCTCGTGACCGTGATGCGCGAGGTCGGCGAGCCCAGGCTCGCGACTGCGGCGTTCGGAGCCTTCCTGCTCGCGTTCTCGATCGGCGGAGTGGCGGCGATCGCGAGGGCGACGCTTGCTTACAGCATCGCGGACGAGGGGTCGGATCTCGTCCTGCCGCTCTACCACATGACCGTCGTGTTCGACACGTTCGTCAATGTCCTCGGAGCGGGTGTCTTCCTGGCAGTGGGAGGGGCGACGCTGCGCACAGGGCTCTTCGCACGCTGGTGGGGATGGCTGAGCGTCGCAGGGGGCGTACTGCTGATCGTCGGCGCGACCGCCTGGGCGCGGGACGGCTTCTGGTCGCCGACGGGCGGCGTGTCGTTCATCTGCTTCATCGTCTTCCTCGTCTGGGTGCTCGTCACGAGCATCCTGCTGACGATGAGGATGCGCGAAGCCCCGGCGAGCTCGCCTTCGGCGGCTCCTGCCACGTAGCCCGATCGAGCCAGCTGCGGCTCGTGCGTCAGGCGCGAGCCGCAGCCTCGCTACCAGCGGACGGTGAGCTCGACGTGCGCCGGCATCCTCGGCCCTTGGAAGGGCGTGCTCACCCACGTGACCCGCCACGTGTACTTCCCCCGCGGCAGCGGCTCGTAGGACGCCCGGCAGTAGAAGGAGCCGGCCGCCCCCTGGCACGCACCCGGGGGTGCCGTGTTGCTCGTGCGGATGAGCGGCCCTCCCTTCGGCGCGTGCTTCCCGAGGAGGTACAGCCGGGCGCGCCCGCTCGTTGGGACCCGTAACAGGACGGCGAACGACGCGCTGCCGTGGGTCGTGATCGTGACGGAGGACGAGCTTCCCGAGGGGACCGTGTCCTGGAAGAAGACCTTGCCCGGCCGCGATGCGCCGAGCGCGGCCATCGGCACGACGAGCGCGACGACGGCTGCGACGGCGACGGCACGCACGGGCTGCATGGTACGCGTCGCTCGGTCGCTTACCATCCCCTCCGATGCTCACCGCCGTGCACGCGCTCGTCTACTCGGACGATCCAGTCGCGACCAGGGCCTTCTTCCGCGACGTGCTCGGGTGGCCGTTCGTCGAGGAGCCGGACGTCCCCGGCTGGCTCATCTTCAAGACCGGCCCGAGCGAGCTCGGCGTGCACCCGACCTCGTACACCCACGAGGGCACCGAGCACTCGCACCCGCGACACCACTCGGTCTCGCTCATGTGCGACGACATCGAAGCGACGATGGCGGAGCTCGGGGCGAGGGGCGCGCGGTTCAGCGGGTCTGTCGAGGACATGGGCTTCGGGCTGGGGGTGAACGTCGAGGTGCCCGGCGCGGACGACATCCTCCTGTACGAGCCGCGACACCCCACGGGGTACGACCTCTAGTCGGGGGCTCGCCGCAGCTCGAGCGTGCGCTCGAGCAGGCGAAAAGCTAGGTGCGACGGGGCACCACCGCGATCCGGTCGCCGACGGGCACGACGTCGATCACGGCGCCGTAGTGCGTCGCGATCGCCGCTTCCGTCAGGACGTCCGCCGGCGAGCCGTCGGCTGCGACACGGCCCTCGTTCAGCAGCAGCATGCGGTCTGCGTACTGCGCCGCGAGCGTGAGGTCGTGCATGGCGGCCACGAGCGTGAGCCCCGACTCGACGCGCAGTGCGTCGAGCAGGTCGAACGCCTGCTGCTGGTGGCCGATGTCGAGAGCGGCCGTCGGCTCGTCGAGGAGGACGATGCGCGCCTCCTGCGCGAGCGCACGTGCGACGACGACGCGCTGCTTCTCGCCGCCGCTGAGTGTCCCGAGACGGCGATCGCCGAGCGACAGCAGGTCGAGGCGCGCGAGCGCCCTCGCAGCGGCCTCGCGGTCCCGCCTGCCTTCCTTCGCAAGCGGGCCGAGATGCGGCGTACGGCCGAGGAGCACGTACTCGGCGACGGTCATCCAGGGAGGTGTCGACGGCTCCTGCGGCACGACGGCGACGAGCCGCGAGAGCTCCGGGCGCCCGAGGCCGGCGACGGCGCGGCCGCCGAGCTCGATCTCACCGGAGCACGGCACGAGCCGGGCGATCGCACGCAGCAGCGTCGTCTTGCCGGCGCCGTTCGGGCCGATGAGGGCGAGCCACTCCCCCTCCGCGATGGTCGCCGTGACACCGTCGACGACGTTGCGACCGCCGAGCTCGACCCGAACGTCTCGCAACTCGATGGCGCTCATCCGGTTCCTCCTCGCGTCGTCCGCAGCACGAGGGCGAAGAACGGCGCCCCGAAGAACGCGGTGACGACTCCGAGCGGGAGCTCGGCCGGCGAGAGCGCCGTGCGGGCGACTACGTCGGCGAGCACGAGGAAGCCCGCGCCGACGACCACGGACAACGGCAGGAGGGTCCGATATCCGACGCCCGTGAGCAGGCGGATCGTGTGCGGGACGATGATTCCCACGAACCCGATCAGTCCGGTCACGGCGACGGCAGCAGCCGTGCCCAGCGTCGCCGCGACGACGAGGGCGAGTCTCACCCGTCGGACGTCGACGCCGAGGCTCGCCGCCTCGTCGTCGCCGAGGTTGAGAACGTCGACGACACGGCGGAGTGCGACGACGACCACGACGGCGACGGCGACGTAGGGGAGGATCAGGACGACGTCCGACCAGCCGGTGCTCGGGATGTTGCCGAGGATCCAGGAGTAGACCTCCTGCAACGTCTCCGAGTTCTGCTGCTGCACGAAGGTCTGCCAGGCCGTGAAGAACGCGGTCACCGTGACGCCGGCGAGCACGAGCGTGGCAGCGTCCCGCTCCCGGCGAGCCGAGCGGCCGACGGCGTAGGTGAGCAGGACTGCGACCGATCCACCCACGAACGCCGCGACGGGGAGCATGCGCTGGCCACGGAGCCCGGCGGGGAGGTAGGCGATCGCGATCGTCGCTCCGAGACCCGCTCCAGCCGCGACTCCGAGAAGGTACGGATCCGCGAGCGGGTTGCGGAAGACACCCTGGTACGTCGCGCCGGCGAGCGCGAGCATCGCGCCGACGAGAGCCGCGAGAACGACCCGTGGCACACGGATCTGCCACAGGATCGCTTCTTCGGTCGGCGAGAGCGGAGTGGTGGCTCCCGGGATGTGCAGACGAGCGGCGGCCGACTCGAGCACGGCGCCGATGCCGAGGTGAACCGGGCCTGCAAGAACGCCCACGATCAACGAGACGAGCAGGAAGGCCACGGCCGAGCACGCCCAGAGGGGCGTGAGCCCGCGGGCCCTGACGTCCGTGACGCGCCCGGCCGCGACCGCCATGCCGTTAGTGGCGAAGTCGCGCGAGCGCGGACGACAACGCGCGGAAGAAGTTCACGAGCCGCGGGCCCCACCGGGAGGCGATCGAGTCGTCGACGAGGACGATCGATCCCGTGCGAACCGCGCTGATGCGATCCCACCCGGGTCGTGCGGCGACCGTCGACGGCTTCTCGCCGCAGCACACGGTGTCCGCGAGCACGATGACGTCGGGGCTCGTCGAGACGACGTACTCCGCGGAGAGTTGCGGGTAGCCGTTGCCCGCCGAGTCCGCGGCGTCGGCGATGTTACGGAGGCCGAGGGCGGTGTACACCTGCCCGACGAACGTCTTCGAGGTCGCCGAGAACAGGTCGGGGGTCAGCTCGTGGTAAACCGAGAGTCTCCGCCCGGTCGGGCGCGCGCGCTTCACGATCGCCGCGATCCTCGCCTTCATGCGGGTGACGAGCGCGACGGCGGCAGGCTCGCGG
>DATAET010000185.1:0-4304 GCA_036257855.1 Gaiellaceae bacterium | reverse complement strand
GCCTTCGGCGATCCGAACCGCTCGCTGGCTCCGCCGACGAGCAGGATGCCCGTCGCGGCTACACGATCCGCCACGGCTCCGAATAGACGGTCAGGCGTCCTTCACGCACCCAGCCGCACAGCGTCACGCCGCGATCCGCCGCGAGCTCGACGGCGAGGGACGAGGGTGCCCCGACCGCGACGAGGACCGGGCAGCCGGCCACCGCCGCCTTCTGCACGAGCTCGAACGAGAGCCGACCGCTCACGCAGAGGATGTGCGACGCGAGTGGGAGCATGCCCTCGGCGAACGCCCACCCGATCACCTTGTCCATCGCGTTGTGCCGGCCGACGTCCTCTCGAACGCACACGGGGTCGCCGTCCGCTGTGAAGAGCCCCGTCGCATGCAGGCCGCCGGTGGCGGCGAACGCCCGCTGCGCCTCGAGCAGGCGGGCGGGCAGCGACGCGACCACGGCCTCGGCGACCTCGAGCGTGCTCTCGACGCGTGGTGCGGTCACCTCCACCGCCTCGATCGCCCCCTTCCCGCAGACCCCACACGAGGACGACGTGTAGAAGTGACGGCGCAGACGGTCCGGGTCGAATCCCTTCGCCGCGACCTCGATCGTGTTGGCGGCGAGGTCGGCGGGCACCTGCGCCGACATGGGCTCGAGCCCCTCCGTCACGCAGAAACCGAGCGCGAGCTCCTCGTCGTGTCCGGGCGTTCGCATCGTCACGGCGACCGGTGCTCCGCCGATGCGGATCTCGAGCGGCTCCTCGACCGCGACGACATCGCGCTCGCCGATGCGCCCCGGGAGCCTCAGGGCGTCGACCGAGCGCGTCGAGTACGCGGGTGCCTGTGTCACGGGCAGCAGGGTACTCGCGGGGAGAGCCGAGGCTCTCCCCGCTGCGACGAGATCAGGTCGCGTTCGCGCACACCGCGAAGACCGTGAGCGACCAGCTCGCGCCGGTCGCGGTCACCTCGCGAGCGAACGCGCGGTAGGTGTTGTCGTTGTCCGGGTAGGACGACGCGATGGCGACCTGCGGCAGGATCGGGTTGACGCGCGCCCCACCTCCGAGCAGCCGCTTCCCAGTCGGGCACGCCGTCGCTGCGGTCCTGCTCGGCGTCGAGTTGTTGACAGATGTGAGCTCGACGCGCTCGAGACCGCTGAGCCCGGGAGGACCGGCAGGCCCCGCTGGACCAGCCGGGCCCGTAGGCCCGGCCGGAAGCGAGTTCGCCTTGAAGTCGCCCTTCACGAGCGAGCCGTTCAAGACCTTCGCGGAGGTCACGGCGTTCGCTGCGATCTTCTTGTTCGTGACAGCCGCGGTCTTCAGCTGCGCCGGGCCGACGCTGTTCTTCGGCAGCGCAAGGACGGCTGCGTAGCTGGTCCCGCCGAGTGCGAGGGCGAGAGCGAGAGACGAAATAACGAGCGCAGGTGAGGGACGCCGTACGGAGATCCTCATCGGTTACCTCCCGTTTGGTCGTCGGACGTGTGAAGGGGCCGACCGTACCGACGGGATATGACGGCGCTGTAAGACGCTAGACGGGAACGGCCGACCGGTCGAGGCATTCGAGGAACGCACGCGACCAGTCCGCGAGATCCCCCCAGCCGCGGCACGAGACCATGTTGCCGTCCACGACAGCGGCGCCATCCACATACTCGCCACCCGCGAGCTCGATGTCGGGCGCCAGTGCCGGGAAGCCCGACGAGCGCCGGCCGCGGAGCAGGCCCAGCGCTGCCGGCACCTGCGGCCCGTGGCAGAGCGTGCCCACGGGCTTGTCCTCGGCGAAGAAGTGCCCGACGATCCGCGGTACGTCGGGATCGACCCGGATGAACTCCGGCGCCCGGCCACCGGGGATCACCACGGCTGCGTACTCCCGCGGGTCGACGTCGCCGAACGCCACGTCTACCGGGCACGTGCGGCCCGGCTTCTCCACGTACGTATCGAAGTCGGGCTCGAAATCGTGGACGACGAGCTTGATCGGCCGCGTCGTCGGAGCCGCGACGACCGGCTCGTGTCCGGCCTCGGCGAGCCGGTACTTCACGAACATCGTCTCGAGGTCCTCGGCCGCGTCTCCGGCCAGGATCAGCACCTTCGCCATCACCAGCTCCCTTCCCGTTGCCTGCTCGATCGTAGTACCCGGTGCGATCAGGCGCCGCGCGGGATCAAGAACCGCAGGGTCGCTCCCCGCCCCTCCTCACTCTCGGCGCCGATGCGGCCGCCGTGCGCCTCGACGAGCCCCTTCGCGATCGCGAGCCCGAGCCCACTGCCTCCCGAGTCCGCGGACCTCGAGTAGCGGTCGAAGATCCCGTCGATCCGATCGGGCGGAATGCCTGGCCCTGTGTCCTCGACGGCGACGCCGACGGCGTTGCCCTGGCCTGAGACGCGAATCGTCACGGCCCCGCCGGCCGGCGTGTGCCGGAGCGCGTTGCCGACGAGGTTGTCGAGTACCTGCCGGATGCGGCCCGCGTCCACGAGCGCGTCGCATCCGTCCTCGGCGACGCTCGAGAGCGTCACCCCGGACGCTTCCGCCCGCGGCTCGAAGGCCGCGACCACGTCGCGGGCGAGCGCCGCGAGGTCCGTTCGTCGCCGATCGAGGGCGAGCGCCCCGGCGTCGGCCGTCGCGAGGAGCTGGAGATCGTCGAGTAGGCGCGCCATCACTCGGGTCTCCTGCAGCACCGTCGTCACCCCCTCCTCGTCGAGCGCATACACGCCGTCGACCATCCCCTCGAGATTGCCCTGGATGACAGCCAGCGGCGTGCGCAGCTCGTGCGTGACGTCGGCGAGAAGCCGCCGGCGCTGGTCGTCGCTCGCCTGCAGCCTTGCCGTCATCTCGTTGAAGGCACGGCCCAGTCGGCGGACCTCACCCGGCCCCCGCGCTGCGACCCGTGTCGTGTAGTCGCCGTCGGCGACGCGGTCGGCCGCGTCCATGACTTCGCCGATCGGGGCGACCATTCGTCGCACCGAGCGGCCTACGAAGGCGATGCCGAGCACGAAGACCAGCACTCCGACGAGACCGGCCGCGAGACGCGTTCCCGACGATGCGCCGCCGAGCGCCGCCGATGCCACCGTGACTGCGAGCAGCGACGCAGTGAAGAGCAGGATGAAGAGGACGCCGAGCAGGAGCCCGACCCGGCGCATGAAGCGCCGCCTGCCGGGAGCGCCAGCGCGTCGCCCCCACGGCCCGCCTGCGCGGACCCAGGGGGGCGGCCCGCGTCGGTTTCGAGGCGAGCGGTCCGGTCGCTCGTCAGGCATCGGCGAACCGGTATCCGACTCCGTGCACCGTCTGGATGTACCGAGGCGGTCCGGGCTCCGGCTCGATCTTCTTCCTCAGGTTCTTCACGTGCGCGTCGACCGCACGCTCGTACGACTCGAAGGACACGCCGTGCACGGCATCGAGCAGCTGCCCGCGCGAGAAGACGCGCCCGGGCTCCCGGGCCAGCGTCTCGAGAAGCGCGAACTCGGTCGCCGTGAGCTCAACCCTCCGATCGCCGACGGTGACACGCCGCCGAGGCACGTCGATGACGACGTCCAGGGCGCGCACCGTCTCTGCGCGCGGCGCCGCCCGCTCGCCACGTCGGAGAACGGCTCGGACGCGCGCGACGAGCTCCTTCGGGCTGAACGGCTTGACGACGTAGTCGTCGGCCCCGAGCTCGAGTCCCACGATCCGGTCGCTCTCGTCTCCGCGCGCCGTGAGCATCACGATCGGCGTGTCGCCGAGGCGCCGGAGCTCCCGCGCGACGTCCAGCCCGTCGACGTCGGGCAGGCCGAGGTCGAGCACGACCAGCGCGGGCGTCTTCGCGCGGGCGAGTGCGAGCGCGTCCGCAGCAGTCGAGGCTCGGACCACGGCGAAGCCCGCGCGCTCGAGGTAGTCCTGGACGAGCCGGGCGATGCCCGGCTCGTCCTCCACCACGAGGATCGTGTCCATCTCGCGACACCATTCCAGCGCACTCGCGCGGCGGCAAGATGGCGCGCTACGACTCCTTCGGCCTCTCAGGCTCCTCGTGCGCGCGTCGATGCCAGTCCTCGAGCCACTGCGGCCCTTCGCGTCCCCACGGACCGCCTCGACGCCCTCCGCGGCGGAAGAACGAGACGACGAGGAACAGGAAGAGCAGGAAGAAGAACAGGCCGAACGGGAAGAAGAAGAACCCGTGGTAATGCCCGTCCGAGACGACGATGGTCTGGCCAGTGTCCGCAGCACCCGATCCGTTGCTGACGACCACGGAGTCGTGGCCCCGCCCCCAGTCTCCGTCGGCGCTCGCGCCGATCGCGACGCCGATGCCGACGAGTGCGAGCGCGACGAGGCTCGCCGCGATGACTCTCTTGATC
>DATAET010000184.1:0-20987 GCA_036257855.1 Gaiellaceae bacterium | reverse complement strand
CTCGTGCCGCCGACCGCGGAGCCCGGTGGTCGCGAGCACAGGGTGGTCTTCGCCGGGCGCCACGAGCCGCGCAAGGGGCTGCACGTGCTGCTTCGAGCCTGGCCCGAGATCCGCCGCAGGACGAACCTCCGACTGACCGTGGCAGGAGCCGACCCGCTCGCGGTGCGTCTCCTTCTCACGAGGCTCCGCGTCCCCGACGACGGGATCGACGTCGTCGGCCTCCTGAGCCAGGACGTGCTCACCGACACCTTGCTCACCGCGAAGGCGCTCGTCGCGCCCTCCATCGGGCAGGAGAGCTTCGGGATGGTGCTGACACGCGGGTTCGCCTGCGCGCTCCCTGCGGTCGCGTCCGACATTCCCGGCTATCGCGAGGTGGTGACACCCGACGTCGCCGACGCCGTCGCACCGAACGATCCGGACGCGCTCGCCGACGCGATTACCGCACTCGTCGAGAACGACGCGCGCCGCGAGCGGATGGGGGCCGCTGCGCGGGCACTCGCCGTCGACCGCTACTCGTGGTCGACGATCGCGCGACGGCTCGAGCAGGTGTACGCCGAGGTGACCGGCATCGCCGCCGACGACGCGGACGCGCGAGCCGCATGAACGCCGTGAGGCGCGTGTGGCGGTCCGGCTGGACGCAGGTGCTCATTGCCGTCGCGGCGCTCGTGGTGGCGTTCGTCGTCCTCTGGTGGCGAGGACCGGACTGGGGGAGCGTCCTCGACGCGTTCAGGCTCGTCGTCTGGAGCTGGGTCGTCCTCGCGTTCCTGCTCAACGTCGTGTCGACCGTGTTCCGCGCTCTCTCCTGGCGACTCACGGTCGGACAGGCGCTCCCTCCGGAGCACCAGCCGAAGCTGATCCACGTCCTCTCGTCCTTCGGCGTCGGCCTGCTCGCGAACGCAATCGTCCCGGGGAGGCTGGGGGAGCTCGCCCGCGTCGCGACGCTCCGTCGTCACCTTCCGGACGCGCCGGCGGGCACGAGCGCCACGCTCGTCGGGACGGTCTTCGTGCACCGGCTCTTCGACCTCGTCCCGGCGACGATCCTCGTCGTCTGGGTGCTCTTCACCGCGGAGGTGCCGCACTGGGCGGTCATCTCGTTCGGTATCGCTGCGCTCGTCGGGTTCGCGCTTTTCACGGTCGCCTGGCTCGGCGCCAGGAGACACCAGCGGCCGGTCGTGAGCGAGGGCATGGGGTCGATCCGCCAGCTCGTCGTCATGGGCCGGCAGGGGCTGGCCGTGCTGAAGGCGCCGCTCCCGCTCGCGGGCGCGGTCTTCCTGCAGTGCTGCGGCTGGCTCATGCAGCTCCTCGCGGTTTACGCCGCCATGCAGGCGTTCGACATCGACGCGCCGCTCCCCGCCGCGGGGCTCGTCCTCGTGCTCATGAACGTCGCGACGATCGTTCCGCTGTGGCCCGGCAACGTTGGCCTCGTGCAGGCGGCGGTCGCGCTCCCGCTGCGCAACTACGGCGTCCCGTACGCGACGGGCTTCGCGTACGGCCTCGCCCTCCAGGCGATCGAGATGGCGTGCGGTGTCGGGCTCGGCCTCCTGGCGCTCGCGCGCGAGGGCATCTCCATCGCGATGCTGAAGCGCATGGAGGACGACGAGGAGTCCGCCGGGGACGCGCTCGAAGCAGTCCGCGACATGGCCGACGAGCTCGACGAGCACGAGGCGGACCGTGAGAGCGCTGCTGTGTCCCGCTAGCCTCAAAGGTGTCCTCTCCGCGCGCGCCGCAGCCGCTGCGCTCGCGCGCGGCGTCCGTGGGGCCGATGGCGATGCGGTCGAGCTGCCGGTCGCCGACGGAGGTGAGGGCACGGCGAGCGCGCTCGAGGCTGCACTCGGCGGCACCTGGCACAGCTCGGTCGTCTCCGACCCGCTGGGACGCCCGGTGTCCGCGCGCTGGCTGCTGCTCGCCGACGGCCGCGCGGTCGTCGAGGTGGCCGCGGCGATCGGGCTCCCGCTGCTGGCGCCGGACGAGCGCGACCCGCTCGTGGCATCGAGCAGGGGCTTCGGCGAGCTCGTGCTGGCGGCGCTGCGCGAGTCGCCTCGGGCGCTCGTCGTGGGGCTCGGGGGTAGCGCGACCGTCGATGGTGGGGCCGGAATGCGCGAGGTGCTCCGAGAGCTGCCCCTCCCCACGACGGTGCTCTGCGACGTGAGGACGATGCTCGGGGACGCCGCCCGCCTGTTCGGGCCACAGAAAGGGGCCGGCCCGGAGGTCGTCGCGGCCCTCGAGCGGCGGCTCGCCGCGATCGACGTCCTCCGCCCGTTCGCGGAGCTCGAGGGGTCGGGTGCGGCCGGAGGTCTCGGCGCGGCGCTCGCAGCGCTGGGCGCCGAGCTCGCCCCGGGCGCGCAGACGCTGCTCGACCTCGTGCGCTTCGACGAGCAGGCCCGTGGCTGCGACCTCGTCGTCACGGGCGAGGGGCGGGTCGACCGGACGACGGCAGAAGGAAAGGCCCCAGGGGTCGTCGCGGCGCGGTGCGCGGCGGCGGGCATTCGCTGTGTCGTCTTCGGCGGGTCCGTGGTCGAGCCCGTCGAGGGCGCGGAGACGCTCAGCCTCTCCGGCGATCCTCTGCGCGCCGAGGCCGACCTCGAGGAGCTCGGGGGGGCGCTCGTTCCTTAACGAGATTCGGCGACGGCCAGGCGGTCGGCCATCGCCTCGAGCAGCTTCCAGGCCACCTCGGGCCGCGCCTCCACGAACGGCCGGAACACGAACACCGGGAGACCGTAGGCCCTCACGTCGGTGACGGCGGCGACGGTCGCCGTCCGCGGCCTGCGGTCGATGAGCGCGATCTCGCCGAACGACGATCCGGGCCCCATCGTTGCGACCGGCTCGCCGTGCACCTCGACGGAGAGCTCCCCGCTCTCGACGACGAAGAACATGAGCCCGCCCTCTCCCTCGAGCGCGATCTTGTCGCCGGCCGAGAACGTCCGCTCGTTGAACTCGTCCGCGAGGCTCTCGAGGTCACGCTCGTCGAGGTCCGAGAACAGGCCGACGTTGCGGAGGAGGGTCGGCGTCGGCTTCGACATGGCGCGATTCATACACGAACGGGCCGCCCCGTGTCACGTGGCGGCGTCGGACGGTGCCTCCAACTCCTCGATCCTGAGCTCCGCGCTCTCGAGCCGTGCGACGCACGCCTTGTAGAGCTCCTCTCCGCGCCGGAAGAGTCCGATCGCCTCGTCGACGGGCACGTCTCCCCGCTCGAGGCGAGTGACGACTTCCTCGAGCTCGCGCTGGAGCTCCTCGAAGGTCGGCTCGGTCACGGCCGCACCTCGGTCACCGTCGCGTCGAGCGCTCCAGCCGCGAGCTGGACGTCGAGCCGGTCGCCGGGCCGAACCGTCGAGGCATCGCGGACCGTCTTTTCGCCGGAGCGCACGATCGCGTAGCCGCGGCCGAGCGTCGCGAGCGGAGATAGCGCCTGGAGGCGCACGCCGGAGCGGTCGAGCATTGCTCGGCGTCGTTCGAAAAGCAGTCGCGGAGCTGCCCGGAGTCGCTCTCCCTGGCGCTCGAGCCTTGCCCGGTCGCGCTCGAGCTGGCCGTGCACGGCCTGTCCGAGCCGGCGGCGCGTGGAGTCGAGCGCCGACGCGAGCTCGTGGAGATCTGGCACCACCAGAGCCGCGGCAGCGGTCGGCGTCGCCGCTCGCGCGTCGGCGGCGAGGTCGCACAGAGGCGTGTCCTGCTGGTGGCCGACCGCCGACACCACCGGGACGAGGGCGGAGGCGACGGCGCGAACGACGGCCTCGTCGCTGAACGGGAGGAGATCCTCGAAGCTCCCGCCCCCACGAGCGAGGACGACGACGTCGACCAGCGGGTGCTCCGCGAGAGCTTGGAGCGCAGAGACGATGGCCGGCGCCGCGCCCTTCCCCTGGACGCGCGTCTCGCACACGACGACGGTGGTCGCCGGGAAGCGAGCGCCGATCGTCGCCATGAGGTCGCCTCGTGCAGCGGCATCCGCCCCCGTGAGGACCCCGACCGCGCGGGGAAGGCGCGGGAGCGGTCGCTTCCGCTCGGGCGCGAACAGGCCTTCGGCCGCGAGCACGCGCTTGAGCTCTTCGAGGGCGAGCAGGTGCGCGCCGAGACCGACGCGCTCGATCGTCGTCGCGCGCAGGCCCAGCTGGCCCTTCTGCTCGTACAGCTCGGCCCGTCCCGCAACGTGCACGGTCTCGCCCTCCTCGAGCGCCAGCTCCAGGCGGTCGTACGTGCGGCGCGCGATCGTGACGCTCAGCGTCGCCCCCGTCCTCGGGTCCTTCAGCGTGACGAACACGTTCGCCCATGCGGGGTTGCGCCTGAGCTCCGTCACCTCGCCCTCGACCCAGACCGCCGGAAGCCGGCCGAGGTACATCCCGATCCCCCGGTTGAACGACGAGACGGTGAACACCTTCCGCTCGCCGTAGAAGATCGGCTCGACCTTCGCCATCCCGTGAGGGTAACGGCGCGTCTGGCTCGGCTCGGTGCCGGATGTGTCACGCCCCCGCAGGGACGTCTAGAGCAGGATCTCCGTGGCCGTCACGGGATCACAGCCGCGGCGGAGCAGCTCGACCGCGTCGTGCAGGTCGACCTCGCTGGGCGCGATCCGCTCGGCGAGATGCACGGGATACCCGGCCTCGAGGAGGATGTGGAGACGCCAACTCTCGACCTTCGCGGGCTCGTCGTACCAGGGAGGGGGGGCCTCGGTCGTCTCGGCCATGCGCGTGTGATTCGTGCTGTGGGAGGGCTTCCCTGCTGGCCTTTCGGCCAGTTGTCAGCCCTCCGAGACGACGCGTGACGCGCTGTGCTGGCGGGTCAGCTCGACGATCCGGTCGTCGAGCCGCTGCGACGCGGCGTTCATCGCACGCTGGAGCTCTGCCGCGATCAACCCGTCGGCCTGGCGGAGGAAGGACTCGGCGGTGCGGTCGAGCTCCTCGCGCAGGCGGTCGGCCGCCTCCTCGCGAATCGCTCTCATCCGGTTCTCGAACTCGCGCGCGCCCGCTTCGCTGCGCGCGTCGATCTCGCGGGCGGTCGCGCGCTCGAGCTGTTCGATCTGGCGGCGCTCGAGCTCGGCGAACGCGAGCTCGATCCGACCGCGAGACTCGCTCTCGGCGCGCTCGACCTGCTCGTTCACCGCGTGCTCGTGCTGGCGCAGGCGCTCATTGATCTCGTCGATCGTGCGACGCCGGTCGTCGGCCTGCACCTGGAGCTCGTCGAGAGCCCGGGCGAGAGCGTCGCGTGCGGTCGCCTCGAGCTCCTCGCGAAGGCGGACTGCCGCCGCACGCTGCTCGTCGATCGTGAGGTCGAGCTCGTCGGATTCGGCTGCCACCTTCGACTCGACCTCTGCGATCCGCTGCCGTTGCCGCTGCTCGAGTGTGGAGACGGCGCCCTGCAGCGCGTTCTGCGCTCGCTCGAGGTCCGTCTCCCACGCGCGGAGCCGCTCCTCGACCCTGCGCTCGACGGCCGCGACGAGCTCGGCCATCCGCTCGGACAGCTCCCGCTCGCGGACGGCGAGCTCGCCGCGGCGCTGGTCCGCGAGCCTGCGCTCCTCCGTGACGTACGACGAGAGCGAGTCCGCCTGCGAGCGGGCAACCGCGACGCGGAGCTGGTCGACCTGCGCCGCCGACTCCTCCTCCGCTGCAGCCCGGACGGCACGGCGTGCCTCTGTCACGAGCTGCTCCGTACGGACGGCACGCCCGCGGGCGCTGCGGAGCGCCAGGGCGAGCGCGACACTCAGGAGAAGGGTCACCGCGAGCGCCGCGACGAGGATCCACGCGACCGTCGACACGCAGAGACTCTAGATTCGGAAGGCCACGAGCGCGGCCGCGAGCAGGACGACGGCGGCGGCGAGGAGACGGAGACCTCGCTCTGCCGCGGCGATGAGGCTGTCGGGCTCGAGCGACACCCGGGAACCGTCACGAAGCTCCAGCTCGCCGCTCACGCGGGCGACCTGCCGTCGGACGTGGCGCACGTCGTTCGACAGCACGCGCTGCGCGAGGGAGAGGAGGACGCCGAACGCCGCACCCAGGAAGGCCGCGACGCCGAGATCGCCCGCGACCGCCGCGTACCCGCAGATCACGGGGAATCCTCCCCACGCCAGGCCGAACCACAGGTCGGAGTGGAACCGACCGCCGAGCAGCTCCAGGTTGTAGGCGAGGACGAGGAAGAGCCCGACGGGCACGAGCAGGAGGAGCCAGGCTTCGAAGGTGACGGCTCCGACGACGCCGATGACACATGCTCCCGCGATCGAGACCGCTGCGAGCACGGCGAGCACGGGGCCAGGGATGCTCGTCCGCAAGGGCCGGCCGCTCAGCTCGTCGAGAGCGTGCGCCCCGATGCCGACGGCCAGGGCGAACGCGACGACCGCCGCACCGAGCCGCCCCCAGGCGACGGCCGGCGCGAGGCAGCCGCCGATGACGACGTAGGACAGGTGCCAGGCCGTGTACGGCGGATGGAGCAACGTCACGTAGTCCCGCCAGCCCCCGGTCTCGAGCGCGTACCAGGTCGGCCTCGCCGACGGCGCGCTCACCGGCGACGGCCCCAGGTCACGACGCCTCCGCCGAGGCTGAGCCGGCGTACCTCGACGTCCGCGACCCCCGCCGCGCGCCAGAGCTCGAGCTGGCGCTCCTGCGGGTACCTCTGCCAGAAGGAGCGGATCGATCCCCCGAGGAAGTCCCCGACCTCGCGCCAGCCGTTGCGCAGGAGGCGGCCGGCGAGTGGAAGTCCCGTTCGCACGTACAGCTCCCAGGCCGGCCTCGCGATCCCCTCCGGCACCCCGAACTCGAGCGACGCGACGACGCCGCCCGGACGGACGACGCGTGCGAGCTCCACCAGCGTCGCTCCCGGATCGTCGACGTAGCGCAGGAGGTACGTGAAGGTGAGGTGGTCGAAGGCCGCGTCCGCGAACGGCAGGGACTCGGCCGACGCCTCGACGAGCTCGACCTCGCCTCCGAAGCGACGGTGAGCTCCGGCGAGCATCTCCGGGCTCTGGTCGACTCCCGTCACCCGGAATCCATGCCGTCTCAGCTCGCCCGCGACGAGGCCCGTTCCGGTCGCGACGTCGAGGACATGCCCTGCGTCCCGGGGCAGCCGCGAGACGAGGAAGCGTCGCCACCGTGGATCCTGCCCGAACGAGAGCAGAGCTCCGACGCGGTCGTACGACGGGCCGATCGGCGCGAACAGCTCCCGGGCGTCCACTGACACGCGCCTATTGTGGGCGACGTGGCCCTCGGCGAGGAGCTGGAGCGCGTGGCGGACCTGGTCGGGGCGCGGCTCGAGACGGGGGCCAGGGTGTCGGGAGTCCTCGCGACCGAGCCTGCGCGGGGACAGCGCGTGTACGTGTGCTCGATCGACGGTGCGGACGGGACGCGGAGCTGGCTCGGTGTGCGTGAGAACGGCGCAGCAGTCACGAGCCGCGCCGAGCTCCGCGCTGCGGTCTCGATCGCCGCGCTGTGCGAGGTCGCGGTCGACAGCGCCGGAGGCGGCGATCTCGACGGGCTGATCGCGAGCCTCGCCGACCTTCGCGCACGCGAGGCGCCCGATGGGATCGAGGATGCCGAAGCTGCCGCGGCCGACCTGCGCGAGGTGCTCGGCGATCCGCCCCAGCTCGCGACGCCCGCGAGGCTCGATGCGATCGGCGCCGCGACTCGTCGGCTCGAGCGCGAGCTCGACGCAACGGGAGCGTCGCCGTTCGCGGCCGCGCTGAAGTCCGCTCAAGGCCCCGTCGACGAGCTCTTCCGCGAGGTCGAGGCCGGTTACAGGGCAGAGCTCACGTAACCTGTCTCGACGATGGAAGGCAGCGGTGGGTTCTTTCCGTTCGGAGGCGGCGACCCCGAGGAGCTCCTCGGAGCGCTTCGCGAGTTCGCGGAGAAGCAGGCCGACTCGGTACAGGAGGCGCAGCGCGAGCAGTTCGCGACGCTGACGCTGAACACGGCGGTCGAGCTGACCGCTGCGGCGCTCGGGCAGATGCAGGTCGACGGGCCCTCCGACGCGCAGGCCCTTGCGCTCCGCGACGCGATGCGGGTCCTGTTCCCCGAGGCGGTCGCGCTCGTCTCGGCAGCCCGTCAGGGCTTCATGCGTCAGTAGCGCCGAGCGACGCGAGGAGCGACCAGCCACCGTCGACGACGACGGTCTGGCCACGGATCATGGCCGCGTCGGGCGAGCAGAGGAACGCGACCACCCCCGCGACGTCGTCGGGCGAGACGATCCGACCCACGGGGTTGCGCACGCCCAGCTCCAGCATCGCGTCCTTGTTCGGGAAGTGCTCGAGGGCCCCCGTCTCGACGACGCCGGCCGACACCGCGTTCACGCGGATCCCGCGCGGCGCGAGCTCGACGGCGAGGTAACGAACGAGCGCCTCGAGCGCGGCCTTGGACGCCCCGACGAGCGAGTAGTTGTCGAGCACGCGCACGGAGCCGAGGCTCGAGAGCGCGACGATCGACGAGCCGTCGGGCATCGCAGGCGCCGCGGCACGCGTCAGTGAGAGGAGCGCGCGTGCGTTGGCCGACAGCGTCCAGTCCCAGTGCTTGTCCTCGGTCTCGAGCGCCGGTCGGATGACACCGGTCGCAGCGGCGTGCACGAGGACGTCGAGCGGCCCCAGTGCCTCGACCTCCTCGGCGACCCGAGTCGAGGCCACGTTCCCCCGCACAAGGATCGGCTCCGCGCCGAGCGCGCGCAGCTCGGTCGCCGTCTCCCCCGCCGGCCGGTCTCCGCGCATGTAGCCGACGGCCACGCGGGCGGCTCCGAGCGACGCGAGCCGCAGTGCGATCGCCTTCCCGATGCCGCGCGACCCTCCGGTGACGAGGACGGACGCGCCCTCGAACGTCATTCCGACTTCGGCAGGGGGTCGTACGCGGGCGCAGCGGACGGGATCGTCTCCCAGCCGATGCGACTCAGCGGCTCGCGCTCGCTGTTCGCCGCGAACGACGAGGCATGTCCGAGGCGGTCGAGGAGCTGCATCTTCTCCTCGCCGTACTTGCGAACCGGATGCTCGGGCGGGAGGTCCTCGATGAGCTCGCGCACGCGGGCGCGGAGCTGGTACGCGAAGTGCGGCGTTGCGGGCCCCACGAGGCCGTCGATGTCGTCGCGCGTCGGCTCGGCCATCGGGCGCAAGCCTACCCCCGGTACGGTCGCGCACGTGCGGCGGCCGACGACGGTGGAGCTCATGCTCCTCGCGACCATCCTGCTCTGGTCGCTCAACCTGAGCGTGACGAAGTACATCCTCGAGCACGGCCTCGCGCCGCTCTCGTACGCGACGATCCGGTACGCGCTCGCGGGCGCGATCTTCGTCGCGCTCACGCTCGCCGTCGAGCGCTCGCTCCGGATCGAGCGACGGCATGTCGTCGTCCTCGCCTTCGCGGCCGTGACGCTCTGGCTCAACCAGCTGTCGTTCGTCTACGCGCTCGACGTGACGACGGCGTCGACGATCGGCCTGCTGCTGGGAGCGATCCCGATCTTCGCGGCCCTCTTCGGGGTCGCGCTCGGGAGGGAGCGGCTGACCGCGCGGTTCTGGATCGCCGCCGCGATCTCCTTCGCGGGCGTCGCCTTCGTCGCGCTCGATTCGGGCGGAGACGTCTCAGGCGGCTACGGCGGGATCTTCCTCGGCCTCTCGACCGGTGCGACCTGGGCCGCGTACTCGGTCGCCGTCGCGCCGCTCATGCGCACCTACTCGCCCTCCCGCGTGAGCGCCGTCGTCCTCCCGCTCGCGTGGGTGCTGATCGCCCTCGTGGGCTTCCCGACGACGCGCTCCCAGGACTGGTCGCTCGGCTGGGAGATCTGGGCTCTCCTCCTGTTCGCGACGCTCGGCCCGCTCGTGCTCACGAACGTGTTCTGGTTCCGCTCGATCCACCGCATCGGGCCGGCGCGGGCGACCCTGGCGGCGAACTTGCAGCCCTTCGTCGCCGCCGTCCTCGCCGTGATCCTGCTCTCGGAGCCGCTCGGAGCCCTCCAGATCCTCGGCGGCCTGCTCATCGCGGCGGGGATCCTCGTCGCCCGCCGGCGCGCGCCCGAGCCCCAGGAGGCGCAAGTCCTAGAATCCGGTCCATGAGCGAACACGACTTCATGCCGATCGACGGCTGGGACCACCTCGAGATCTGGGTCGGGAACGCGAAGCAGGCTGCCTACTTCTACGAGAACGCGTTCGGGTTCACGCGCACGGCGTATGCCGGCCCGGAGACGGGCGTTCGTGACCGCGCCTCGTACGTCATCGAGCAGGGCGACATCCGCCTTGTCCTCACGAGCGGGCTCCGCGCCGACAGCGAGATCTGCAAGTGGGCTGCGACGAAGGGCGACAGCGTGCGCGACGTCGCGCTCGGCGTGCCCGACGCGTCGAACGCGTACCGCCAGGCGGTCCAGCGCGGCGCGCGCGGGGTCGCCGAGCCGCACTGGGTCGAGGACGACCACGGCCGCGTCGAGCTGGCCGCGATCGCCACCTACGGCGACAACATCCATACGTTCGTCAACCGCTCCGAGTACGCGGGGCCGTACCTGCCCGGGTACCACTCGACGTCTCCGAACGGCGGGCCGGCCAGCGGCGTGGGGCTCGCCACGATCGACCACGTCGTCGGCAATGTCGAGCTCGGGCGCATGGACGAGTGGGTCTCGTTCTACGAGCGCGTCCTCGGGTTCACGCAGCTGACGCACTTCTCGGACGAGGACATCTCGACCGAGTACTCGGCGCTCATGTCGAAGGTGATGACGGACGGCGAGGGGAAGATCAAGTTCCCGATCAACGAGCCGGCCGAGGGCAAGCGCAAGAGCCAGATCGAGGAGTACCTCGAATTCCACGGCGGGCCTGGCGTCCAGCACGTCGCCATGCAGTCGAACGACATCGTGAAAACGGTCGCGGCTCTGCGCGAGCACGGCGTCCTCTTCATCGCGACGCCGGACTCCTACTACGACATCGTCCAGGAGCGCGTCGGCGAGATCGAGGAGGACTGGGCCGACCTCCGTTCGATGGGGATCCTCGCCGACCGCGACGAGGAGGGGTACCTGCTCCAGCTCTTCACGAAGATCGTCCAGGATCGCCCGACGCTCTTCTTCGAGGTCATCGAGCGCCACGGCTCGCGCGGCTTCGGCCTCGGGAACTTCAAGGCGCTGTTCGAGGCGATCGAGCGTGAGCAGGCGCTACGCGGGAATCTCTAGCCCCGCGTCGCCGAGCAGCGCCTCCGCCTGACGCACGTAGCGCGTTGCCCCGAGAGAGCGGTAGAACTCGAGCGCCTTGTCCAGCTCCACGCGCGCGTCGACGGGACGGCCGTCGGCCAGGAGCTTCTCGCCGGCCTTGAGCCGGGCGTATCCCTCGTCCACGTAGCCGAGCGCGGCGAAGAGCGTCGCGACGCGCTCGAGGTCGCCTTCGACCAGAGCCTCGTACGGCTCACGCCAGGCCCCGATCCGCGCGCCTTGGAGAGCTCTGCGGAGGACCTCGGTGGCGCCGAATTCTGCCGCGACCCAGGCAAACGCGTCCACTCCCCAGAACGCCCATCCCAGCGACCCTCCCATGAGGACCTCGGCGAGCTCCGCCGCCGTGGACTCCGCTTCCAGGCGACGGCCCAGCTCGCCCAGGACAAAGGTGCAGTGGGACAGCGCCGGTACAAGAGCCTGCGGGTCCTTCGCAGCCCGCGCGCCCTCGAGCGCCCTGCCGATGTCTTCGAGCACGAGCTCGTCGGATCCAGCGCGCGCGAGCGCGATCCTGGCGCGCACGATTCGCGGTTGAAACTCGAAGTACGTCGACGCGCCGGCGTCGCACTCCGCGATGACCTCGTTCGCACCTTCCAGCGCGTCGTCCCAGGCGCACCGGAAGTAACGGATCCAGGACAAGAACGAGCGGCTCGCCAGCGTGAGTGGAACCGAGCCCAGTTGCTCGCCGGCACGAATCGCGTCGGTGACCTTGGCCTGCGACCGCTCGAGGTCGCCCATGCCCCAGAGTGGAGCCCCGAGGTTGTGGAGACCGCGGGCCTCCTCGGGCGAGTTGACCGCCGAGGCGAGCTCGATGGCTCGCTCGATGTCGGCTACTCCGCGTTCGAACTCGCCGAGGTTCGCTTTCGCGATGCCGATGTTCGTCAGCGAACGTGCAGCGAGCTCGTCGAAGCCGAGAGTCTCGGCTGCCTCGAGTGCCTCCCCGGCGACCGCGATCGCCTCGTGCGGTTGGGCAGCGATCACGAGCAGCCGGGAGGACTCGGCGAGAACGCGCGCCTTGGATGCGGACGGCGGCATCTCCCGCACCAACGCGAGAGCGTGCTCCATATGGCCATATGCCTCGTCTCGGCGGCCTCGCTGCTGGAGTGCCTCCGTCAAGAACGCGTGCGCCTCGGCCGAGCGCTCTCTGCTTTCGGGGGCAAGCATCCGCGCTGCCTCCTCGAGGATGCGGAGGGAGCCTTCGTCTCCTGACAGATCGAGGCTGCGCCCGTACCGAAGGAGCAGGTCTCCTCGGTCGAGCTGGGTCGAAAGCCCGAGAGAGCGCTCGTAGAAGACAGCTGCCTGTCGAAAAGCGTGCAGCGCGAAGGCGCGGTCGCCGGCCTCACGGAACGCGGCACGGGCAGGCTCCTCGAACGGCTCTGTATCCATGCCGGCTGCGCGCGCATACTCGAGCGCGGCTCCGTAGTGATGCGCGAGCATCTCGGCGTGATCCTCGGTGCGGCCGAGCGACTCGATCCAGCTCGCGGCGCGCCGGTGCTTCTCCGCACGCTGAGCGCGAGGGATCTGCTCGTAGGCGACGTCTCGCATGAGGGCATGACGGAACGTGTACTCGACCTCTCCGGCGACGGTGCTGCGCCGCTCCCGGGCCACGAACTCCTTCCGCGCGAGCGCGTGCAGGCGTTCCTCGAGATTCCAGCGCTCGCCGCCGAGCGCCCCGAGCCAGAACACCCTCCCGACGACGGCCGCGTCCTGCAGCAGCTCCTTCTCCGCTGGGGGAAGCGTGTCGAGGCGCGCGGCGATCATTCCCTGCACGTTCTCGGGAACGACCGACGACGTCGGCCGCTCGCCGAGCATGCGCGTGAACTCTTCCGCGTACAGGGGATTGCCGCCGGCGTGGTCGAGCAGCCGAGCCTGGAGGTCCGCGTCGATCGCCGCGCGCCCGAGGAGCTCGTGGACGAGCGTTGCGGTCTCGTCCTCGGTCAACGGCGAGACGAGGATCGTCGCGGCATTCAGCTTGCCGCCGCCCCAGCCGGAGCGCCGCGTCAGCAGCTCGGGACGAGCCGTGCACAGGACGAGCAGCGGCACACCCGCCGCCCATTCCGCGAGGTGGTCGACGAAATCGAGGAGCGCGTCGTCGGCCCAGTGCAGGTCCTCGAAGACGAGGACGAGCGGGCGCTCCTCGGCGATCGCCTCCAGGAACCGCCGCCACGCTGCGAACGACTCGTCGCGGCGGTCATTCGCTTCGTCGCTGCGCTCGAGGCCAGCCAGCGGCCGCAGGTGCCGTTCGACCCACGCGGCGTCGGAGGGGTCCGCGACGAAGCGCCCGACCGCGTGCGCGAGTTTCTCGCCGGCCTGCTGCGAGCCGTCCGACTCGAGGATCCCCGCCTGGGCCTTGACGATCTCGCCAAGCGCCCAGAAGGTCACCCCGTCGCCGTACGGCAGCGAACGGCCGTGCCGCCAGAACACGAGGCCGAGCTCGCCCGTCTCGATCGTCCGGAAGAGCTCGAAGACGAGGCGGCTCTTGCCGATGCCCGGGACGCCGACCATCGTGACCAGCTGGGGCCTGCGTTCCCGAACGACGCGGGCGAGCGTCTCACGCAGGAGCGCGAGCTCCTGTGTCCGGCCGACGAGCGCAGCGCCGCCGACACGCTCGACGGCCACCCGGGCCCGTGCTCTTTGCGCGTCCCAGGCGGAGACCGGCTCGGACTTGCCCTTCGCCGTAACCGACCGAGGCTCGCCGTACTCGATCGCCCGTTCAGTGGCCCGGTAGGTCGTCTCGTCGACCAGGATGCCGTTCGTCGGCGCCGCCGCCTGCAGCCGCGCCGCGGTGTTGACGACGTCGCCGGACGCCATTCCTTCGCCTGCCTCCGGTCGGGAGTCGAGCGCGACGAGAGCCTCCCCGGTGGTGATCCCGATGCGCACCTCGAGCTCCCCGTCGTCGGCGAGCTGGTCGCGGATGGACAGCGCTGCGCGGACCGCCCTCTCGGGGTCGTCCTCGTGTGCGATGGGAGCGCCGAAGACGGCCATGACGGCGTCGCCGATGAACTTCTCGACAGTGCCGCCGAAGCGCTCGAGCTCGGCGCGCACGCGCGCGTGGTACGGCTGGAGCAGCCGCCTGACATCCTCTGGATCCATCGCCTCCGCGCGCGCGGTGAAGCCGGCGAGGTCGCAGAAGAGGCAGGTGACGACCTTGCGCTCCTCGCGAGAGGCGACGTCGTCGAGTGGAGTCCCGCAGCCGGAGCAGAAGCGCGCGTCGTCCGCGTTCTCGCGCCCACAGTTGGGGCAGACCCTCACAGGGGGAGGATATGGCGGCTCTCCCTTCATATGTTGGGTCGGTCATCCAGGAAGGGAAGGGACCACGACCAGGTACCGACTCGGCGCCGCAGCCGGCGCAGGCGCACGCCGTCGCGGCTTCCCTCGCACTCGTCGCGGGCGCCTTCGGCGGACCGGCGCAGGTCGCTCAGGCTGCTCCGTCTGCGAGCACCGCGGGCACACTCAGCATCGAAGGGCTGCAGGGAGGAAATGCACTGGAAGTCGACAGCTACTCGTGGGGCGTGACGAACCCGGCGACCGTCGGCACTCCCGGCGGCGGAGGCGGCGCCGGCAAGGCGACGTTCAGCGACCTCGTCGTGACGCGCCCGGTCGACAGCGTCTCGCCCAGGCTCGTCGCGGCGGCCGCGACTGGCCAGCACTTCGACTCGGCGACGCTCGAGGTGCCGACGCGGAAAGGCGCCATGCGCTACACGTTCGACCTCGTCCTCGTCACGGGGGTTCAACACAGCGGCAGCGGCGACGCGCCAGTCGAGACCCTGACGCTGACCTACGGGACCGTCGAGGTCGCAGCGGCTTAGATCCCGAACCGACCCCGCGCGCCGTGGCCTCTCGGCGCGCGGGGTCGGCGGCCCGAAGCGAGGATCTGCATGCGACGGGCGCTCCGCGCTCTAGCCTTCCGCCATGTCGCCGCAGCGGCGTACCGCGCTCGTCTCGGTCGGGGCCGCGTGCCTCCTCCTCGCCGTCAAGCTCGTCGCCGGGCTCGCGAGCTCGAGCCTCGGGCTGCTCGCGGAAGCCGCGCACTCGGGAACGGACCTCGCGGCCGCTCTGCTCACGTTCTTCGCGGTCTCGGTCGCGGTGCGCCCAGCCGACCGCGGCCACCCGTACGGCCATGCGAAGGCGCAGAACCTCGCCGCGCTCGCTGAAGCCGCGTTCCTCGTAGCGGTCAGCGTCGTCATCGCGGTGCTCGCGGTCCTCCGGCTCGCCGGCGTCGTCGACGTGGACGCCGATCCGAACTCGTGGACGTTCGCGGCTATCGCGCTGGTGCTCGCGATCGACGCGTCACGAACGGCTGTCTCGCTGCGCGGAGCGCGCCTCTACCGCAGCGACGCGCTGCTCGCGAACGCGCTGCACTTCGGGAGCGACTTCGCCGGGACGCTCGCCGTCCTCGCGGGCCTGAGCGCTGCGGGGCTCGGCTTCCCCGCCGGGGACTCGATCGCCGCGCTCTTCGTCTCCGGCCTCGTCGTCGCCGCGGCGGTGCGTCTCGGCGGACGGAACGTCGACGTGCTCATGGACCGCTCCCCCGAGGACGAGACACGGATCGCGCGCCAGGCGATCGCAGGGCTCCAGCCGCCGGTCCAGCTCCGCCGGCTCCGGCTCAGGAGAGCGGGGGGAGAGCACTTCGCGGACGTCGTCATCGGGGTCGCGCCCGGGGCGGCGATCGGCCAGGGCCACGCGGCCGCGGACCGGGTCGAAGCGGCGCTGCAGGCCGCGCTGCCGGGGATCGACGTCGTCGTCCACGTCGAGCCGCGGGCGGGGAGCGCAGCGCTCCGCGAGCGTGTCCTCGGGGCGGCGCTCACCGTGTCCCAGGTGCGCGAGATCCACAACCTCACGGTGATCGAGGTCGACGGAGCGCTCGAGGTCTCGCTCCACCTGAAGCTCCCGGGAGAGCTACCACTCGACAGCGCGCATGACATCGCCGAGCAGGTCGAGGCGGCGATCTTGCGGGACGTGCCGGAGGTCCGCGCCGTCCGGACGCACATCGAGCCCATTGCCGAGACGGCGTCGGGGCAGGAGGTCGACATCGACACCGCCGCCATCGAGGCGGCGGTGCGAGAGGAGACCGGGGTGGCCGCCCGAGAGCTGCGGTTCGTCCGGACGGACGACGGGATCGTCGTCTTCCTCACGCTCGGGCTGGGGCGGGACGGCTCGCTCGCGGACGCGCACGGCCAGGCGAGCGCGATCGAGGAGCGCGTGCGCCGCGCCGTACCGGCGGTCGCCGACGTCGTGGTGCACACAGAGCCTTGAAGCTCTGCATGTTCCATCCCCTCGCCCATCCGATGGAGCGGGGCTGGGTCGGTCGCGTCGAGGGCGACCGTGTCGTCCACCTCGCGGCGCAGACGCTGCAGTCCTTCTTCACGGGCGGCGGCTCGGCGCGCGAGCACGCCGAGTATCCGCTCGCCGACGTATGCCTCCTCGCGCCCGTCCTGCACCCGCCCTCGATCCGCCTCTTCGACGACCAGACGTCGTTCGCGTTCGCGAACCCAGCAGCGGTTCAGGGACCCGAAGCGCAGATCGCGGGGGACGAGCTCGCACTTGCGCCGCGGCTCGCGGGCGTGATCGGCGCCGTCGGCGTGCTTGCGGCATTCACGGTCCTGGCGGAGTGGCGCGATCCGGCCCGGAAGCCGCCGAAGGATCGCGACTTCGCGCTCGGCCTGGGCCCCGTGGCAGTGACGGCGGCAGCGTTCGATCCCGGAGCGTGCGCACAGGTCGTGCGGGTAAACGGCGTCGAGCGCGCGAGAGAGGTGCCCGACAGCTTCGACTGGCAGGCGGCCGTGGCGCTCGCGGCGGATCGGACACGGCTCTACCCGGGCGACCTCGTCGCCGGCCCGATGTGCGGCCTCGTCGAGGGTGTCGCCGTGGGCAGCGTCATCGAGATCGAGACGGGCGGGATCGGCATCCTCGAGCAGCGCGTCGCCTGACGCATGCAGCTCGTGCTCGACTGGGACGGGACGGTCACCGAGGTGGATGGTCTCCACCTCGTGCTGCTCGAGTTCGGCGACGCAGACATCTACGAGGCTCACGAGTCGCGGCTCGGACGCGATCTGAGCCTCCAGGAGGTGATCGCGGGCGAGTTCGAGTCGGTCCGGGCGCCCCTGCCCGAGGTCGTCGACTGGATGCGCGAGAACGCGCGGCTGCGAGCAGGCTTTCCGGAATTCGCGCGCCGGCATCGACCGCTGATCGTCTCGAGCGGCTTCCACGAGCTGATCGAGCCGGTGCTCGAGCGCGAGGGCCTCGAGCTCGAGGTCCGCGCGAATCGGCTGGATCCTCGACCCGACGGCTGGCGCGTGCTGTTCCGCCCGCAGGCCGTGTGTGCCGTGTGCGGCGAGCCGTGCAAGCGCTCGGACGTCGGCGGCCTCGACGGCTTCGTCTACGTGGGCGACGGCTACTCCGACCGGTGCGTTGCCGAAGCCGCGACGCGCGTGTTCGCCCGCGACGGGCTTGCGACCTACCTCGCCGACAGGGGCATCGCCTTCGAGCCGTTCACCGACTTCACCGATCTCGAGACGAGGCTGTGACGGTCCTCGGGATCCCGGCGCCGTACGACTTCGAGCTCTCGACGCGTCGCTTTCGCGACTTCGGCTCGGACGGCGCGACGGTCCTGTACGAGGACGGCCTGTATCGCGTCGTCGCCGGGCACGAGGTGCGCGTGACGGCGGCGAAGGGGGGCGTCGCGCTCGAGCCCTGGAGCGACGAGGCCGCGTCGGAAGTCGGGAGGCTGCTCGGCCTCCCGTTCGATCTCCGCGCCTTCGAGGAGTGGGCCGCCGGCGAGCCGACGCTCGCGCATGTCGTCGAGCTGCTCCCTGGCTTCCGGCCGACACTGAACCCGCAGCCGTTCGAGGCGCTGGTCGTCGCGATCACGACGCAGCAGATCTCGCTGCGGGCGGCCGCGGCGATCCGCGGCAACCTGGTGCGGAAGTACGGCGTGCAGCACGTCCACGCCTGGGAGTTCCCGACGCGGGAACGCATCCGTGAGCTGCGGCCCCGGCACTTCACCGTGCTCGGCTTCTCGCGCGCGAAGGCGGAGTACGTCCTCGAGCTTGCCCACTCCGACCTCGACTTCGAGGTGCTTGCCGCGCTGCCCGACGACGACGTGATCGCGACGCTCACCTCCGTCAAGGGCCTCGGGCGCTGGACGGCCGACTGGTTCCTCGCGCGGCATCTCGCGCGCCCGCACGCCTGGCCGGCCGGAGATCTCGGCGTGCGGAAAGCGGTCTCGACCTTCTACGCTGCCGGGCGCTCACTCACGATCGAGGAGGTCCGACGCATGGGCGATCGGTTTGCACCCTTCCAGAACCTGTCCGCACAGTTCCTCCTGGCCGGCGCGAGGATGGCCGGATGACGGTTCGCCGGGCCGTCCCGGAGGACTTCGGCGCGATCGCCACGCTCTGGCGCGAGTTCGACCACGAGATCCCGCCGCCGACGCACGAGGGCCCCGCGGACGAGGAGAAGGAGCTGCGCGAGATCTCCGAGCTCATCGCGTCCGAGATCGCGCTCGTCGCAGAGGACGACGGTGTTCCCATCGGTTTCGCGCTCGCGCGGCGCCGGGCGCCAGGCTTCGGGACGCTGACCGATCTCTACGTCTCGCGCGACGCGAGGAGGAGTGGCATCGGGACCGAGCTCATGCGCGAGGTCCTCTCCGCGTTCAAGGGGCTCGGGATCGAGCGCTTCGATCTCGACGTCGTGGCCTCGAATCACGTCGCGCGTTCGCTCTACGCGCGCTGGGGGCTCAAGGACGAGGTGATCGTCATGACCGGATCCGTCTCGGATCTCGAGGCCCGCATCGGGAGTCAGGAGGCGGCGTCGTTCGGGTCGATCCACATCCAGACGGACGACCTCAGCACAGTCGAGCAGGCGGTCCGTCAGTTCGTCCCGCGCCTGCCGGGCGGCTCGCGAGGATCGCTCGTCGCCGCACCGCGCAGCGGCTGGATCACGGTCTACGACGACGTCTGTGACCGCAACCCGGAGATGCTCCGCCGACTCGCACGCGAGCTTTCCGACAGGATGGGTGCCGTGACCTTGTTGCTCGGCGTCGAGCGCGAGGAGCTCGTGCGGATGATCCTCTTCGAGAGAGGACGGATCGTGGACGAGTACCTCTCTGTTCCCGAGTTCTACGGGCCGCTCCCCCCGGGTGACGTCGTGGGGCTCGCTGCGAATCCGACTGTCATCTCGCGGCTGACGGGCGCTCATCCCGATGCCGTCCGTCGCGTCGCGCGCACGGCTCCCTCACCTGCGGATCTTCCGCCTGCTCGTGAGCTCGTCGGTGAGCTCGCCGCGACGATGGGCGTCGAGGGTGCCACGAACGGCTGGGCGGACGCGCCCGAGCTCGAGGGATCGGTGAGGATCCAGCGCGCGTGACGATCATGCTCCTGCACGGCTGGCCCGTCTCCGAGCGGGTGTGGGTGCGCCAGGTCACGGCGCTGCGCGAGGCCGGCTTCACGGTCGCGGCACCGCACCTCTACGGGCGGGGCCCCTCGATCGACGACTGGGCGGCGCAGCTCCTCAGGGACATCGACGGTGAGCTCGTTCCCGTCGGAGCCTCGATGGGCGGCTACTGCGCACTCGCGCTCGCGCGCCGCGCGCCCGAGCGCATCCTCGGCCTGGTCCTCGTCGGCTCCCGCGCAGATGCGGACACGTTCGAGCGGCGTCGCTTCAGGCAGGAGCAGATCACCGCCCTGGGCAAGGGCGAGGTGCCGCATCTGGCCGATGAGGACGCCGATCTCGAGCACCTCGCGATCGCGCAGGAGGCGATGCGCGACCGGCTCGATCTCACCGGCGTCGTCGCGTCCTTCGGCGGACCGCTGCTCGTGTGCGTCGGCGACCGGGACGAGGTCGTGACGGTCGACGAGGCGCGGGCGCTCGCAGCGACCGCGCTGAACGGGCGTCTCGAGGTGTTCGAGGACGCCGGCCATTTCGTCAGCCTCGACCAGCCGGAGCGCTTCAACGCCGTGCTCCTCGACTTCGTGAGCCAGTGGAAGACGTGACGCTGGAAGAACTGCGGCGCCGGCTCGAGAGCCCGGGGGTCGCGCTCGTCGACGTCCGGACTCGTGCGGAGTTCGAGGGCACGGCGCCTGCGCACTGCGACCCGAGGCACGGTCACATCCCGGGTGCGGTCAACGTCCCGCTCGAGCGGATCCTCGAGTGTCGGAGCGCCGAGGACGTCCGGCAGCTCGTCGGGCTTCCGGAGGGCTCCGAGATCGTCGCGTACTGCCACGTCGGAACGCGATCGGGCTTCGCTGTCCAGGTGCTCTCCGGAGCGGGCTACCAGGCGCGCAACTACCTGGGCTCCTGGCACGAGTGGTCGCGCGAGGTGGAAGAGCCGACCTAGCCGCTCGCCGCCGTGAGGAAGGCGTCCGCCAGCGCGCGACCCTGCGCGTTCGAGCGGGCGATGAGCCGCTCCGACTCCGACCGGAGCTCCTCGGTCGGCATGGGGAGGTCGTCGGGGTCCTCCTCCGACCAGGCAGTGAGCATCGCGAGTGTCACCTCGGCGTGGAACTGGATGCCCCAGGCCGGCCCGTCGAGACGGAACGCCTGGGGGCAGATCGGGCTCCGCGCGAGCTCGACGGCGCCCGGCGGGAGATCGAAGGTGTAGTGGTGCCACTGGAAGACCGTGGCGCTCGGCGGGAGAACGCCGAGCACCGGATCGTCGCCTCCGGCCGGTGTGAGCGACACGTCCAGCCAGCCGATCTCCGCAGCGCTCGCAAGGGCCACACGGGCGCCCGCCGCACGGGCGAGCATCTGTGCGCCGAGACAGATGCCGAGGACCGGGACGCTCTCGGCGAGGACGTCCTGGAGGAACTCCTCCTCGCGCTCGAGCCAGGCGAAGCGCTCGTCCTCGTCGGGGT
>DATAET010000183.1:0-16730 GCA_036257855.1 Gaiellaceae bacterium | reverse complement strand
CCCCGCACGAGCAACCTGCGTCCAGTCCCGTCAAGATTGACCAGCACCAGGTCGAGTCGGTCGCCAAGGGTCTCGAACACCACGCGGCGCCCGTCGGGTGAGACTGCCGGGGAGAAGCCTGCGGTGACCAGGCTCGGCGTGCCAGCGCCTCGCGACGCCCAGATGACCGTGTGGTATTCGCCCCGAGCGAAGACGAACGTCGTGCCGTCGCGCGACCACGAGGGCTGGTAGGCCGGGTACCGGAGCAGCCAATGCGGGGGCCCCCCGCGAGCGGGAACCGCGGCGATACCGTGTTGTGGCCCAACGGCGAGGAACGGGGGATCTGTCGCGACGTACGTAATCGGGTGGGTCGAGCAGGTCAGGCCAGTCACTGCCGACTGTGGCGCGAGAAGTACGGCCACAGAGACGGCGAGAGCTGGGACGACGATCCCTGCGAAGCGAACCACGATAGGCCGACTGTGACAGCCCTCGTTCAAGAAACGATCAAGAGATCGCTACGCGTCGAACTCGCGGCGGACGGCTTCGATGTTGTTGCCGTCCGGGTCGAGCACGAACGCGGCGTAGTAGCGCCCGCCTTCCTCGGAGCTGTACTGCTCGCGCACTCCGGGAGGGCCGTTGTCCCGGCCGCCCGCCTCGAGACCGGCGCGATGGAACGCGTCGACCTGCTCGCGCGAGTCCGCGACGAATGCTATGTGGACGGGGCCGCTCGTCATGGGCTCGCCGTCCGTGACGACGAGGTTCGCGAGCTGCGCGCCGTTCTCGCGCTCCCAGATTGCAGGGATTCCGAGCGGCTCGAGTGCGGTCTTGTAGAACGCGACGCTCGTTCGGGCGTCGCGGACGCGGATGTGGACGTGGTCGACGACGACTCTCGTCCAGTCCCAGTCGATCATGTGCTCCTCCTCTCAGTCGGAGAACGACTCCGGATGACGTCGAGCTCGCTCGACGACCGCTTGGTCGACGTTCCTGCCCGTCATGACGAGGACGACGGCGCCGGCGTCGCCCAGATCAGTCGTATGTCGAGCCGCCGCCACCGCCGCGGCAGCCGAGGGCTCGATGAGGACGCCTGCGTCGTGACAGGCGACGAGCGCATCGGCGATCTCGCGCTCCGAAACGCGAACCATGCGGTCCACCGTCGTCCGCAGCCGCTCGACGGCGAGAGGGATCGCGACGCGCACCGCCATCCCGTCGGCGATGGTCGACCCGGCCGGGACCTCGACGGCGTGGCCGGCCTCGTAGCTCGCGGCCATGACGGGCATCTCCTGTGCCACGACCCCGATGCGCTCGACGTTCCCCCCGAGCGCCGTGCCCACACCACCGGCCAGCGCGCCGTTGCCGAGCGGCGTGACGACGGCCGCGGGATGAGTGGGGCACTGGTCGAGGATCTCGGCGCCGATCGCCTCGTAGGCATCGTACTGCAGCGGCTCGGCGCCGTCCTCGAAGAAGCGCAGCCCGGCCTCGTTCGCGAATCCACGCGCGGCGTCCTTCGCCTCGTCCAGGTCGCGCCCGGCGACGCGGACGTCAGCACCGAGCCGCTCGAGGTTCGCGAGCTTCTGCTCCGCCGCGCCGGGTGGCACGAACACGATCGCGCGGACTCCGACCGTCCGGCACGCCCACGCGACGGCGGCGCCGTGATTGCCGGTCGAGGCGGTGACGACGGCCTCGTGTCCGTCGCGTGCGAGCGCCTCGACGACGGGCAGGGCGCCTCTCCACTTGAAGACGCCGAGCTCGTTCTCGTCCTCCCGCTTCAGCCAGAGGTCGGGGCAGCCCGCGAAGTCGCACAGCGCGGCGGGAGCTCGTTCGAGTCGCGTCGGCGTCTCCATGCGCGGACGCTAGCTGGCGCACGTTCTTTACGAATCGGGGGGTTGACAGGGGAACAGGTGTTCGTATAGAACATACGTTCCCATGATCGCCTGCCTCCTCATCCCGGGCGTCGAATTGAGAGCGGCATTGCGTGCGCGCCCGCGGTTGGCTCTCGTCCCCGCGGCGCTCGCGCCCGAGGCAGGCGAGGAGCCGCTCCTCGGGCCGGTGACGGCCGCGGCGGAAGCGGCGGGGGTGAAGCCGGGGATGCGGCTCGGCGAGGCGCTCGCGACGTGCCCCTCGCTCGTGCTCGTCGATCGCGACCCGGCTGCGGTCGAGAGGGAGTGGGAGGGGGTCCTGCGGCGCCTCGAGGACACGGGCTTCGCGGTCGACCCGGTCGACCAGGGAACGGTCGTGTTCGAGACGAGAGGCGTCGAGCGCCTCTACGGAGGCGTGCAGCCGGCGCTCGAGCGCGCGCTCGCAGCAGTCGGGTCGGGATGGGATCCTCGCGTCGGCGGGGCAGGTAGGCGCTTCACCGCCCTCGCGGCGGCGAGTGTCGCGCGGCCCGGTCAGATCCTGCTGGTCGCGGCGAAGGAGGAAGAGGCGTTCCTCGAGCCGCTCCCGCTCTCCCTCCTGCCGATGACGCCCAACCGCTACGCGGAGCTGGAAGGGCTCGGGCTGCGTTCGCTCGGGGAGCTCGCGCAGCTCCCCGGCGGAGCCGTTGCGGAACGGCTGGGAACGGAGGGCAGGACGGCCTGGCGGCTCGCGCGCGGAGGCCGGAGGGCGCGCGTGCGGGGACGCAGGCCCGCCTCGGAGCTCGTCGAGGCGATGACCTTCCCGGAAGCGATTGCGAACGAGCTCACGCTGCGACGGGCGCTCGGCTCACTGCTCGAGCGCCTGCTCGCGCGTCCAGAACGGGCCGGGCGGCCGTTTCGAAAACTCGCGCTGGTCGCCCGGCTCGTCGACGGCGGCTCCTGGCGGCGCGTGGCGACGCTGCGGGACGCGACGGGAGAGGTGGCTCGGCTGCGAGCGGCGCTCGGTCCGAAGCTGCAGGAGCTTCCTGCGCCGATCGTCGAGCTCCGGCTCGAAGCGGTCGAGCTCGCGGAGCACACGGGGCAGCAGCTCGCGCTCGTCGAGCCGGCGGGAGAGGAGACGGTCGTGCGCCTGCGCGAAGGGCTGCGGCAGGTGCGTGCGAGCACGGGCACGGGATCGGTTTGCGCAGTGGTGGAGGTTGCGCCGTGGTCGCGAGTTCCGGAAGCGCGAGCGCTGGTCGTACCGCGGGACGACTAGCCGGTCGTCTCAATGCGCCGCGTCCCGCGCTCGTGGAGACGGGGCCCGGAGGCACTCCGCGCATCGTGAATCGCGAGCAGGTGACGCTCGTGCGCGAGGAGTGGCGCGTCGTCGACCGCTGGTGGACGGAGGAGCCGATCGATCGCCGCTACTTCGAGGTCGTCCTCGAGGGCGGCCGGAACGTGTGCGTCTACCGCGACGCGGAGAGGCTCTGCTGGTTCACCCAGAACGCCTAGAGGCTTGATGGACGGTCCGCTTCGCGAGCCGCCCGACCGCGTACAGCGCCCCGAGGCCGGCGCCGGTCGCCAGCGCGAGCAGGTTCGTCGTCGCGCAGGTCCTGCAGGCATTGCAGCAGGTGGTAGCCATCGGGGCCTGCTCGCCGTACCTCGAGGCGACCTGCAGCATCCGTCCCTGCCAGACCTGCTTCACGGTCTCACCGTACTCCACGTAGACGTCGAAGACGTCGTGGCTGATCGGAGCATCGGTCTCGTTCCTGCTCGTATACGTCTGTCAGAACGAGAAACCTGGCGAGGCCGAAGGCCGGCTTTGCCGGCCGAGAGGCCAGTCGCGGCTGTGTCGTGCGCGGCGCAAAGGAGGGGGCTCGTGGGGGAACCATGGGTTCCCCCACGCTCAGACGGCCTCGTCGACGAGGCGGAGCCACTCGGCCGAGAGCGCCTTCGGGACGAGCACCCACTCGCGCATCGGCCGCCCCATGCCCGGGTCGAACAGCTCGACTCCCGGAAGCGCGAGCGCCCGCTCACGCGCGCCCTCGTCCACGAGCTTGACGTTGATCCCGCCGTCCTTCCAGTGGCCGGCGACGACCTTGCCGTTCTCCCGCTTGAGGCACGGCATCCCGAACATCTTCGCCTCGTGGAGCGGGTGCCTCGCGGTGACGTCCGCGACGAGCTCCTCCCAGGTCATACGGGCACGTTACTCCGCGAGCCGCGCGACCACGACGGACGCGGGGTCGACTCCGCCGTCAGCGGGCGGCTCGTGCTGGTCGAACCCGGGGTTCCGGCCGCGCATGTAGTCGGCGAACCCGAACGAGGGCATGTGGAAGTTGAAGCAGCGCGCGAAGTCGTCGCCATCGTTGTCGAACCCGTGCACGACACCAGGGGGGATGACGAGAAGCGTCCCGGCCGGGAGCGTCCGCGAGCCGTCGCAAAGGTGGAACGTGAAGGCGCCGTCGACCACGAGGAACCCGTCCGCATGCTCGCGGTGGACGTGCGGCTCGGCCCCGCGCTCGCCCGGCCCGTAGTCGAACTCCGAGATCGTGAGCTCGTCCGCCTCGACGAGCACGGTGGCGCGCCGTCCCGGACGGTCGGTGACGTTGTCTCCCTCGGGGCCGCCCACCCGCCGGACGACGACGAGCCCGGGGTCGGCCGAGACGACGTCCGCGGACGGCCGCTGGTCGAACCCGGCCACGTCTCCACGGACGTAGCCGCCGTAGCCCGAGCCCGGGGCATGGAAGGCGAGGTACCGGACCTCCGCGTCGCCCGTCACCTCGACCGCATGCACGACCCGGGGCGGGACGAACGCCCAGCTCTCCGGCCCGACTCGATGCTCACGATCCTCGAGGCGGAGCGCGAGCTCTCCTTCGAGCACGTACAGCGCCTCGCCGTGCCGGACGTGGGCGTGGGACGGCGCCTTCCCCCAGCCGGGCGCGGCGCGAACCTCGACCGCCGCGAGCTGCTCGACGTCGACGAGGAGCGTGACGTCCAGCTTGGGTGTCCGGAGGATGACCTCGCCCGGTTCGATCTCGACCATCTGCCGGCAGCCTAGATATGGCCGGCTACGTCGAGCTCCACGCGCACTCGGCGTACTCGTTCCTCGACGGGGCGTCGCAGCCCGAGGAGCTCGCCGCCCGCGCCGCCGAGCTCGGCTACGAGGCGCTCGCGCTCACGGATCACGACGGCGTCTACGGCTCCCTCGAGTTCGCGCACGCGGCGAAGGCGTTCGGCGTCCGCGCCATCACGGGCGCGGAGGTCACGCTCGACGGCGGAGCCCACGTCACGCTGCTCGTCCAGTCACGACGCGGCTACGCGAACCTCTGCCGCCTCCTGACGACGGCGCACGCGGGGACTCGCCGACCGGGACGAGAGAACCGGGAGCCGCTGCCGCCGTCCGTCCCGCTCGAGACCGTCGCCGAGCTGAACGAGGGCCTCGTCTGCCTCTCGGGCTGCGCGCACCGCGGCCTCGGGCTCCTCGATCCGAACGCTGCCGCCCGACTCGCAGGCGCATTCGAACGGGAGCGCTTCTTCGTGGAGCTCCAGCGCCCGCTCGAGCGTGGGGATGCGCGCAGGCTCGGCCTCCTGCGCGACCTCGCCGGGCACCTCGGCGTGGAAACGATCGCGACCGGCGACGTCCACGCCCACCATCCGCGCCGCACCCTCCTGCAGGACGTCCTCGTCGCGATCCGCTGCCGCACCTCGCTCGAGGGCTGTGAGCCGGAGCGCCGCGGCAATCGCGAGAGCTACCTGCGCTCCCCCGAGGAGATGCTCGAGCGCTTCTCCTGCGACCGGGCGGCCGCCGAGCGGAGCGCGACCCTCGCCGAGCGGCTCGAGTTCGACCTCACCGAAGAGCTCGGCTACCGCTACCCGGACTTCTCGGACAAGGCCGATCCGGCCATCGCCCAGCTCGCGGCCATTTGCCGGAGCGCGATCGCCGAACGCTACCCCGCAAGTTACAAGTTGTTACAAGGGCGGGCGCGGGCGCGCCTCGAGGACGAGCTGAAGCTGATCGACGAGCTCGGGCTCGCCGGCTTCTTCCTCCTCCACCACGAGGTGCTCGAGATCGCGCGCGAGTGCGCGCGCGAGGTGCGCGGCACGGACTCCCCCCGGAGCTTCCTTCCCCCGGGGCGCGGCCGGGGGAGCTCGGTCGGCTCCATCGTCTGCTACCTCACGGGCCTCTCGCACGTCGACCCGGTCGCGAACGAGCTCTCGCTCGGCCGCTTCCTGAACCGCGAGCTCGCGTCGGTGCCGGACATCGACCTCGACTTCCCGCGCGACATCCGCGAGAAGCTCATCGTGCGGGTCACCGAGCGCTACGGCCACGAGCATGCCGCGCTCGTCGCGAGCTTCGCGACGTACCGCTCGCGAGGAGCGATCCGCGACGTGGGCAAGGCGCTCGGCCTCCCGTTCGCGGAGCTCGAACGCGTCGCGCGCCTCTCGGACGGCTGGAACGCGAAGCGCGTGGGGGAGGAGGTCGCGCGCCTCCCCGACGGTCGGCAGAAGCTCGAGTCGAAGCGCTGGCGCGCGTTTGCCTGGCTCACCGGGGAGATCTCGGGGCTGCCGCGCCACGTCTCGCAACACCCGGGCGGGATGATCGTCTCGACGCGCCCGCTGATCGAGCTCGTCCCGGTGCAGCCCGCGGCGATGGCCGGGCGCCAGCTCTGCCAGTGGGACAAGGACTCGTGCTCCGATGCGGGCTTCCTCAAGATCGACCTGCTCGGTCTCGGGATGCTCTCCGCGGTCGAGGACTGCGTCGAGCAGATCGCGCACACGCACGACGAGGTGATCGACCTCTCGCGGATTCCCTTCGACGATCCGGCGGTCTACGACGACATCCAGCGAGCGGACACGATCGGCGCGTTCCAGATCGAGAGCCGCGCGCAGATGCAGAGCCTTCTGCGGACGAAGCCGCAGAACCTCGACGACATCACGGTGCAGGTCGCGCTCGTGCGGCCGGGACCGATCCAGGGGAAGGCCGTGCATCCGTACATCGACGCGCGGCAGCGGCTGCGCGAGGACCCCTCGTACGTCTTCCCGGTCGACCACGAGCTTCTGCGCGAGCCGCTCCGCTCGACGTTCGGCGTCGTCGTCTTCCAGGACCAGGTGCTCGAGGTCGCGATCGCGCTCGCGGGGTTCACGGTCGGGGAGGCCGAAGGGCTGCGACGGGCGATGAGCCGGAAGCGGAGCCACGACGCGCTCGAGGCGTACCGCGGGCGGTTCGTCGAGGGTGCGGGGGAGAAGGGGGTCGAGGAGAAGGCGGCCGACATCGTCTTCGACAAACTCGTCGGCTTCTCGGGCTTCGGCTTCCCGAAGGCGCACGCGGCGGCGTTCGGACTCCTCGCGTACCAGTCGACGTGGCTCCGGCACTACTACCCCGCGGAGTTCCTGTGCGCGCTCCTGAACGCCCAGCCGATGGGCTTCTACCCGCCCGCCGCGCTCGTCCGCGACGCGCAGCGACACGGCGTGGAGATCCTCCCTGTCGACGTCAACCTGAGCAGCGTCCGCTGCGTCGTCGAGTGGGGCGCGGTGCGCATCGGGCTGAATTACATCTCGGCGATCGGGACGGACGACGCCGAAGCGCTCGTCGCGGAGCGCGACGCGAACGGGCCGTACACCGATGTCGCCGACCTCGCCCGCCGGGCGCAGCTCTCCTACGACGGCCTCGAGGCGCTCGTGAAGAGCGGCGCCTGCGACGGCTACGGGCGCCCGCGCCGCGAGCTGCTCTGGGAGCTCGGCCTCGTCTTCCGCGCGCAGTCAGTGCCGGGGACCGAGGGGGAGATGAAACAACTCCCGCTCGAGCTCGAGCCCACGGCGGAGACACCGGCACTCCGCGATCTCACTCGTTGGGAGCGGATGCTCGCGGACTACCGCCACACGAGTATGTCGGTCGGGACGCACCCGCTGGCGCTGCTCCGCCCGCACCTCCCGGACGGAACGCTGTCCAGCGCGGAGCTCTTCGAGCAGCGGCACGGGCGGCAGGTCGCTTTCGCGGGCATGACGATCGCGCGGCAGCGCCCGTCGACCGCCAAGGGGATCGTCTTCATGCTCCTGGAGGACGAGCACGGTCAGGTCAACCTCATCGTTCCCTCGGCGGTGTACGAGGCACATCGGGCGACGGTTCGCGCTGAGCCGTTGATCCTCGCCCGCGGCCGCTTCGAGCGGGTCGGCGAGAACCGGAACGTGCTCGTGTCGTCGCTCGAGTCTCTGAGCCTGCTCGCCCGGAGCGTCGCAAGTGATGACACCGTCTGGGAGTCACTTCCCCGTCCGCATTCCTTCGGTCATCGTTGAGCGGCCTATGCTCGACGTCATGTCGGAGGTTCGCTTCGCGCGCAGCGGCGATGTCGACATCGCGTATCGGGTCGTCGGCGACGGGCCGATCGACCTCGTCTACGTCCAGGGCTCGCTGACGCACCTCGAGGTCAACCGGGAGCTCCCGCAGTTCCGGCGCTACTGCGAGGGGCTCGCCGAGTTCACCCGGCTGATCCTCTTCGACAAGCGCGGGATGGGGATGTCGGACCGCGTGCCGGGCACGGCGACGCTCGAGGAGCGCATGGACGACATCCGGGCGATCATGGACGCGATCGGAAGCGAGCGTGCGGCTGTCATGGGGGAATCCGAGGGCGGCCCACTGGCGATGCTCTTCGCCGCGGCGCACCCGGAGCGCACGGTCGCTCTCGTCCTCCAGGGCGCGGAGGTCCGTGAGCGCACCGACGACGACTGGCCCTGGGGCGAAGGCACAGCGGAGGAGTTCGAGGAGGCGATGGCGACGCTCCCGGAGCGGTTCTCGACGGGCCTCGGGATCTATCACATCGCGCCCAGCATCGCCGGCCAGGAGTGGGCACGCGTCTGGCGAGCGAAGGTGGTGACGCACGCGGCGACACCGAATTCGGCCGAGGCGTTCATGCGAATGGCGTTCGACATCGATGTCCGGCACGTGGTGCCCGTGATCAGCGTGCCGACGCTCGTCATCCATGCCGTCGGGGATCGGGTGTGCCACGTCGAGAACGCGAGGTATCTCGCGCGAACGATCGCGGGAGCGAGATACGTCGAGCTCCCGACGGACGATCACGTGCCCTGGTTCGATCCCGAGCCGACGGTCGCCGAGATCCGAGAGTTCCTGACGGGCACGCGGGAGGCACGGAGCCCGGCGCGCGTGCTGGCCACCGTGCTCTTCACGGATCTCGTGGGCTCCACGTCCAGAGCGGCCGAGCTCGGGGATCGTCGCTGGCGAGACCTCATCGAGCAGCATCACGCAGCCGTCAGGCGCGAGCTGAAACGGTTCGACGGCCGCGAGGTGGACACCGCCGGGGACGGCTTCTTCGCGATGTTCGACGGCCCAGCTCGCGCCATCCGCTGCGCTCAGGCGATCATTCCGGCGGTGCGACCGCTGGAGCTCGAGGTCCGAGCGGGTCTGCATACCGGCGAGGTCGAGCTCGCCGCCGGGAAGGTCGCAGGCATCGCCGTCAACATCGGTGCCCGTGTCGCAGCACGCGCGGATGCGGGTGAGGTGCTCGTGTCGAGCACGGTGAAGGATCTCGTCGCAGGCTCGGGCCTCGAGTTCGAGGACAGAGGGATTGCAGCCCTGAAGGGCGTGCCGGGTGAGTGGCGGATGTTCGCGGTGGTCGGTTAGCGAGCTTTGCTGCGCGAGAGCGTGAAGGCGGTCTCGACGATGCCGATGTGCGTGAACGCCTGTGGGAAGTTGCCGACGAGACGTCCACGCTCGGGGTCGTACTCCTCGGAGATGAGCCCGAGGTCGTTGCGTAGAGCGAGCAGCCGCTCGTACAGCTCGAGCGCCTCGCGGTGCCTTCCCTGCTGGTGGAGCACCGCGGCGAGCCAGAAGGAGCACGGGAGGAACGCCCCCTCGCCGGGAGGCAGCCCGTCCACGTCGGCGTTCTCCTCGTCCGCGCGGTAGCGCTCGACGAACCCGTTGCGCACGAGCTCCTTCTCGATCGCGCGGACCGTGCCGACCACGCGCTCGTCCGTGGCGGGCAGGAAGCCCACCAGCGGGATGAGCAGGCAGCTCGCGTCGAGGCGGTCCGAGCCGAAGTACTGCACGAAGCAGCCGCGCTCGGCGTTGTAGCCCTCGCGGAGCACCTCGTCCCTGATCGCCTTCCGCGTGGCCTTCCAGCGGTCGAGCGGGCCCTTGCGCCCGAACCGCTGAATCGTCTTCACGGCGCGGTCGAAGGCGACCCAGGCCATGACCTTGGAGTGCGTGAAATGCCGCCGCGGCCCGCGCACCTCCCAGATCCCCTCGTCGGGCTCGCGCCAGCCGGACTCGAGCCAGTCGAAGACCTTGCGCGTGAACCGCCAGGCGTCGTCCGAGGCCGCGAGACCCACCCGGCGGCCCTGGAAGAGCGCGTCGACGACCTCGCCGTAGACGTCGAGCTGGAGCTGCTCGGAGGCCCCGTTCCCGATCCGCACCGGGCTCGAGCCCTCGTAGCCCGAGAGCCACGGGAGCTCGAGCTCGGTGAGGCGCCGCTCGCCGGCGACGCCGTACATGATCTGGAGGTCCTCCGGCGAGCCCGCGATGGCGCGGAGGAGCCAGTCGCGCCACGCGCCTGCCTCCTCCGCGTAGCCCGCGCGGATGAGGGCGAGGAGGGTCAGGGTCGCGTCGCGCAGCCAGCAGTAGCGGTAGTCCCAGTTCCGTACGCCTCCGAGCCACTCCGGCAGCGACGTCGTCGGCGCCGCGACGATGCCGCCGGTCGGGGCGAACGTCAGCGCCTTGAGGGTGAGCGCCGAGCGCAGCACAGCGTCGCGCCAGCGACCGTGGTACGTGCACTGCCCTGCCCACCCTTCCCAGAAGGTGACCGTGGTCGAGAGAGCGTGCTCGGGGTCGATCGGCTCCGGCACGGGCTCGTTCGAGGGGAACCAGCGTAGGACGAAGGGGACGCGGTCGCCCTCCTCGACGGTGAACTCGGCGTGAGTTCTGAGATTGCGTCCCTCGTGCTTGACGGGCGTGCTGAGGAGGGCGCCGTCGGGGCCGGCGACGGCGACGAGCGTCCCCTCGAGATTGCGCACCCACGGCACGATCGATCCGTAGTCGAAGCGGATCGCGAGCTCCATGCGCATCTCGACGCGCCCGCGGACGCCCTCGACGATGCGGACGACGTCCGGATTCGTCTCGCGGGGCGGCATGAAGTCGACGAGGCGGACAGCTCCGTCGTCCGTCTCCAGCGTCGTCTCGAGGACGAGCGTGTCTCCGCGGTACCTCCGCTCGGTCGAGCGGAACTCGCCCGCGGGCTGGATCGTCCAGTGCCCGTTCTCGGCGTCACCCAGGAGCGCGGCGAACATGGCTCCCGAGTCGAAGCGGGGGAGGCAGAGCCACTCGATCGAACCGTCGCGGCTGACGAGCGCCGCGGTCTCGAGATCTCCGATCAATCCGTAGTCCTCGATGAGGGCCATCAATCCGTCCTTTCCTCGAGGAGGGCGGAGTAGCGGCGAAAGCGGCGTCGCGCCGCTCTGTCGAATGCGGCGCGGTAGTCAGCTGCGATGGGTCCCTCGAGCGTCGCCGCATAGGTCTCGCGGGTCTCGTACAGACGCTCGCCGATCGCGTCGACGACGAGCTGGTAGTCGCCGTACAGCTCCTCTGAGTTTTCGGCGGTGGCGCTCGTCCAGGCGGCGTCCGCGTCCTGCGCCTCCTCGAGGAGAGCTGCCTCGTCCGCCTCGAAGAGGTCGAGCTGGCGCTCGACGAGATCGTCGAAGCGTCCGCGACGCAGCCTCACACGAGCTCCCGGTAGAGCTCGAGGTGTGCCTTCGCCGAGGAGTCCCACGTGAGCTCGTTGCGAGCCCGCTCGGCGCCGCGCCGTGCGTCCTCGAGCGCATCGGAGTCGCTGAGAAGGCGCTCGAGGGCCGCACTCATCGCCGCTACGTCGCCCGGCGGGACGACCGCCCCGGCGCCGAAGCGGCCGACGACCTCGCCCAACCCGCCGACGTCGTAGACGATCGCGGGGGCGCCTGCGCCGAGCACCTGGAGGAGCGCGCCCGAAACGTCGATCTCGGCGCGGTACGGGAACAGTGCGACCGTCGCTTCGGACAGCGCGCGCCGAAGCTCCGCGTCGGGCACGTATCCGAGGCGCCACTCGGCACGCGTTCCGGCGGTCTGGCGAAGACCCTCGAGCGGCACCCGAGGGTCGCCGACGACCAGAAGGCGTGCCCCGTCGACCGCGAGGACGGCTTCGACCGCGTCCTCCGTCCCCTTGTACGGACGAATGAGCCCGAGGCAGAGCGCGGTGTGCCCGTCGTCGCCGCGAGCGACGTCCGAGCGGAAGACCGGGTGGGGGACGACGCGCAGCTTCGCCGCGGGCACACCGAATTCGACGAGCTGTGAGCGTCCGCGCTCGGAGTGCACGACCACCCGCTCGACCCGGCCGAACAAGGCCTTCCAGGTCCCCGTCTTGCGTGCTGTTCGACGCGGGACGATGTCGTGCGCCGTGAGCACCGCGGGACTCCGTGGGTGGAAGAGCCAACGGTCGGCCTCGGGCGCTCCGAGCCACTGGACGTGGACGACGTCGGGCCTCGCGGCCGCCAGCCGAGCCATTCCGAGCGGATGCTCGACCGCCTTCACCACGAGGCGGAGCCGCCGACCCCGCATGCGCGATGACAACGGATAGAACCACGTCCGCGGCCGGTATCCCTCGGCCGGGGCGACGTCCCCGAAGCGGAAGCGCGAGGTGACCAGCTCGACGTCGGCGCCCGCACGCGCCAGGGCGGCGGCGAGCGAGCGGTCGTACGGCGGCGTATACGCGGGCGGGTCGGCGATGACGACGCGCATTGGTCGGAAACCTTAGAGCGGCTGCCGTCAGAATCACGCGCGTGACGTTCGAGGAGGCACGGGCCGGCTTCCCCGTTCTCGAGCGCTTTGCGTACCTCCAGGCGGGGAGCGTCGGGCCGTTGGCACGGCGGACGCTGGACGCCGTACGGGCCGAGGAGGAGCGCGCGCTTGCCGAGGGACGCGGGAGCGCCGCGCAATTCGAGCGCATCCTCGCGCTGCGGGAGGACCTACGTGCCGACGTCGCGGCTCTCGTCGGGGTCGCGCCGGGACAGGTCGCGCTCACCGCGTCGACCACGGATGGATGCAACATCGTCCTCGCCGGGCTCGGGCTCGAAGAGCGCGACGAGGTGATCACGACCACCGACGAGCACTTCGGGCTGATCGGACCACTGCACACGTCCGGGTGCACGGTCGTCGTCGTCGAGCCGGAGGCGGAGGCGATCCTCGCGGCGATCACGCCTCGCACGCGCCTCGTCGCCGTCTCGCACGTGCTCTGGACGACCGGGGCGCTCCTACCCGTGCACGAGCTGCGCGCCGCGTCCGGGATCCCGATCCTTGTCGACGGCGCGCAAACGGTCGGGGCGATGCCCGTCGACGCGACGGGGCTCGATTTCTACACCGTCTCGGGCCAGAAGTGGCTGTGCGGTCCGGAGGGAACAGGCGCACTCGTCGTCGCCGAGCCCGAGGAGCTGCACGTCGCGCGGCCGAGCTACCTCTCGCAGCAGTCCTACGAACGCGACGGAACGTTCGAGCCGCGCGTCGGCGCAGCGCGGTTCGACCCGAACCTCACACCCCATGCAGCGACGGCCGGCTTGCGCGCCGCGATCGCCGCGATCCCGGCGTGGGCCTACGAGCGCGCGGCGGAGACGGCCGATCGCCTGCGCGACCTTCTTCGGGACGTCGGCGAGGACGTCGTCGTCCCCCGGGAACGGGGGACGCTCGTCTCCTGGCGCGCTCCCGTGGACGAGAGCGCCGACATCGTCGCCCGCCTCGCGGACGCCGGCGTGATCGTCCGCGACCTTCCCGGCCGCGGTCTCGTGCGGGCGTCGGTGGGCTGGTGGACGAGCGACGGCGATCTCGAGAGGCTCGTGGCCGCCTTGTAGGGTGGCGACGTGTGCTTCGACGTCGACTCGGCGCCGCCGATCCCTCCGATCTCGGGCGCGGCGGTGTCGCACGACGACCTCGTCCTCGAGGCCGCCGACGGCAACCGCTTTGCGGCGTTCGCGGCCTCGCCGGACGAAGGCGCTCGCGTCGGCGTCGTGATCCTCCCGGACGTCCGCGGCCTCTACAGGTTCTACGAGGAGCTCGCCCTGCGGTTCGCCGAGCGTGGATACGCAGCGGTCGCATTCGACTACTTCGGGCGCACGGCCGGAGCAGAGAAGCGCGGAGACGACTTCGAGTACATGCCGCACGTCGAGCAGACGACGCAGGAGGGCATCCAGGCGGACGTCGCCGCCTGCGTTGCGTATCTCAGGCAGTCCGGGTGCGAGTCGATCTTCACGGTCGGCTTCTGCTTCGGCGGGCGCAACTCGTGGCTGGCGGCGGCGTCAGATCATGGCCTCGCGGGCGCCATCGGCTTCTACGGGCGTCCTGGACCGGGCCGGGACGGCTCGCCCGGACCGCTCCAGCGCGCGGCCGAGATCACAGCGCCCATCCTGGCGCTCCAGGGGGGCGACGATCCCGGGATTCCGGTCGAGGACTCGCAGGCGTTCGACGCAGCCCTCGACACCACCGGGGTCGAGCACGCGGTCGTGATCTACCCGGGCGCACCCCACAGCTTCTTCGACCGCAAGCAGGAGCAGTTCGCGGCCGAGTCCGAGGACGCCTGGAACCGGGTGCGCGCCTTCATCGCCGACCACGCTCACTGACCGCGGCTCGCGGGGTCGACGCGCGCGAACCGGAGGAAGTCGACCATGCGGAAGCCGGCTCCGGGGTTCTGCAACGTCGGCTGCCAGCCGGGCTGGAGGACGGCGAACGACGCGGGGTCGCTCTGGAGGAGCCCGATCAACACCTCCGCGACGACGCGGCCGCCGACCGGCCCGAGGCGCAGCCCGTCCTCCATCAGCTCGGCCTCCTTGAGCACGTAGTAGAAGAGCGGCGTCGAGCGTTCGAGACCCACGCCGAAGTCCTTGAGCTCGGAGAGCTCCTGGCTCGAGAGGACCGGCGCGCCGACGGCCTGGGCGATCCGCTGCCCGGAGGGCAGTTTCCAGGTGAGATGCCGGAGAAGCGTTCGTTGTGGAAGGGCCGTAGGCGGATCGTGGCTCGCGATCGCGCCGAGAGGCAGGTCGAAGAGCGGCGTCGAGAGCTTCGTGTCGATCTTCTTGTTCGGCTTCACCTGGCGGTCGCCGAAGTCGAAGAACGTCTGCCAGCCCACGAAGCGCCGGGGCGCGCGCGCCCCGCCCCGGAGGTCGACGGGATCCGCCTGCCCCTGGCCGGCGTGGTCGAAGATGAACCCGAAGAAGGGCTCCCCGTTGTCACCGGCGAGGTTCGCCCGGTACGAGGGCCTGATCATCGAGTGCCCGAACCGGTAGCACGCGGCCTGGAACTCAACGGGGATGAGCGCGCGTCCGGTCTGCGGGCGATAGAACCGCCGACCGTTGTTAAGGATGTCGTCGACGAGAGCCTGGCCGACGAAGAGCGGCAGGAACTCGTGCAGGACCAGCCACTGGTAGTGCCACGTCGTGGTCCGGCGAGCAGCGGCGAAAACGTCGGACTCCGGGTGGCCGTCGCTGCGGAGCGCGTCGACCGTCCCGTTGTGGAACTCGAGGAACGCACAGTGGAGGCCGGCGAGGATCACGTGCTCGTCGTTCCGAGGGTCGCCGAGCAGCGCGTTCATGTCGGCAGCCCGGGGAAGATCCTCGAACAGCCCGCCGGATTCCACCTTCAGCTTCGCCCGGTCGACCGCGTCATACAGCTGCGGCGAGCCGACTGGGCCGGCGCCGTAGACGGAGTCGAGATCGAGCGCGGCGGTCCTCCCGTTGACGGCATCCTTCGGGTCCGTCGGCTGGCCGAGGCGCGAGCCGACGTCGAAGGTGATGTCGTGGTCCACGAACTGGCCGAAGAACGTCGTGCCGGCGGTGTGCTCCGGGTTGTTCGGATTGTTGGCGGAGAGGTCCGGATTCGTGATCAGCGCGACGGGCCCGGCCTCCAGCGGGTCCGCGGCGTCGAGCAGCCCGCCGGGCCCGCCGAGCTCCCTGAGCGCGGCCTCCACCTTCGGGCTCTGGTTCGCGAAGGTCGCGAGGTCCGGGAACAGTCGCGTGAAGCTCGACGTGTTGACGAGCCCAGCGCTCGTGCCGGCGTGGGCCCCTGCCGGGCCGAGTGCGCTCCCGCCTGCCACGGCGGCTGCCCCAAGTCCGAGTCTCGCGAGGAAGCGGCCACGGCTGTAGCCCATCCCCGATTCCGTGTCGTCGACCGCGGTCATGACGGCCCCTTTCGGTCACGCGCCTCGGTGTGCCCGGCCGCAGTGCCACCGTTGGCATCGGGGGAAGCGCGTTCTCACCTAGACCGACGGCGGGCCCCTCCTCTTCCGTCTTTCGAGGGGTTTTGCGGCGGCTGCGTCAGGCGACGTCGGCAGCGGTCCGGAGGCCGAGCTCCGCGGCGATCGGCTGCATCGCGGCCACGACGTTCGTGATGTGCTCGTCGAGCGTGAGGTCGAGGAGCTCGGCCCCCGCGTAGACCTCGTCGCGGTGGACGCCGGCCGCGAACGACGGCTGCTTGAGCTTCTTCTTCACCGACTTCGGCTCGAGCCCGTCGAGCCCGTTCGGCCGCACGAGACCGCAGGCGTGGACGAAACCCGAGAGCTCGTCGCAGGCGAAGAGCGCCTTCTTGAGCGGCGTGTCGCGCGGCAGCCCGAGATGCTCCGCATGCGAGAGGACACCCTCGATCACCTCTTCCGGATAGCCCTCCTCGCGCAGGATCTGGGCGCCATCCTGCGGGTGCTCGTCGAGCGTAGGGTGAATCTCGTAATCGAAGTCGTGCAGCAGCGCCGTCACGCGCCACAGCTCCTCGTCCTCGCCGAAGCGACGCGCGTACGACGCCGTCGACGCCTCGACCGCGAGTGCGTGCCGGCGCAGCGCCTCGTTCTTCGTGTACTTCGTCAGCGTCTGCCACGCCTGTTCGCGGGTGGGCGTCAAGGTGGCCGC
>DATAET010000182.1:0-10331 GCA_036257855.1 Gaiellaceae bacterium | reverse complement strand
GGCGACGATCTGCTCGGTCTGGGTGCGCGACGACCCCTGCAGTGGGAAGTCGGACGCGAGGATGTAGTCCGGATTGCCGTCGCCCTCGTACTCGATGCCCGTGCAGGACGATGACGGCAGCGCCTCCGGCGCCTCTCCGCCGCCGTCAGGCAGACGTACGTGTTGGCGGGCGAGAGCATCGGGATGCCGCCGTCCGGCGCCTGGTTCAGGACCGGGATCTCGATCGCGGCGCAGCCGGAGTTGAACGTCCCGATCACCCCGATGACGGCGTCGTTCCCGGCGTAGGCATTCGCGTTCGCCGAGCACTTGCCCGAGTCCCAGCTACCGGCCTGCGCGGTCGAGTCGTCGCACGACTGGTAGGCGATGTTGTAGTCGCCGGCCTTCCAGTCCTGCTGCTGGAGCTGGTACTTGATCGCAGCGACGATCTGCTCCGTCTGCGTACGGGACGACCCCTGGAGCGGGAAGTCCGAGGCGAGGATGTAGTCCGGATCTCCGTCGCCTTCGTACTCGAGTGCCGTGCAGGACGACGACGGCAGCGCCGTTACTTCTCCGCCACCGCCTCCCCCGCCACAGCCGGCAGCGACGACCGCGAACGCAGCCACGAGCAGCCCGAGCGCGCCGAGCACACTCTTCTTCACAGTCAATCTGTCCTCCTCACGTCGATTCAACCCGGTAGCGCGCCGTCCCTGGGGCGGCGTGCCGCAAGTATCCGCGCTCGGCGTCCGATGCGCAACCGGGATGCGGCGGGCCCGTCTACGCGCGCAGCTCGGCCAGCGGGAACGAGCGATGCGCGCGCGGCGGGACGAGGAAGTTCTGCCGCCGCGAGGTGCGGAGGACCGAGTTGAAGCCCTGTCCTTCGGCCCGGGGAGCGAACTCGAGCACGGTTCCGTCCGGCAGGACACCGTCCATCGCGAGGCGCACGCGGCGGAAATCGTCGCTCGACGGATTGAACACCACGAAGTGGACGCCGGGCGCCGGCTCCTCGGAATGCGATCCGTCCGCGCTCCAGAACACCGGGTTGTCGAGCGTGTTGAAGTCGGCGCGCTGCGGGATCGCGGTTCCCTTCTCGTACACCTCGCCGTCCGCTGCGACGTACTGCCGGTGGAGCCGGGACGCGGGTTGAACCGACGAGCTGTGCCCGATGACGCCATGCGAGTGGTAGTCGCGCGAGAGCGAGGCGACGTTCGCGACGTTCGCCGGGTCCTGCGCGACGGTGAGCGTCCCCGGCGGCACGGCGAGGCCGGGTCGGAACATCGTGTCGACGCGGGCCTCGTGATCGATGTTCACGTACCAGCCCTGGAGGTTCTCGAAGATGTGCGATACGTGCATGTGCGTCCCGCCCACGAAGTAGCCGTCGGGGATGGCGACGATCCCGAGCGTCTCCAGGTTCGCGATCCGGCCCGCGCCGAGGTTGTGGGCGAGCGTCGACGTGAAGCCCAGGAAGAGCTCGGCCTGCTCGGGGATGAGCTCCGCTCCGGAGACGCCGGCGGCCAGCGCCATCTTGCGCGGGAGCCCGCCTCCGGCGAAGCCCTTGCGGATCGTCGTCCGCTGCAGGACTCCCTCGTCGTCGAAGAGGGCCTGCTCGCCGTGGGCGATGTGATCGAGGCTGTCGCTGCGGAGGAGGACGACCACCTCGTGCTGCTCGAGGAGGGTGTCCTCCGGATCGCTCGGAAAGCGCATCGCGTCGAACAGCGCGGGCCGTTCGGCCCGGCGATCGACGGGCTGGAGACGCTCCCATTGAGCGGGAACGAGACGGCGGAAGTAGGGGAGGCCCCATGCGACCGTCACCCCGAGCCCCGCAGGAGTGCCGGGATACGCGGCATCGAGCGAGGCGAGGGCGTTCTCGAGAGCGCGTCCGGCGTCAGCGGCGTCGGTCTCGTCGACGGCCACCCGCGCCGTCACGAGCTCGTGGTGCAGAGGCGGAACGAGGACATCGACCCCGTTGTCCTGCTGCACCACGACCCCGTCGAGGAGGTGCTGCTCCACCCCCCTCGGTAACACGCTCGCGGGTGGCCGTCTGGGCGTCTCGGTGAGACGCTCGACGAGCGCGTACAGGCCCGACGCCCCGGCCACGACTCCCGCGGCGCCGACGATGACGCCGCGTCTCGTCGCCTTCATGCGGTCGGACGGACGAGGAGCAGCCTGCGGAGCATGTGCTTCAGGTTGCGGATCACCTGTGCGTACGTCAGCGGCGCCGCGACGTGCTCGCTGACGCTGTAGAGCGAGCCTGCGCGCTTCCACGCGAGCAGGACGTGCCAGGAGTCGGCCCCGTGGTTCACCGTGTACATCGTCGCGACGATCCCGTTCTCGCGTACTCGCCCGTGCGGGTCCTGGAAGCACGGGATGTTCTTGCGGTGCGTCGTCCCCGCGACCGTCGTCACGTCCTGACAGGTCGGGATGCGGGTCGAGCCGGGGTATCCGCGGAGGTTCACGTGCACCTCCTGGACGTTTCCTCCGAGCGCGTTCTCCTGCCAGACGAAGCCCATCAGGTAGCTGCGATCGGGATCGACCGAGCGGATGTTGTTCCACGGTCCGCCGATCTCCGCTGTGAGCGGGGTAGGCATCCAGCCAGGGCAGTACACGGGCGCTCGCACCTGCTCGGCGAGATCACGCCACCCAGCGAGGTCCTGGCAGCGGGCCGGTTCGGTTTCGCCTGCAGACGCGGCCACCGAGGCCGCGTCGTCGCCCGTCCCGCGGTTCGCGATGGCGACACCTGCCACGACGGCCACGACGACCGCGCCGAGCACGGCCAGGGCGACTCCCTTCACGAGGGCAGTGTAGAGACGGAATCGTGTCGGTCAGACGGCGACGGTCACGCGTAGGAAGGTCGCGGGGATGGAAGTGGCGTCGGCGCTCGAGCTTGTGTTCTGCTCGTTGAAGAGAGCGTCGAGCTCGGCGTGGAGCTCGGCCTCGCGGCCGCTGGCCGCCGCAGCTTCGTACGCGTTCATGGTTGGCCCGTAGTAGGTCCTGAAGACGTCGAGGAATTCGGACGGCGTGCCCGGGAAGTTGAACGTGTAGGTGTCCCGCTCGAACGAGACGTCCTCTTCCGGCACTCCCGCGCCGCCGAACCGCTCGATCACGTTCTCTTCGACGCCCCAGGTCATCGGGCTGACGAACCCTTCTGGCGGCGGGGGCGAGTAGGCGGAGCTGATCTTCAGAATCTTGGCGACGAGGGTCGGATCGTTCGGGATCCAGTTCGCCATGACGATCCGGCCTCCCGGTCGCGTCACGCGAACCATCTCCTTCGCCACGTCGGCAGGCCTGGGGGCGAACATCGCCCCAAAGATGCTGACGACGAGGTCGAAGCTGTCGTCGTCGATCTCGTTCAGGTCGGCATCGCCTTCTCGGAAGTTGCAGTTGGTCAAGCCGAGGCTCCGTGCTCGAGCGTTGCCTGCTCCGACGAGGTTGCTCGCGATATCGACACCGAGGACGTTCGCCCCGAGCCTCGCAGCCGGCAGCGCCGTGGTGCCGTCCCCGGACCCGAGGTCCAGGACATCGAGTCCGTCCGCGATCCCCAGCGTGGCGACGAGCGCCTCGCCGCTCTCTCGCATGGTCGAAGCAATGAGCGTGAAGTCGCCCTTCTCCCATAGTGCCCTGTTCGCGTTGACTGCGGGGGCGGGCTGATTCGACGTGGACATTTGACACGCCTCCTTTCGTTCCAGGGAGCTAGACCGTCGCGAGGTCGGGATCCGGGTGGACGACAACCGTAACGGCGACCGGACGGTCTCGTCGGCGGGACGGTCGCAGGCGCCCGCGTGGCGACGGACGGCCTCGGCGTCGGTCGCCTCGCGGTCGATGCCGGAGGTGGGGGTCGAACCCACACGTCCCGGAGGACACGGGATTTGAGTCCGGTCGGGATAGTGCCGCCGCGTACCGCTCCGTGTCGTCACTTCCGTCGTAGAGCGGGTTTGCGGGCCTTCGGGACCCTCATTCGTGTCATCCCGTGTGGCCCCGTGCTACCCGTTCGGGTTGCACAACGGGTTGCAGCCCCACACTGGCAGCCACGCCGGCCGCGTAGTCTCGGACCAACCGAAGAAGGAGAGGCAGACGTGAACGACCACCAGGAACCCCGCGACGAGGCCCAGAAGGACGACGACGCCCAGAAAGAGACAGCGCAAGGCGAGGGGCTGCCGGAGGCTCCGGAGGACTTGCCGCCGCCCGCGCTCGGCCACGGAACCGCCAGCAAGGAGTCGGCGCTGAACCGTGCAGCCACGCAGACGAGCGTCATGGACAGGTTGCGCTCGTTCTTCCGCGGTAAGTGAAACGAGTGCCGGGCAACACGTCGGACGGCTTCCGGGCCGTCTCGGCGTGCTCGGGTTTTTCGTGGCCGCGGACAGCGTCGGAGGTCGCCGACTGCAACGCGCCCGTGCGCTAGAGCCGCTTCCGCGACCGCACGCGGATTAGTGACCGACGACCCGCCCACACGGACGCGAGAAGCACCACGAGCTCGGGGGACAGGTCGATCGTGATCCTCATGTCTTCGGGGACAGCTTCTTGCCCGGCTGCTTCGGTGTCTTGAGGTCGACGCCGACCCGGCGGCGGCGATGAGCCGCGACGCGACAGCGGTCGTCCCACAGAGCCGCCGGCTCGTGGAACCTTCGGGAAGCTGCTTGCCGCAGTGACTGCAAAACCGGAGGGAATGCAGCCACGCCATCTCACGCTCGAGTTCGGCGTAGAACTCCCCGAGGTACTTCAGGCCGTCAGCCCACTCCTGGAACGACAACTCTCTTTCGAATATCGCCCCAGTCGGGGTGAGCCGGACGCCGGGGCCGAGTTTCGTTTCGGTCCACGAAAGAACTTCTCGTCGGAGCAGTCGGCTGCGAGGGCGGCTCGAACGATCGGTGGACGTTGGTTCCTCGACATGGCCGTGTGAGGATGCCTGCGGCCAGGCCGTCGCTTCAACGTTCGTTACGGAACGAGTTTCCGTTACGAGGTCTCGATCCTCGGCATGGTGACGAGCACTTCGAGGTTGCCGACAGGTTGCACGACCGCTCCACGAGTCGGTGCGGAAACGAGGGAGCCGCGGCCCGTGCGCCGCGAACCCGCGTCGGATAACGAGCTCCGCCGATGCCGGAGGTGGGGGCCGAACCCACACGGAGCTCGAAGAAGCTCGCAACTCTCGCTAGACGGACGCCGTCGCGACGGCGGCACGGACACCGGCGGCGACAGCGTCGACGATTGCAGCGAGCTCGTCCTCGGCGACCACGAGGGGCGGTGAGATCTGGAGCGCTACACCGCGAAGCGCACGCGTCAGGACGCCGTGCTGGCGTGCCGCGAGCACCGCGGCCATCGGCGCTACGGGGTTCGCCTCGAGCACGCCCGCGTCGAGCTCGACCGCCGCGGCCAGACCTGCGGACCGCACGTCCGCGACGCCCGCCTCGCTTCGGAGCGGCTCGAGGAGCTCGCGCAGCACGGGCTCGAGTGTCGCGGCCCGTTCGATCAGCCCCTCCCGCTCGATGATGTCGAGGTTCACGAGGCCGGCGACGCATGCCCCCGGGTGTCCCGCATATGTGCCCCCGTGGAGAAAGGGTGCCGCGTCCACGCGCCAGAACGGCTCGCGAACACGGCCCGAGGCAATGACCGCGCTCAGTGGCACGTAGCCCGACGAGATGCCCTTCGCGCACGTCATGAGATCCGGCGTGTAGGCGTAGCGCTGACAGCCGAACCACTCGCCGAGCCGCCCGAATCCGGAGATCACCTCGTCGCAGATCATCAGGACGTCGCGGTCGCGGCAGATCTGCTCGGCCTCGGGCCAGTAGCCGTCGGGGGGTGGGATCACCCCACCGGCGCCGATCAAGGGCTCGCCGATGAAGGCCGCCGCGCGGTCCCCCAACTCGTCGAGCGTCGCCGCAAGCGCCTCCGGATCGTCGTGTGCGATCTCGACGACGTCGGCGACGAGCGTGCCGAACCCGTCGCGGACGGCCGGGATTCCCGAGAGCGACGTGCCGTACGCATTCGTCCCGTGATACGCGAAGCGGCGCGAGACGAGCACCGTGCGCTGCGGCTGACCGGAGAGGGCCCAGTAGCGGCGTGCGATCTTCGCGGCCGCGTCGACGGCCTCGCCGCCGCCCGTGCCGAAGAAGACTGCCGCGTCCTCGACTGGCGCCAGCTCGGCGAGACGCGCGGCGAGCTCGAGGGCCGGCTCGTTCGCATGGTCGCCGAATACGTGGTGCGCAGCGAGCGTGCGGAGCTGTACCGCCACCGCGTCTGCGATCTCGGCTCGGCCGTGACCGACGTTCGCGAACCAGAGACCGGCCGTCGCATCGACGTACTCCCTTCCGTCGGCGTCCCAGACCCTCGAGCCCTCGCCCCGGACGAGCACGAGCTCGTGGCCGTCGACCTTGCCCATTGCGGCGAACGGGTGCCAGAGCCGCGTCGTTCGAGTGGTGTGAAGCACGAGCGAACGCTATCGGGGAGCGGTGGCCCGTGCGCCTGGGGTTGGACGCGGGTTGCACGCGGGTTGCATTGGGGATTCCGAGGATCCCGAGCAGCGTGCGCCGTGGCAACGCCAACGCGGCGCAAGCCAGCTCCAGAATTGAAGCTGCGCTACATGCCGGAGGTGGGGGTCGAACCCACACGTCCCGGAGGACACGGGATTTTGAGTCCCGCGCGTCTGCCAGTTCCGCCACTCCGGCCGGGTCGATCGTAGCGTTGACGGTTCCACAGCCTCGAGCGCCGGAGGCCGGCTTTGCCGGCCGGGAGGCTCGCCGCCCTCGAGTATCCGCATGCGCAAGGAAGGGGGGCCCGCGGGGGGAAACATCGTTTCCCCCCGCGAATGCGCTAGCCGAAGAAGGCGCGCGCGACGTCGTACCAGTCCAGGGGCACCGTCTTCAGCTCGCGGGTCGCCTCTTCCAGCGAGACGTCGGTCACCGAGTCACCGTGCAGGGCGGCCATGCGGCCGAAGCGGCCTATGTGCGCGAGCTCTGCGGCCTTCAGGCCGAATCGGGTCGCGAGCACCCGGTCGCGCGGAGTCGGGCTTCCACCTCGCTGGATGTGCCCGAGGACCGTCACGCGGGTCTCGAACCCGGTGCGCTGCTCGATCTCTCTGGCGAGCGCGTCGCCGACGCCACCGAGGACGACGTGGCCGAACTGATCGGTTCCGCGCGCCTCGCCGGCGATGAGGCGCTGCTCGCCGGACTCGTACGTCAGCTCGTAGCCCTCGCTCACGACCACGATCGAGAAGTCCTTGCCGCCGTCGTGGCGCCTCACGAGATCGGCGCAGGCGTCCTCGACCGTGATCGGCTGCTCCGGGATGAGGATCACGTCGGCGCCGCCTGCGATCCCGCTCATGACCGCGATCCAGCCCGTGTGCCGCCCCATGACTTCCACGACCATCACCCGGTTGTGCGACTCCGCGGTCGTGTGCAGGCGGTCGATAGCCTCCGTCGCGATGGTCACCGCCGTGTCGAAGCCGAAGGTGTAGTCCGTGCCCGAGAGGTCGTTGTCGATGGTTTTCGGCACACCCACGACGGGAAAGTGGTGCTCGCGGTAGAGCCTTCCGGCGACTCCGAGGGTGTCCTCGCCGCCGACTGCCACGAGCGCGTCGAGCCGTTGCTCCGCAAAATTGTGGAGGACAGCCTCGACGCCACCGTCGATCTTGTACGGATTCGTTCGGGTCGTCCCGAGGATCGTTCCGCCGCGAGGGAGGATTCCCGAGACCTCGCGCCGCCCGAGGGGCGCGAAGATTGCTTCGGTCAGGCCCTTCCAGCCATCTCGCACGGCGATCATCTCGTGCCCGCGGTCGGTCGAGACCCGCACGACGGCGCGAATGACGGCGTTCAGCCCAGGACAGTCGCCGCCGCCGGTCAGCACCGCGATTCGCATTGCGTCCTCGGCTCAGACGTCCGGCGGACCGGCCTGGACGAGTGTCGCGAGGCCGCCGGGCGAGACGAGTACCGCGTCGACGCCCGAGCGCTCGAGCTCGGAGACCTCGTCGGGCGTGGCGTCGTGGAGCTCCGCGATGGCGAGCTTCCCGGCCGGGACATCGTGAAGCAGCTCGAGGAGCGCGGGCAGCGGGTCCTCCTCTGCCTCCGGATCGACGGAGAGGAGGAACACCTCCGGATCGAAGTACCGGAGCGAGCGCTCGAGATCGGACGCTTCGGAGACGCGCACCACGCACTCGAGGCCGAGCGCGTGTGCCTCGTCCCACATCGCGAGGTCGGGCTTGATCACGACTGCGTCCGCGGCGGCGCCCTTCGCATCGAACATCCGACCGAGGTGGAGCAGCGGGAGCTGCGACGACGCTCGAACAGCGTTCACGCCTTCGAGCGCCGCGAGCCCGTCGGCGCCCTTCGACTCCGCCGCCTCGGCGCTCGCAGCGTCGCCGACCTCGACGATGAACGAGATGCCGTCGCCCTCGGCGATCGCCTGGCTCAGCCTGCTCACGAGACGAGATCGTAGTCGGCGACGTGCCAACCGGGGGTCACAGCGCGCGTCCTATTCATTCGATGCGCCTCGTCGGTGTCGCCGCGGTCGTCCTCCTCGTCTCGGCCATGGGCGCGACGGCTGCCGTCGCGCGAGTCGTGTCCGGCACTCCAGGTCCGGACCGCCTCGTCGGGACCCCGCGTGCCGACGCAGTGCGGGGCCTCGCCGGGAACGATCGACTCCTCGGCCTCGCAGGCGGGGACTTCCTCCAGGGCGGGGCCGGCCGCGACACCGTCGACGCCGGGCCGGGGAACGACCTCGTGGCCGTGTCCTACGACGGCGCACGGGACACGGTGCGCTGCGGCTCCGGCAGCGACGTCGTCAACGCCGACGCCGAGGATGCCGTGCGAGGCGACTGCGAGCTCGTCGGCCGGCGGCTCTCGCGCGATCCGTATACAAGCGGCGACGCACAGCACGAGACGGAGGTCGAGCCCGACAGCTTCACCTTCGGGCGGACCACGGTGGCGACGTTCCAGGTCGGACGGCGCGTCGAGGGCGCCGCGACGAACGTCGGCTACGCGGTCACGACGAACGACGGTGCCACCTGGCGGAGCGGGCTCCTCCCGGGCCTGACCGTCGCGAGCAACCCGGCCGGCACGAACGAACGCGCGAGCGACCCGGTCGTGGCGTACGACGCTGCCCACGGAACCTGGCTCATCTCCACGCTCGCGCTCGAGGACGGCGTCACCCGGCTCGCGATCAACCGCTCGCCGGACGGAGCGACGTGGAGCAGCGCACTTGCCGCCGCCGAGGAGACCGCGAGCGGCGGGGAAGAGGCGATCGGCTTCGACAAGAACTGGATCGCGTGCGACAACACGCCGACGTCGCCGTTCTACGGCCGCTGCTACCTCGTGTACACCCACTCCGCCGCCCGCGACATGCTCGCGGTGACGTGGTCCACCGACGGCGGCTCGACCTGGTCGCTCCCCGTCGACATCGGGGCGAGGCCGGGGGTGGGCGTGTTCCCGACGATTCGCCCCACCGGTGAGCTGGTCGTCGGCTACCTCTGGGAGACGAACCCCTCCGCGATCGCGGCCTCGCGCTCGGCGGACGGGGGCGCGTCCTGGGGCGCCCCGGTCCGCATCGCCGATGTCAGGAACACGTGCGCGATCCGCGGCTTCCGGGCGTTCCCGCTGCCCGCCGCCGACGTCGACCGCACCGGGCGCATCTGGGCGACGTGGCACGACTGCGTCCCCGGAGGCTCGACGAATTCCGTCTACGTCGCGACCTCGGACGACGGGATCTCCTGGACTGCACCGACCACAGCGACGCGCGGTCGCAATGCCGTCCTGCCGGCGATCGGGGTCGACCCCGGATCCGGTCGCGTCGCGATCGCCTACATGCGATCGGGCGCAGCCGGCGTGGACGTCGAGCTCGTCGAGTTACAGGGCGCGGCGAACGGCTTCGGCGCACCACGGCGACTGTCCGCGCAGTCCATGCCCTTCCAGTGGATGCCCAACACGACCTCGGGGCGGATGCTCGGCGACTACATCTCGGTGCACTACGCGCGCAGTCGCCCGCTCGTCGTCTGGGTGCTCGCCTCCGAGCCGGTCCGAGCCAGCTTCCGCCAGGCGGTCTACGCGACGCGCGGTTGAGCCCGGATCACAGCCCGATCGGGTGCCACACCGTCTTCAGCTCGAGGAAGGCCTCGATCTCCCACGGGCTCTGGGCGTCGACCGTCGAGCGGACGACACGCTTGACGTTCTCGGCAGCCGTGCGCTCGAGCTCCGCGGTCGCCCCCTCGAAGCCGGTGAGGTCGATCGCGTTCACGTCCATGTGTCCCGCGAGCCACGGCGCGAGCTCGTCGGCGAAGCCCGTGAGGACGTTGATCGTGCCCGGCGGGAAGTCCGACGTGGCGAGTGCCTCGGAGAGCTCGACGGCGGCGACCGGGTGGGCCTCACTCGCGA
>DATAET010000181.1:0-3662 GCA_036257855.1 Gaiellaceae bacterium | reverse complement strand
ACGGGGATCGTCGGCTACGCGCGCGGCGAGCTCGTGCTCGAGGGACGCGCCGGTCACGCGGGGACGACCCCGATGGCCGGCCGCAACGATGCCCTGGTCGCCGCAGCGGGGGAGGTCCTCCGCGTACGCGACGCCGCGCTTACGGTCCCGGAAGCGGTTGCCACGATCGGCCGAGTCGAGGTGGAGCCAGGAGGAGCGAACGTCATCCCGTCACGCGTCCGCCTGAGCCTCGACGTCCGGGCGCCCGACTCCGAGCGGCTGGACGAGCTCGTCCGAACGATCGGCTTCGAGCCGGGCTACCGCGTCGAGCCGGCGCAGTTCAGGGGCAGTGCGCGGGACGCGCTCGCGGACGCCATCGCAGCGCGTGGACTACCCACCGTCGCCCTCCCCTCGGGGGCCGGGCACGACGCGGGGATCCTCGCCTCGGCGGCGGGCGTGGATGCGGCGATGCTGTTCGTGCGGAGCCTCAACGACGGGGTCAGCCACTCGCCGGACGAGCTCTCGTCCGACGAGGACATCGCGCTGGGGGTCGACGTCCTCGCAGATGCCCTCGCGGCGGTCGCTACTTCTCGCTGAACGAGATGTCCTGGGCGCCTTCCCAGAGCATCCGGCGGCCCAGCTCGCGCAGGTTGTCGTTCCCGGAGACGATCGTCGCGAAGTGATTCCCGGCGAGCGCTCCCGCCTTGCTCGCGAACGCGACGTAGCCGTACGCGAGGAGGAGCTCCGTCTCGCTGACGCCGCCCGGGTAGAAGATCAGCTCGCCGGGGCTCGGGTAGCTCGTCGCGTTCTCGGGCCCGATCCCGATGTCGAGGTCGCCCATCGGGATCCATCCGCCCTCGCCCGACCAGCGCACGTGGATGATCTGCGAGTGGAGCGGGAGCATCCGGCGGAACGCCGCAACCGTTTCGGGTGCGGCCTCCTCATGAAACCGAGCCTGGAACTCGAAGCGACCGGCCGTGATCTCGAGCATTGTCGCGACCCTAGCGCCTTGTACCCGATCTGACGACGGGATTACTCTTCCCTGGAGGTGCAACTCGCCGTTGCCACGATGGTCGACGACGGGGCCGAGGCAGAGGTGCTCTGCGGGGTGCTCCGTGCCAAGCGCATCGACTGCTCGTATCGGAGGACAGACATCGCGACGGGCTCATGGACGCGTTGGGCTTGCACCGGCTGCATCGAGGTGCTCGTCCCCGAGCAGGACCTGGAAGCAGCACGCGAGCTGTTGCCAGAGGTCTGATCCGAGCCCGCGACTACCGCGACTGCGCGATCCATTCGCCGAGCAGCGCGCGCTCGTCGTCGGTGATGCCGGTCGCGTTGCCGGGCGGCATCACCCGCGTCTGCACGGCCTGCCGCTCGATGTCCTCCGCGCGCGCCTCGATCTCCGCGCGCGTCTCGAAGCGGATCCCGAGCGGCGCCGACGCGCCCGAGTGGCAGGGGACGCACCGCGCCTGGATCACGGCCTGTGCCTGTGCGAAGGAGACGGCCTGTCCGGTTGCCGGAGACGTCTCCTCGGGCTGCAGCCAGACGGCCAGGGCAACGACACCTAGTGCCGCAACGGCAGGGATCCACCAGTCGCGATGTCCTGCGTGCCAGCGATTGAAGAACACGCGGACGAGCGCCGTCAGCGCTGCGATCGCGACGAAGACGAGCCACGCCTCGTCCGCCCCGAACACGAAGGCGAAGTGCCCGGCGAGCATCGTGAAGAGGACGGGCAGCGTGAGGTAGTTGTTGTGGACTGAGCGGTCTTTGGCCTCGAGCAACGGCGCCGCGTCCGGCTCGCGACCCTCCTCCATCGCGGTTACGAGCTTCCGGTGCGCGGGGATGATCACGAAGAAGACGTTCGCGGCCATGATCGTCCCGAGCATCACCCCGACCTGGAGGTAGGCGGCACGGGGCGCGAACAACTCGCCGGACACCCAGGCGGCGACCGCCACGAGGCCCGTGCCGACGACGGCAAGGGCCGCCTGGCTCCGGCGGCCGACCGTACGGCAGAGCACGTCGTACACGACCCAGGCGAGCGCGATCCCGGCGACGCTCAGCCCGATTGCCTCCCACGTGCCGAGATCGGCGACGGTCGGATCCACGAGACGGACGTCGGCGTCCGTGTAGTAGAGGACGACGAAGAGAGCGAACCCCGAGAGCCACGTCGTGTACGCCTCCCACTTGAACCAATGGAGCGGCGACGGCATCTCCGCGGGGGCGAGGCGGTACTTCTGCGAGTGGTAGAGACCGCCGCCGTGAACGCCCCAGAACTCGCCTGCAACGCCGGCCTCGGCGTCCTCCGCCCGCTTCGGCGGCCGCAGCGCGAGATCGAGCCGGACGAAGTAGAACGACGCGCCGATCCACGCGATCGCGGCGATCACGTGGAGCATGCGCAGCAGGACGTCGAGGACGTCCCTCAGGTATGGATCCATCGATCCTTCGCGATCGCCACGAGCTCGCGGCAGCCCGTGTCGAGCTCCTCCTCGCGGGTGCGCCCGATGCGGTCGTGGAGCACGCCGAGGACCTCCAACTTCGAGCGACCGGCGACGAAGACGACGAAGCGAAAGCCGAACTTCTCCTCGTACACCTGGTTCAGGTACGCGAGCTCGGACAGGACGGCCGGATCGGTGTCCGTGCCCTGCTCGGCTGCGGATCGCTCCGACAGCCCCTGTCGCTGGCCGATGGCCGGGTGGGCCGCGAGCGCATCGACCTTGTCCTCCTCGTCGAGCGAGGCGAGCACCTCCTCCGCCTGCCCGAGCGGGTCCTCGGTCTCCGCGAGGCGCTCCACGAGGCGCGTGCGCCCCTCGAAGAGCTCGCCGAGCTCCTCGACCGTCAGGTGCCGCGGTAGCTCGCGCATCCGTACGGTGAGACGAGGAGCGGGAGGTGGTAGTGGCCGTCCGCGAGCTCGACCTCGAGCTCGATCCGCGTGAAGAACGGGGACGGAGGCCAGAAGACGAGTGCGTAGCGCCCGGGGTCGAGGCCGGACGCGAGCTCCCGGATCCGGCCGTCGTCGTCGGTTGTTCCGGACGCCAGGACCTCGCGCCCACGGGCGAGCTCGATGCGGACACCTGCCGCGGGCTCGCCTCGGGCAGTGTCGAGCACGTGCGTCGAGACGGAGACCGTCATGTCGCGAATCTTTGCGCCTGTGCCCGGTGCGCGCGTGCGATGTCGGCCTCGTCGGCGCGCACGAGGGCACCGCCGCGGACGACGTCCTCCCCTTCGACGACGAGCCGGTCGACCCGGTGGGGAGCCGACAGCACGAGGCCGGCGACGAGGTCGGCGGCGCCTCCCAGCTCGAGCCCGTCCGTACGCCAGATCGCGAGGTCCGCCCGCTTGCCCGGCTCGAGCGACCCGAGGTCGTCGCGGCCGAGGACGGAGGCGCCGCCGCGCGTGCCGAGTCGAAGCGCCCCGCGTGCGGTCAGCGCTCCCGGCCCATCGCGCCCGCGCGCGACGAGGAGTGCCTGCTTCACCTCATGGAGGAGGTCGCCGCGCTCGTTCGAGGCCGTGCCGTCGACGCCGAGGCCCACGCGGATTCCCGACTCGACGTAGTCGCGAACGGGAGCGACTCCTGCGCCGAGGCGGAGGTTCGAGGTCGGGCAGTGGGCCACACCGGTGTCGGAGTCGGCGAAGTCGGCGAGGTCGTCGGGCGAGAGGTGCACGCAGTGTGCGCACCACACGTC
>DATAET010000180.1:0-9244 GCA_036257855.1 Gaiellaceae bacterium | reverse complement strand
GCTCGCCGAGCCGCTCGGGCGACGGCATCTGCTCGTCTGGCTCGCGCTGAGCCTCGCCGCGTGGTCGATGTGGGCCGTCGCGGCGCTCCTCGTCGCTCGCTCGCTCGACCTCGACCTCTCCGTCACGGACGCGTTGTTCGTTACAGCGGTCCTGAACCTCGGCTCGGCCGTTCCCTCCTCGCCGGGCTATGTCGGGACGTACGAGTGGCTCGGCGTCGCGTCCCTCGGCCTCGTCGACGTCGACCGCGAGCCTGCGCTCGCCTTCACGATCCTGCTCCACGCGGCCTGGTACGTGCCCACCACGGTCGTTGGCGCGGCGGCGCTCGGCGCGCGTGCCGTCGTGCAGCTGCGGGATCGCCGTACCGCATGCGCGCCGCAGTAGGCGGCACGTCGTGCTCCGCGTCCGCTAGTACCATCGCCACGTGCGCGAGCTCGTCGTCGACGGGAAGGTGATCGCGAGGGACGGGCCTGCGTACGTCATCGCGGAGATCGGGAACAACCACCAGGGTGATCTCGAGAAGGCGAAGGCCCTCATCCACGCGGCCGCGGAGTGCGGGGTCGACGCGGTGAAGTTCCAGAAACGCGACAACCACCGGCTGTACACGCGGGTCTTCTACGAGTCGCCGTATGACAACGAGAACAGCTACGGCGCGACCTACGGCGAGCATCGTGAGTTCCTGGAGCTGGCGAAGAGCGACTGGTTCGAGCTCAGCCGTTACGCACGCGACGAGGGAGTGGCATTCGTGGCCGCGGCCTTCGACGAGCCGAGCGCAGATCTCATGGCCGAGCTCGACATCGACGCGTTCAAGGTCGCATCGGGTGATCTCCTCAACGTGCCGTTCCTCCGGAACGTCGCCCGGTTCCGCAAGCCGATGTTCCTGTCCACGGGCGGGGGGACGCTCGAAGACATCGATCGCGCCGTCGATGCGATCGTGCCGATCAACGAGCAGCTCTCCGTCCTCCACTGCACGGCTGCGTACCCGGCGGACGTCGAGGATCTGAACCTGTCCGTGATCACGGCTCTTCGCGAGCGTTACCCGGATCTCGTCATCGGGCTCTCCGACCACCACAACGGGATCGCGATGGCTCCGGTGGCGTTCATGCTCGGAGCCCGCGTGTTCGAGAAGCACTTCACGCTGAACCACGCGTGGAAGGGCACGGACCATGCGTACTCGCTCATGCCCGACGGGATGCGACGGTTCGTGCGAGATCTCCATCGCGTGCCCGTCGCGCTCGGTGACGGCGTGAAGCGACCGCTCGCGAGCGAGGCACGGCCGCTGGAGAAGATGGGGAAGAAGCTCGTCGCGGCACGTGGCCTCTCCGCAGGGCACGTCCTCGCGTCCGGCGATCTGCTGGCCAAGTCACCCGCAGACGAGGGCATGCCCCCGTACGAGCTCGACGGCCTGCTCGGGCGCACGCTCGCGCGGCCGCTGGAGGAGGACGAGGCCGTCCTCGAGGCCCACCTCGTTCCGCTCGCCGCGCCCGTCGCCGCCCGCGAGACGTGACGCCCCTCGCGGAGATCCGCCTTGTCGTCTTCGACTTCGACGGCGTCTTCTCGGACAACCGCGTGTGGACGAACGACCGGGGCGAGGAGAGCGTCGCGGGGTGCCGTGCCGACACGTACGGGCTGCGCCGCCTCGACGAGGTCGGGGTCGAGTACGTCATCCTCACGTCCGAGACGAACGACGCCGTTCCGGCGCGCGCCCGGAAGATGCGGATCGAGTGCATTCGCGGCGTCGAGGACAAGCTGCCGGTTCTTCGGCACGAGCTCGCCCGGCGCGGTGTCTCGCCCGCCGAGACCGCGTACCTGGGCAACGACGTCAACGACGCGGAGTGCCTCGCTGCAGTTGGTCTGTCGGTCGTCCCCGCGGATGCCTGGGAGGAGGTCGTCCCACTCGCGTCGATCGTGCTCACGCGGAACGGGGGACACGGCTGCGTGCGCGAGTTCTGCGACGCCGTCTGGAACGCGAAGCGCACGGCGGCCGCGGCGTGAGCGATCCGCTGTTCGACGTCGACGGTCGGATCGCGGTCGTCACCGGTGGCGCCGGCCAGCTCGGGCAGGTGTACGTGAGCGGTCTCGTGGAGCGCGGCATGCGCGTCGCCAGTTTCGACGTCGTCCCTGGCGAGCTGCCGAGCGGAGCCCGCTCGTACGAGGTCGACGTGACCGACCGTGACGTCGTCGCCCACGCGGTGTCGGAGGTCGTTGCCGATTGGGGCGTCCCGCACCTCCTCGTCAACAACGCCGGGCTCGACTCGCCGCCAGACGCTCCCGCGGAGGAGGTCGGCCCGTTCGAGGGCTATCCCGAGGAGGCGTTCGACGCCGTGTTGAGTGTCAACCTGAAGGGCGCCTTCCTGTGCAGCCAGGCGATCGGCGGCGCCATGGCGAAGGAGGGACGCGGCTCGATCGTCAACGTCTCGTCGGTCTACGGCCTCCTCTCGCCGGTGCAGGACCTGTACGCGTTTCGGCGTGCGCGCGGCGAGACGTTCGTCAAGCCGGTCGCCTACTCCGTGTCGAAGGCGGCGATCCTCAATCTCACGCGCTACCTCGCGACGTACTGGGCGAAGGACGGTGTGCGCGTGAACACCCTCACGCTCGCCGGCGTCTGGAACGACCAGCCGCAGGAGTTCCTCGACGCGTTCGCAGCACGCTCGCCGATGGGGCGGATGCTCGACGCGGAGGAGGCGCTGGGAGCCGTCGTGTTCCTCGCCTCGGACGCGTCGTCGTACGTGACCGGCTCGAACGTCGTCGTCGACGGCGGCTGGTCGGCGTGGTAGCGCTGCCCGACGTCCTGAACCTCATCGGGGGACGGGAAGGGCGAGCGCACGGCGATGCCTGGCTGGAGAAGCTCCGCCCCGCGGACGAGACCCTCCTGTGCCGCGTCGCACGGTCGGGCGCCGGGGACGTCGCGGATGCGGTCTCGGCCGCACGCGCGGCCCAACCTAGGTGGGCGGAGCGGACGGCGGTTGCGCGCGGCGACGTCATGCGCGAGCTCGCGCTCCTCCTCCGCGAGCGGCGCGAGGAGGCATCGGCGATCGTCGAGGCGGAGACGGGCAAGGCGCCCGAGCTCGCGCTCGGCGAGACCGACGCCGCGGTCGAGATGGGCCTCTTCGTCGCCGGTGAGGGTCGCCGCTCGTACGGCAGGACGACGACGGCGAGCATGGCCAACCGCACCGTCCTCACCCTCCGGCAGCCGCTCGGGGTGGCGGCGCTGATCATGAGCTTCAACACGCCGCTGCCCAACGTCGCCTGGAAGGCGTTCCCGGCGATCTTCTGCGGCAATGCAGCGGTCGTGAAGCCGTCCGAGCACACGCCTGCTTCGGCGTCCTTCTTCGCCCGGCTCGCGCTCGAGGCGGGCGTTCCGGAAGGCGTGCTGAATGTCGTTCACGGCCTCGGCGCCGAGGCAGGCGCTCCACTCGTCGCTCACCCCGACGTCGACCTCGTGAGCTTCACGGGCTCGGCCGCGACGGGGCGCTCGATCAACGAAGCGGCGGCGCGTCGCCTTGCGAAGACGTGTCTCGAGCTCGGCGGCAAGAACGCCTTCGTCGTCTGCGACGACGCCGACCTCGACGCCGCCGTCGGGTGGGCGATCGCCTCCGCGTTCTCGAATGCGGGCCAGCGCTGCGCATCCGCCAGCCGGATCGTCCTCCTCGATGCCGCGTACGAGGACTTCCGCCGGCGGCTCCTCGCGGGAGTCGCCGTGCTCGAGCCACAGCCCGTGATCAGCCGCGAGAGCATGGATCGGATCGTCGAGGCCGTCGCGAACGCCGTGGACGAGGGGGCCGTGCTCCTGGCAGGCGGTACCAGGCTCGACCGCCCGGGCTGGTTCGTCGCCCCGACCGTGCTCGAAGGGGTCGCGGCCGGCGCGGACGTTTCGCGCACCGAGCTGTTCGGCCCCGTCACCGTTCTCTATCGGGCGCGCGACCTCGACGAGGCGATCGCGCTCGTCAATGACTCGCCCTACGGTCTCACCGCAGCGGTCCACACGGCGAGCGTGCACCGGGCCATGCGCTTCGCCGACCGCGTGCAGGCCGGCGTCGTGGTCGTGAACGCGGGGACACACGGGTCCGAGCCGCACGTGGGCTTCGGGGGCCTGAAGGACTCCGGAACCGGATGGAGGGAGGCAGGGATCGAGGCGCTCGACGTGTACTCCGATGCGAAGGTCGTGAGCCTCGTGGTCGACCCTGCGAAGACATGAACGACACCGTCGCCGTCCTCGGGCCCGGCGCGGTCGGTGGCTCGCTCGCCGTGCGGCTCACGAACGCCGGACTCCACGTCGTCTGCGTCGCGCATCCGGAGGCCGCGGGCCTCATCGCACTCGCGGGGCTCGTGCTGGAGTCGCCCGACGGCAACTTCACGGCGCGCGTCGAGGTCGTCGAGCGCCTCGTGAAGCCTGTCGGCCTGCTGCTGGTCAGCGTGAAGGCTCCCGCGCTCGGCGACGCGCTCGAACGGGTCGAGCCGGACGCGGTGTCCGCGGGCGTCGTCGTCCCGCTCCTGAACGGGCTCGAGCACATGGAAGTGCTCCGGTCGCGGTTCGACGGACGCGTCGCCGCAGGAAGCATCTCCCACTACCAGGCCTACCGTGCAGGTCGCGTCCAGATCGTCGAGGCGACCGTCCCGCCCGTCATCACGATGGCGTCGGAGAGCCTTCCGCGTGCCGACGTCGAGCACGCGGCGGAGCTCCTCCGGCGAGGCCGCGTCGACGTGCGGGTCGGCCAGATCGAGAACCGCGTGCTCTGGCACAAGCTCGCTCGCATCGCCCCGCTCGCCGGCGCGACCTCGGCGTCGGGGCGAACCGTCGGAGAGCTGCGCAACGATCCGGAGTGGCGGCCACGGCTCGACGCGGCGATCGTCGAGGCCTGCGCGGTTGCCGAGGCGGATGGCGTGTCGCTGCGGCCGGCGGCGCAGTGGGCGATCATCGAAGAGATGGCCGACGAGACCACGACCTCCGCCGCCCGCGACGTCGTCGCGGGACGGCGGTCGGAGCTCGACGCGATCCTCGGTGCGGTGCTTCGCGCCGCCGAGCGGCTCGACGTGCCCTGCCCGACGCTGACCGGGCTCGCCGTCTCCGCCGGGCTGCGGTGACCAGCGCCTCGGCGGTTGCCTTCGTCCCCGCCCGCTCGGGGTCGCAGCGCGTGCCACAGAAGAACGTGCGGCCGCTCGCCGGGCATCCCCTGCTCGCCTACGCGATCGAGACGGCTCTTCAGGCCGGCGTCTTCGAGCGGGTCGTGGTGTCGACGGATTCGGACGAGATCGCGAGCGTCGCCCGCTGGTACGGAGCGGAGGTCCCGTTCCTGCGGCCGACCGAGCTCGCCACGTCGACGTCACCGGACATCGAGTGGCTGTCGTACACCCTCGAGCACCTACCCGAGCGCTACGACCTGTTCGCGCTCGTCCGCGCGACCAACCCGTTTCGCGGCCCCGACGTCGTTCGTCGCGGCCTCGAGCAGCTCCTGGCAACCCCCGAAGCCGACTCGATTCGCGCCGTGGAGCTCGTGAAGCAGCACCCGGGGAAGATGTGGCTGCTCTCCGCAGACGGCCGCACGATGGCCCCACTCCTGCGCCAAGCCGAACTCGAGGTCGCATGGCATGCGGGCCAGTACCAGGCACTCCCGCCCGTGTACGTCCAGAACAGCGCGCTCGAGATCGCATGGTCACGGGTGGTCATCGAGACGGGAACGCGCGAGGGCGAGGTCCTCGCGCCGTTCTTCACCGACGGTCTCGAGGGCTTCAACGTCGACGACGAAGTCGACTGGGAGCAAGCGGAGCGGCTCGTCTCGAGCGGCGAGGCGACCCTGCCGGCGGTGTCGCGCGAGCCCTACCCCGGCGCGGAGTAACTCGCCGGCCACTCGGCGCACGACACGTCGTCGGGAATCGTCGCGAGCGTGCGTTCGGCCTGGTGCCCGCGCCAGACGACGCCCGGTGCGAGGAGAGCTGTCAGCGCGACGAGGGCGAGTGCGAAGCCGCCCAGCACGCGTTCGAGCCGCGGCCACCTGGACACCGGCCCCGCGACGCCAACCGCGACGAGCGCCGCGACGGGGACGAGGAGCGGAGACATGAGCCGCGTGTCGATCGGGTCGACCACCGTGCGCGTGGCCGCAAGCGTCACCGCTCCTCCGTACACGACCGCCGCGATCGCGAGCACGGCTACGGTCAGCCTTGCCCGTGTGACGCCACGGCTGCGGGGAACGGCGAGGGCGGCGGCGAGGACGACCGGGACGAGCACGGCGAGCCGGAGTACCTCCGGCACGGCGTCCGGCAGTGCGACGCTCGAGAGCCCGTCGGGAAGCTGGCCGAGGACCTCGAGCACGCCGAAGCGGGAGTCGGACCGGCGGCCGAACGCGTCGCCCTCGACGTGAACGTTCCGCGCCCACCAGAGGGCCGGCACGACGAGGAGAGCGAGCGTGAAGGCTCCGATTCGGAGGACGCGCCGAGGCGGGCTGCCCGAGCCGAGCCATGCTCCTGCCACGACCGCGGGCACGACGAAGATCCCCGAGTGCCGGGTCAGCAGGAGCGCCCAGGCGAGGACGACGACGACGACGAGGCGCGCCGACAGCCGGAGCGGCAACCCACGGCCGTCGCCGACGACGGCGACGAGCACCGCGCCCAGGACTGCGCAGAAGAGCGGCTCCGACCACGCGAGCGCGCCGTCGCGAAGCGTCGCGTACGCGACGGCGACGGCGATCGCGACGACGAGACAGGTGCGCCGGGAGAGCCCGGCCGCGGCCGCGAGCGCGGCCGCCGCGAGCACGATCGCGACGGTTGCGAGCGCGTTGACGATCCTTGCCGCCTCCGGAGCGTCCGCTCCGAGAGCGACGAGGGGCGCCATCGCCGCCGAGTAACCGGGCGCAAAGACGGCGATCGGGCCGTCGCACGAGTCGAAGCGCCCGTCGTCGGCGAGCATCTCCGCTCCTGTGAGGTAGCTCGCGGAGTCGGGCGTGATCCGCGGGAGCGGCCAACCCGCGACTGCGACGCCCACCGCCGCAGCCGCCGCCACCATGGTGCACGCTGCGAGAAACCGTCCGGCCGAAAGCTCCCGCGCCGACCGGAATGGCATGGCGCTCCATCCTACGCCGCCTCCCCGCGGGTGCTCGCGGCCGCGGTCGGACACCCTCCGTATGCTCCGCCCGGTGAGGATCGCGGCTCTCGAGACGCTGTTCTGCGACGCCGGCTGGCGGCCGTGGATCTTCCTCAAGGCGACGACCGACGACGGCCTCGTCGGCTGGGCCGAGATCACCGACTCGCACGGCTCGCCTCACGGGCTCGCCGGGATCGTCGAGGACCTCGCGCCGCTCGTCGTCGGCCGCGACCCGCGCCCCGTCGAGGCCGTCTACTGGGATCTCTACCGGGCGACGCGGCAGAGCCCGGGCTCGGTCATCGCGAAGGCGCTCGCGGGCATCGAGAATGCGCTGCTCGACATCAAGGCCAAGGCCCTGGGCCTCGCGGTCCACGAGCTCTTCGGTGGACCGACGCGAGAGACGATCCCGATGTACTGGTCGCACTGCGGGACGACGCGCGCACGTGCGTTCGAGGTCACCGGCACGCCCAAGCTCGCGTCCTACGACGACGTTGCGGCCCTCGGGCGTGAGGTCGTCGAAAGTGGCTACGGCGCGTTCAAGACGAACGTCGTCGTCCCGGGGGACGAGCCCAAAGTCCTCATGCCCGGGTTCGCCGAGGGCGGCGGAACGCTGCGTACGGACGAGATCGCCGACGCGCTCGTCCGGTTGCTCGAGGCGTTCGTGGAGGGAACGCGAGGCGCCGCACGGCCGATCGTCGACCTCAACTTCAACCTCGAGCCCGAAGGCTGCGTCCGCGTCGCGAAGGCGCTGGACCGGTTCGACCTGCTGTGGCTCGAGGTGGATCTCTTCGACGCCGCTGCGCTGGCCCACGTGCGCCACGTCGCGCCGATGCCCGTCTGCTCGGGCGAGAACCTGTACGGCAGCCGCGACTTCCGGCCGTACCTCGAAGCGGGCGGCATGGACGTCGCGTCCGTCGACGTCATCTGGAACGGCTTCCACCAGGCGAAGAAGGTCGCCGACCTCGCCGAGACGTTCGAGGTGAACTGCGCGCCGCACAACTACTACAGCCACCTCGCGACGTTCATCGCGGCGCAGTGGTGTGCCGCCATCCCGAACGCGCGCATCCTCGAGTTCGACGTCGACGACGTGCCCTGGCGCGACGAGCTCGTCACGGCGCTGCCGGAGATCTCCGCGGGAGAGCTGCGTATCCCCGGCGGACCGGGGTGGGGAGTCGAGCTCGACGAAGACATGCTGCGCGCTCACCCGTGGCCGACCTCCTAGCGCGCTGCGAACGTGCCATCGCCTCGCGACGCGGGGCCACGGTGCTCTTCGTCGTCGCCGTCGCCGTCTACGGCCTCCAGAGCGTCGCGCTTCCGGTGATCCCCGGTCGCGATTTCGGCACCTACCTCCGCTTCTACGTGCAGATGTTCGACTGGGACTCGGTGCTGCCGATGTCCATGCTGTTCCGGACACCGGTTGCGCCGATTGTCGTCGGTGGCTCGCTGGACCTCGTCGGCGGCTACGGGACGCAGGTGCTCATGGCGGTGCTGTACGCGATCTCGATCGTGTGCTGGACCCGGGTCGCGCTCGTCTTCTCGCGCCGCGCCGCACTCCTGACGGCAGCGGCTCTTCTCCTGTATCCCGGCTACGGGATCCTCTTCCACATGCTCGCGAGCGACTCGATCTGTGCGGTCGTGTTCGCGCTCTGGGCGCTCGCGTTGACGAGGGCCTGGCTCGAGCCCTCGTCCGCGCGGTATGCGCTCCTCGGGCTCGCGACCGCGGCCGCCGCGCTCACGAGGCCGGGGTACCAGGTCCTCGTCGTCTTCGCGCTCGTCCCCCTCGTCCGGGCCGCCCCGGGGCGTGGGCGGCTTGCGTCCACGGCCTCGTGCCTCGCGGTCGTCGTCGTTCTCCTCGGCGCGTGGACGGTGAACAACGGTCTCCGCTACGACGACTACGCGGTTGCACGCGGCGGCGGTGCCTTCTTCCCGTTCTACCGCGCGTTCACGAGCGACCGGATCGTGTCCCCGGAGAACGGCCGCGCGTCCCGCGAGCTCGCGGACGCCGTGCGCGCGCGGCTTCTCCCCGAGGAGCCGTACCGCTCCTACGGGATCGGCCTCGACGACTTCTTCGAACACGGCAGTCCTCGCGAGTTCGAGGACCTCGTGGGACTCACCGATCGCGTCTGGGGCTGGGACTCCGACTACGCGCAGCTGAGACGTGCCGGGAT
>DATAET010000179.1:0-2695 GCA_036257855.1 Gaiellaceae bacterium | reverse complement strand
CTGAGAGCGGCGACCAGTGCGGCCTCGTCGACGACCGCCCCTCGGGCCGTGTTGATCAACACCGACGTGGACTGCATCGCCGCGAGGGCGGCCGCGTCGATCAGGTGGCGAGTCTCGGGAGTGAGCGGACAGTGCAAGGTGACGACATCGGCGTCTCGCAGCAGGGCGTGGAGGTCATCCGCCCGACCGGCGAAGTTGACAACGGCTCCGTGCGCCTCGGCGAGCTCGCCGACCCTCAGGCCGATCCTCCCCGGGCCGACGACGAGCACGCGCCTTCCCTCGAGGCCCTCGCCGACCATGAAGTCCGGCCCCCACTCCCACGGGTCGCGCCGACGCAGTGCGCGATCCCCCTCGCAGACTCTCCGCAGGAGGGCAAGGACGAGCGCGACAGCGTGCTCCGCGGTCGCGTTCGTGAGCACCCCTGGAGTGTTCGTCACGACCACGCCGCGCGCACGCGCCGCGTCGAGATCGACGTTGTCGATCCCGACGGCGTAGTTCGCGACGATCCGCAGCTGGGAGCCGATCTCGTCGAGGTACGCCGCGTCGACGGCCACCGCGGGGGTGACGACGACGCCGTCGGCGCCGACCGGCGTCGAGACGATCTCGAACGTGCGCGCGAGCTCACCCTCGATCTCGGCGGGCACGCCAGCTGCTTCGTGGACCCGCGGACGGGTCACGTCGCTACTCGTCAAGCACCCGGGGAGCGTGCGACGACGAGTAGACGTCCTTGCGGAGGATCAGGCCGTTTTCGAAGGGGAAGACGTCGATCCCGTCCCACTCGATGCGGCGCCCGGTCAGGTCCGTCGCGGTCGCAGTCCACTCGCTGACGACGAGGCCGTCCCGGGCATACAGACGTCGTCCGATGAACGACAGGTCCGGCATCCGGCTGAAGATCCGCGCGATGTGAGGGCCGACGTTCGCACCGTCCACGCGGTCGCCCGCGGTGTGGTTCTCGAAGACCATCCCGGGTGCGTGGAACGAGAGGATCGCATCCAGGTCGTGCGCGTTCCAGGCCTCGTTGTAGCGCGCGATCGTCTCCTCGAGCTTCGACGCTTCGTCCCGGGGGTTCATTCGCGCGAGTATCGCAGGCGCAATGACCATTGACGTTCGTCGATGAATGCGGTAGCGTCCTCATCGATGATGATCGATGAAAGGAGCCATTGCATGACGACGGACGTCCGAGAGCACGTGCGGTCGCGCTACGCAGCGGCGGCGACGAGCCTCGCGGCAGGCCACGGCTGTGGGTGCGACTGCGAGGAGATCGGCTGCTGCGGCGACGAGGCGACCACCCTCTTCGGGAAGGGGCTGTACGCGGCGGACGAGCGAGCGTCGGTGCCGGAGAACGCCCTCACGGCGAGCCTCGGCTGCGGCAACCCGGCCGCCGTTGTCGAGCTCCGCGAAGGCGAGACGGTCCTCGACCTCGGGTCCGGCGGCGGGATCGACGTCCTCCTTTCCGCAAGGCGGGTGGGGCCGGACGGGACGGTCTACGGGCTCGACATGACGGACGAGATGCTCACCCTCGCCGAGAAGAACGCGCGGTCTGCCGGTGCGACCAACGTGCACTTCCTCAAGGGCGTCATCGAGGACATCCCGCTCCCTGCGGCGAGCGTCGACGTCGTCATCTCGAACTGCGTCGTCAACCTCTCGCCGGAGAAGGACAAGGTGCTCGCCGAGGTTGCACGCGTGCTGCGGCCGAGCGGGCGCGTCGGGATCGCAGACGTCGTCGCCGAGGATCACCTGAGGCCGGCCGACCGCGCCGAGCGCGGGAGCCACGTCGGTTGCATCGCGGGCGCGCTGTCGGTGTCCGAGTACCGCGACGGCCTCGTCGCCGCCGGTCTCACGGATGTCGACGTCGAGCTCACGCACGCCGTCGCGGACGGCATGCACGCCGCGATCGTACGTGCAATCAAGCCGAACTGATATTTGCTCGCAATTCTCTGCACGGCGCTAGTGGAGCACGGTGCGGTCGCTCCAAATATCTTTACGTAAATCTCTTGCCAGGTCCGCCGAGATGTTCTATCCTCTGACGCTGATGATCCAGATCACCGTCACCAGAGATTCCCACGACGCCGAAGCGGCGACCGCCGCATCGGTCTCACCGTGCCCCCAAAGCTTCAACCCGAAGCCCGGGCCCGGTGCCGCCCTAGCCCTCGCTGAGAGGTGTGCGCGCTAGTCCCCTAGCCGCATATCGAGCCAGTCGAGGGCGACCCGAACGGGTCGCCTTCGTCGTTTCGAAGGCGATTCGGAACCGCAAGACAGAGAGGTGATGCTCAGCTTGAAAGCTCCAGATCGAATCGAGGCCCCGCCTGAGAGAGAAAGACTCCTCGGCGTTCAGCGCTGAAATAGCGCACGCGCATTCGCATCTGCTTTTGCGTGCGCTTTTTCAAGAGATCCCCGAGGCTCGGGCTCCAAAGCCCCTCCACGATGACGTCGTCCCGCGGGACGTGCACAGCCGCGGTCGGCGATCCAGGGTCGAAGGGTAGGCGAGTGGCATGGACATAGGAGGCTCGGCACGAGTGGCGAGGCCTCCCTGATCGACGAGCCGGCCGTGCTTTTGCGTCGAGCCTCCCTGCGGGAGGATGGACGGAGAGGCATGGCTTCTGCCGGGCGGCCTTTCCGACGACAACCGGCAGCTAGGAAGGAAGCGGCATGAACACTGAGGTACTCGCGCGGCGCTTCGCCGCGATCGGTGCTC
>DATAET010000178.1:0-2405 GCA_036257855.1 Gaiellaceae bacterium | reverse complement strand
GGCGACTCCGAGGATCACCAGGACTCCGACGACGGTGTCCCAGGGCGAGTCGGTGAGGGCGTCCCAACCGACCGTGTGGCCGACGTAGTGCGGCACGAACAGGCCGGCCAGCGCCATGACGATGACGTAGTCGAGAACGAGTGCCCAGCCGGTCAGGAAGCCGGCCGGGTCGTTGAAGGCCCGGCGCACGAACGTCGCCGCTCCGCCGGTCTCCGGGATCGCGCTCGTCCCTTCCGCGTAGGACACGGCGACGAGGAGGAACAGGAGGCCGACGGCGAGCAGGACCCACGGCGTGAAGCCGAGAGCAAAGAGGGCGATGACGCCGAGCGCGAAGTAGAGCGAAGACGCGATCTCGCCGTAGGCGACCGCTGCCAGCGATGGAACGTCGAGGACGCGCTGGAGGCCTGGAAGCTTTTTCGCCATTTACTCGGCTCTCTGCCGCTGAAGGTACAGGCGGAGGCCGCCTGCGAGGATAAGCAGAGCGCCGAGGAGCAGCCCCAGCCCGCCGCCGATGCCGGCGAGGATCGTCCTCACGACGATCGCGACGCCCAGGACGACGAGCACCACGGAGAAGTACGTGGTCATCACGCGGCTCGCCGGCCGGCCGTAATCAGGACGCGTGTCGCGCTGTGCCTCACGACGTAGTCGACAGTCGCCCCGAAGATCCGCTTCCGACCCGCGCGAACGCGCGGGGCGCCGATGACGATCAGCTCCGCGTTGCGGCCCTCGGCCTCCTCGACGATCGCCGGTCCCGCGGCGCGGGAGCGAAGCAGGCGCGCAACGGCCCGCACGCCGTAGCTCTCGACGATCGCAGCGGCCTGGTCGAGCACGTCGTTTGCCTCGTGCTCGAGCTCCGGAAGCTCGACGTCGAGCGGAAGATCGAGCGGCACCTCGAGCACGTGCACGACGGCCACTCTGGCCGCGCGCTCGCTGGCTAGCCGCGCCGCAGCGACAAGCGCCTCTTCCGACTCGAAGGAGCGGACGACCGGGACCACGATCGTCCGGTACTCGACGGTCAGAGACGGGCCGAGGACGAGCACCGGCGCGCGGACGGTTTCACCGAGCGGCGCATGCACCACCCACCTGCGATACACCGTGTAGCCAACAAACCCGAGCGCGAGCCAGCCGAGGCCGGCCCAACGCGTGCCCGCCTCCTGGACAACGACGACGATCCAAGCGACCCCCGTCGCGGCACCTCCTACAATCGCGAAAAGAGGCCAGTCGACTCCTCTGAACCGAAGATTCGGCCGGGCGCGAAAAACGAGCTCTTCGTCGGGATGCCTGTATCGGTGCCCGATCACCGCCGCATGGGCGATCGTGAAGGAGAGCATCGCCCCGAACGAGTACATCGTTCCCAGGAAGGTCGTCTGGCCGGGGAGGAGCGTGAGGATCGAGACGAGCCCGGCGAAGACCACGAGCGAGAGCCACGGTGTCTTGAACCGCGGGTGCAGGCGCCGGAAGGCCTCGGGGAGCTGCCGGTAGCTCGCCATCGCGTAGGTGATCCGAGACGCGCCGATGACGCCCGCATTGGTGGCGATGAAGAGAATCGTCGCGGCAAGGATGCCCACGTAGATCTCGAGGGCGTCCAGCAGTGTTCCCGACAGACCGAGGTTCTCGACAACCCCGAGAATTGGGTCGTTTTGAAAGCCTCCGTCGTCTGGAGGCAGCCCGAGCTTCGTCTGGAACTCACCGCCGACTTGCACGACCGGCAGCGCGGAGAGCGCGACGAAAGGCAGCGTCAAGTAGATCGCGAAGACGGCCCCGGCAACCCATTTGTAGGCGCGGGGAACGTCGCGCGGCGGATCCCGAGTTTCCTCGGCGAGATTCGAGATCGTCTCCAGGCCGGTGTAGGCGATCATCCCGATGGGGATCGCGATCAGGAACTGGCTCCATGACGGCGCGACGCCGAGCTCGATGTTGTCGACGAGCGTCGCGGGGCTCAGGATGAGGACGAACCCGATCAGGACGAGCAGGAGCTGGGTCGCGAAGTCGACGACCGCGAGGAACACGTTCAGCCCCGCGGCCTCGCGCACGCCGATGATGTTCAGCGCGACGAGCAGGACGATCACGACGGCGCCGCCGATGATGTCCCACGGGTTCTCCCGGAGCGGGCTCCAGAAGACGGACAGGTAGTGCGGCACGAAGAACGCCGAGATGGCGATCGTGATGATGTAGTTGAGCATCTGCGCCCAGGCGGCTCCGAACGACACGACCTCGTTGAATGCGTGTCGTGCGAAGCTCGACGACCCGCCAGCTTCGGGGAAGCGGACGGTCCCCTCGGTGTATGTCAGAGAAGTGGCGACGAAGATGACGCCGGCGATGACGAAGACGAACGGGGTCAGTCCGAGCGCGAAGGCGGCCGTGACCCCGAGCGCGTAGTAGATCGACGAGCCGACGTTTCCGTA
>DATAET010000177.1:0-12342 GCA_036257855.1 Gaiellaceae bacterium | reverse complement strand
TCTCCATGTCCGCGACCGGCTCGCCCCGCGCGAACTCCTGGCGGTACACCTTGCCGTCGCGTCGCACCTCGGCGACGAGCCACTCGGAAAGCGCGTTGACGACCGAGACACCGACACCGTGCAGGCCGCCGGACACTTTGTAGCCCTCGCCGCCGAACTTCCCGCCGGCGTGGAGCTTGGTCAGGACGACGGTCAACGCGGGCAGGCCCTGCTCAGGGATGACCTCCGTCGGAATGCCGGCGCCGGCGTCGCGGACGGTCACCGAGTTGTCCGGATGGATGATCACCTCGACGAGGTCGTTGCGACCCGCGAGGGCCTCGTCGACCGCGTTGTCCACGACCTCGTAAACGAGGTGGTGGAGACCTCGCGACCCCGTCGACCCGATGTACATCCCGGGACGGAGACGCACGGGCTCGAGGCCCTCGAGGACGGTGATGTCTTTTGCTGTATAGGCTGCTTCGGCCATCAAAAAAGCCCTGCAAATCGCCATATTGCGGGGCCGTGTAAGTCTACCAGAAACGGCGGCCGGACCGGGCCTTCACAAGGCTCACTCGGGCCGCTCTCGCGACGAGCTCGCGGAGCTCCGCATCCTCGATCGTGGCGGCCGCGGAGCGTGCCTCGGACTCGATCTCGGGCGGTACCTCGATCCTCTCGGCAGCGGCGCGCGCCTCGGACGGTGCGGGTGGCTCGGGGACTGGTCCCACGGCGAACCGCAAGCCCGCCGGCGCGTCATCCCCGAGCCGCGCACGCAACTGTTCGAGGATCTCGCCGCGCAGGAGGGCGAGCTCGTGGGACCACGTCGCCGACTCGGTGGCGACGAGGAGCGTCCGGTCGCGGGCGATCCGGAGTGGCCACGCGTTGCGAGCGATCGCCGTGCCGACGGTGTCCGACCACACGGCCGTGATCTTCGCGAGGGGGAGCGCATCACGGCTCCCGCCGCGTGCGAGCTCACGCGAGATCTCCTCGCCGATGCGCTCCATCAGCTCACCTTCCCGTGGGAAACGGCCAGCACCTGCGCCGCCTCTCCCGGGAGCGCCGCGGCTGCCGTCGCAGTCACGACGGTCTGATCGCCGCGGGCGATCATCCCGGCGAGGGCCTCCCGCCTGCTGCCGTCGAGCTCGGAGAGCACGTCGTCGAGGAGGACGAGCGGCGACATGCCGGCGCGCTCGCGCATGCGCTCCGCCTCCGCGAGGACCAGGGCGAGGACGGCGACACGTTGCTCGCCCTGGGAACCGAAGGCCCGGAGATCTCGACCCGAGGCCTCGATCCGCAGGTCGTCCAGGTGGGGGCCGACCCCGGTGAGCCCCCGCTCGAGATCGGACTCCAGCCGTGCGTCGAGGTCGGCGAGCGTCGGCGGGTCCCCCTCGTACTCGAGCATCGCCTCGGCGAGGCCGAGCTCGTCGGCGACGCGGCCGAACGGCTCGGCGAGGAGCTCGGCAGCCTCCGCTCGCGCTCGCACGAGCTCGCTCCCGAGCGCGGCGACTCGGTCCGACCACGGCGCGAGCGCCTCTCGCGTCGACCGCCCCGCGCGAACACGGCGCAGACCGGCGTTTCGCTGACCGACCGCACCGGCGTACTCGGCTCCCAGGGACGCGCGCGCAGGGAACAGACGCCCGAGCGCACGGTCGAGGTACGCGCGCCGCGTCGCCGGCGCACCCTTGACCACCGCGAGCCGGTCCGGTGTGAAGACGAGGGTCGTGAGCTCGTGACGGAGTCTGTCGGCGGAGCTCAGCCGCTCGCCGTTCAGCGTGACGCGGCGCGTGTCGCGTACCGCGAGAACGACGTCCGTCTCGAATCGGCCCTGTCCGAGCGCTCCTTCGAGCCCAATGCGAGCTGCATCGCTTCCGAAGCGGATCATCTGCGCGTCGCGGCGGGTGCGGGGCGAGAAGCCTTGCGTCCCGACGTGGAGCGCCTCGAGGAGATTCGTCTTGCCAGCCCCGTTCGGACCGTGGAGAAGGACGACACCCTCGGACAGCCCGAGCTCGAGCGCGGCGTACGAGCGGAAGTCGCGGAGCGTGACCGCGTGGACGATCAGCCCGCGAGGCGGATCGGCATGATCAGGTACCAGAAGCTCTCGCCGGGCGCCTCGATGAGCCCGGGCCGGAGTCGGTTGATGAGCTTCAGCTGCACGGTCTCGCCCGACACAGCCTCGAGGCCATCCCGCAGGAAGTCGGGGTTGAAGCCGATCTCGAGCTCCTCGCCGGCGTACTCGATGGGGAGCGACTCGGTCGCCTCGCCGACGTCCTGCGTCTGGGCGGAGACGGTCAGCTCTCCTTCCGCGAACCGCAGACGAAGCGGAGCGTTTCGCTGTGCCATGAGCCCCGCCCGGCGGACGACCTCGAGCAGGGCCTCGCGCGGCGTGGCGATCTCGACCTCGAACGACTCCGGGAGGAGCTGCTTGTAGTTCGGAAACTGGCCGTCGATGCGCCTGCTCGTGAGCCACACGTCGCCAGCCGAGAAGACGATGTGGTTCTCGTGCACGCCGAGCTCGATCTCCTCGACACCTGCGGCAAGCCGTGCGAGCTCCTGGAGCGCACGCGCAGGGATGATCGCGTCGAGCTCCGGGCCGCTCGCCGAGAGTACGGTCTCCTTCACCGCGAGCCGGTACGAGTCGGTCGCGGCCATGACGAGCTTGTCTCCCTCGAACCGGACGAGCACGCCGGTCAGCACCGGTCTCGACTCGTCACGCGACGCCGCGCGTCCGACCTTCTCGATCGTGGACAGGAGGGCGGCGGAGTCGATCTTCTGCAGGGGGATGTCGAGCGGTGGGAGCCGCGGGAAGTCCTCAGCGCTGTACACGTTGAGCCGTGACGCGTGGCTCCCGGAGGTCACGGCGAGAACGCCCTCGCCTTCGTCGTACGCCAGGGTGACGGTGTCTTCGGGAAGGAGGCGTACGAGATCAGTGAGCAGCCGTCCGGGTACGACGACGCTCGCGTCACCCTCGATCTCCCCGTCGAGCGACGCCCGGATCGAGATCTCCATGTCGGTCGCCGCGAGCGTCAGCCGCTCGCCTTCCGCGTGAAGGAGGATCCCGCCGAGGACCTGGACCGCGCCTCGCGTCGACACGGCTCGCGAGACCACTGCCAACGACGAGCCCAGCGCCGACTTCGGACAGGTGATGCGGAGTGCGGAGGCGGCCACGATGTCTGTGTTCATGACTGAAGAAAGAACGTCGTAGTGATAGTAGGAGTGTGAGTTGCGGGGAGGACGGGTGCTTTGTGGCGCGAGAGCGGGGAAAACATGTGTTGGCGAGGGTGTGGACGGGGACCGACGCCGTCCACACGGTCCCGAGACGCGATGCGAAGGACCCCCAGCATCACCGCGCCTGCTTGATGCGCGCGGTCAGTTCTTGCACAAGGTTGTACACAGAGCGATCCTCGCGAATGAGCTTCGTGATCTTGTCCTTCGCGTGAATCACGGTCGTGTGGTCGCGCCCACCGAACTCCCTCCCGATCATCGGTAGCGACGCGTCGGTGAGTTCGCGCGACAGGTACATGGCCACCTGCCGAGGGTACGCGACGGCCTGCGAGCGCCTGGGGCTGACGAGCTCGTCGAGCGTCACGCCGAAACGATGGGAGACGGCCTCCTGGATCCGCGTGATGGTGACCTCGGGCGCCGCGTCGCCCTGGGGGTAGACGTCCTTGAGCACGTCCTCGGCGAGCTCTGCCGTCAGCGGGCGGTCGGTGAGGGACGAGAAGGCGACGACGCGCGTGAGCGCGCCTTCGAGCTCGCGGATGTTCGACGAGACCCGGCCCGCGATGAACGTGAGCACCTCGGGGTTCGTGATCCGGATCCCCTCGGTCTCGACGCGCTTCCGCAGGATCGCGATGCGCGTCTCGAGGTCGGGCGCCTGGATGTCGGTGAGCAGCCCCCACTCGAAGCGCGAGCGCAGCCTCTCCTCGAGCGTGGCGATCTCGCGCGGCGGACGGTCCGACGAGATGACGATCTGGGCCCCGCCCTCGTACAGCGAGTTGAACGTGTGGAAGAACTCCTCCTGGATTCGCTCCTTCCCCTCGATGAACTGGATGTCGTCGACGAGGAGGACGTCGTAGTTGCGGTAGCGTCGCTTGAAGCCCTCGATGCGCGCGCCGCGGTCGCGCACGGCGTCGATGAACTCGTTCATGAACGTCTCGCTCGTGACGTACCTCGTCGTCAAACGGCGCGAGTGCTGCCGCACGTAGTGCCCGATCGCCTGCAGGAGGTGCGTTTTCCCGAGACCAGTCCCGCCGTAGATGAAGAGCGGGTTGTACGCCTGGGCGGGCGCCTCGGCGACCGCGAGCGCGGCCGCGTGTGCGAACCGGTTCGACGACCCGATGACGAAGAGGTCGAATGTGTACTTGGGGTTGAGCTCGACCTCAGGCGCCTCGCGAAACGAGACCGCGGCCGCGTCGCGCACGGCAAGCGGCGCCTCGGGCGGCTGGGTCACGGACGACGCGCGAGCGGACGGGCGCTCGCTCACGGCAAAGGTCACGACGGCGCCGGTCGTGGCGGACTCCCCCGCCGCCCTCGCCACGAGATCGAGGAAATGACCCTCGATCCAGTCACGGGTGAAATCGTTGGGAACCTCCACGACGAGCGTGTCCCCCGAGTAGGAATGGGGTCGGGCCTGGCCGAACCACGTGTCGTAGGTGGTCTCGGTGAGGGTGTCCCTCAACCGTCCGGCTATGGCACTCCAGAGGTCGTCGGCTCGTGTCTCGGCGGGGTGCTCCACCCGTCCTCGCGGTTCTCGGGGTCGTCGGGAAGCGGCGAGCATACCACCCTTCGCGAGAGCGCTCAACGGCCCTAGCTGACGCCTCTGTGGATGAAAATTTGGGTGTTTTGCAGGCACTTCCCTTCTTCCACACGACTGTCCACAGGTGTGGACGAGGCAGCAGTCGTTGCGCTCGTTGACAACGACCAAGGCCCGAGAGCAGCAATTTCGACGATACGCTGCTTCGCGGCGACTGTGGAAAACCGGGCCCGAGGAACGGTCGTCTATACTCGCGGCTCCCCGCTCCCGAGGCCGACGAGACCACGTGAAACGCACCTACCAGCCGAACGTTCGCCGCAGGAAGCGGCGTCATGGGTTCCGAGCGCGGATGTCCACGCGCGGAGGTCGCGCCATCCTGAAACGCCGGCGCGCCAGAGGGCGCAAGCGCCTCTCGGCCTGAGACGCCCGCCAGTGCAACGCCGCAACCGGCTCTCCCGGTCGAAGGATTTCGACACCGTGTATCGCCGCGGTCGCTCGGCATCCAGCCGATACCTCGTGCTGCACTGGTTTCCGCGCGACGACGATCCCGAGGGCGAGCCGCGGCTCGGGCTTGCCGTGCCGCGGTCGGTCGGATCCGCGGTTGCTCGGAATCGCGTGAAGCGGCTGTTGCGCGAGACATGGCGCGAGCTCCTGCCGACGGTTCCCGTGGGCCAGGACTACGTCCTCTCCGCCCGCCCGGGGCTCGCGGAGCCCGCCGAGTCGCGCGGGAAGGACTGGCTCCGCGCCGAGGTCGAGGACGTGCTCGAGAAGGCGCGCGGATGAGGTACTTCGGGATCGCGCTCGTCCAGGCGTGGCGCTGGACGTTCGGCCTGCTCACACCCGCGGGCACGTGCAAGTACCACCCGAGCTGCTCGCAGTACGCGCTCGACGCGTTTCGTGAGTTCGGCTTCGTCAGGGGATGCGTGCTCTCAGGCTGGCGCATCCTGCGGTGCAACCCCTGGAGCCACGGGGGGGTCGACTACGCGCACGATCAGACGCTGTTCCCGCTCGGTAGATCTCGAAAGGCGCGAGCGTGATCGTCGGCGGCCTCCTCACTCCGCTCGAGAACGTCCTCACCGACCTGCTGACGTGGCTGCACAGCACCGCCGGCTTCAGCTGGGCGTGGTCGATCGTCGTGCTCACCGTGATCGTGCGGATGCTCCTCGTCCCTGTCGCGATCCGCCAGATCCACTCGATGCAGAGCTTGCAGATGCACGCGCCAGAGATGAAGGCGATCCAGCAGCGCTACAAGAGCGACCGGCAGAAGCAGTCCGAAGAGCTGATGAAGTTCTACAAGGAGAACAAGATCAACCCGTACGCCTCGTGCCTGCCGATCGTCTTCCAGATCCCGATCTTCATCTCGCTCTTCTACGTGCTCAAGGACTTCGAGAAGGAGATCTTCCCGAAGTACCCGGGGTCGTCGCTCGAGTGGCTCGGGCTCGTCGACATAACGGAGCCCGTGAAGTCGGGCTGGGGGCCGCTCCTGATCGCCGTCTACGTGGCGAGCCAGCTCATCTCGACCTACCTCATGGCGACGTCGATGCAGAGCCAGGCTCAGCGGATCATGATCATGGTCCTCCCGATCGTGTTCCTCCCGTTCATCCTCCGGTTCCCGTCGGGGCTCATGATCTACTGGCTCACGACGAACCTCTGGACGACGGGCCAGGGGATCGTGACGCGAAGGCTCATGCCGAGGCCGGTCGCGCCGGCCAAACGCTCGAGCCGGACCCCGCCGCGGGACGAGCCGGCTGCAGCCGCGGACAGCGTCTCCGCATCACCCGACGGTGCCGCCCGCCCCAAGACGCCAGGCGCTCCGCGGCGCGTGAAGCGCAAGGGCGGCGGCCGCCGGACGAGGCGATGAGCAGTACCGACGTCGTGACCGTCGAGGCGAAGGGTGAGACCGTCGGCGAGGCGAAGTGGGCTGCTCTTCGCGAGCTCGAGCAGCTCGTGCCCGGTCTCGACCGCGACGCCGTCGAGTTCCAGGTCGTCTCGGAGGGCGAGCGGGGGCTCCTCGGAGTGGGATTCAGCCCCGCTCACGTCATCGCGAGCACCGAGGGTGCCGCCGTACGCGAGCGCGCGCCCCACGAAGGTGGGCTGGCGCGAGAGGCGCAGGAGATCGTCGAGCGGATCGCGGCCGGCATCGGGGCGGACGTCTCCGTGTCCGCACGGGAGCACGAGGGCGACGTCACGGTCAGCTGCTCCGGGGAGGACGTGGCGCTCTTCATCGGCAAGCACGGCCAGACGATCGACGCGATCCAGTACCTCGCCAATGCGATCGTCCGGGCCCAGGGGGGTCGTCACGCGGTTGTCGTCGACGCGGCCGGCTATCGGGCGCGCCGCACCGCGACCCTCGAGAACCTCGCGCGCCGGACCGCACAGCAGGCCTCGGCGAGCGGATCGCGCGTCGCACTCGAGCCGATGACTCCGGTCGAGCGCAAGATCGTCCACGAGGCGCTCAAGGACGACCCCGAGGTCGAGACGGCGAGCGAGGGCGCTGAACCGAACCGCTTCGTCGTCGTCGCGCCGCGTCACGTCGCAAGCTGAGGTGGCGGGCGAGTTCCTCGAGCGCTGGCTCGAGGCGACGCTCGAGAAACCCGGCGCGACGGGGCTCGGTCGCATCGAGGACGCACGTCGCGTCCTCGTGGACGACGCGCTCAGGGCTGCCCCGCTCCTCGAAGACCTTCCGGGTGGGATCGTCGACGTGGGATCCGGAGGCGGCAGCCCCGGCATCCCGCTCGCCGTGACCCTTCCCGAGCGGAGCTTCACGTTGCTCGAAGCCGAGCGGAGAAAGTGCGACTTCCTCGAGCGGTTCGCCTCCGAGCTCCCGAACGTCGACGTCGTGTGGGGACGGGCGGAGAATCAGCCCCTCGAGGCGTTCGGCGTCGCCCTCGCGAAGGCCGTCGCCAGACCGCCGGTCGCGGCCGAGCTGTGCCTCCCGCTCGTGGTCGTGGGCGGTGCATCGATCCTCTGGCTCGGCCCGAGCGCCGATCGCTGCGCGTTGGCGGGCGCGGCAGAGCATGTCGGCGGTCGTCTCGAGAGCGAGACGGACGGGCTTGCGCTCCTCCGTAAGGTCCACCCGACGCCACCGGGCTTCCCGCGGCGGGCCGGGATGGCGAAGAAGCGGCCGCTGACCTAACTCGCGGATGGCGCGGCGTTGTGGAGGCGCACGCCGCTGAACTCGAGCGTCGAGGCGATGACGCGATTCCACAGCGGCCAGAGGTTCGCCACGATCCGCAGCTCGATCTCGGCCTCGGCGTGTAACGCGAGGAGGTCGCCGAGCTCGACGAGTTCGGCCGGGACGACGGGCTCACGGCTGAGCCAGTAGCCGTCGACCTCCGGGTCCGGGGCGAACGTCTCCTCCGGCAGGCGGTAGGCGACAACCCGGGCGGTGCGGATCCGCTCGAGCCATGTGCCCTCGACTGCGTGCACGCGGCTCGCGCCGGCGAGCAGCTCGGTGTCTTCGTCGTTGGTTGACGAGGTCGCCCAGAAGGTCGCACGCGGGCACTCGCGCGGAAACCAGTACACGGGCAGATGCCGGGTGTCGATCGCCCACACGCGAGGCTCACGGCTCTTGGCCGTGCGGCTCAGGTGCGGCTCGAAGCGCTCGATCGACGCAGCCTCGGAGACATGCCAGAGCGCGTGTGGGCCTTCTCCCTCGTACGGCGGAGCGGGCTCCCGCATCGGCGACGACTCTAGCCGCCCCCCTCTCTAGTCTGGCTGGGTGCTCGCCCGGGTATACGCAGTGGCGAACCAGAAGGGCGGCGTCGGGAAGACGACGACCGCCGTCAACCTGAGCGCGTGTCTTGCAGAGGCCGGTGAGCGGGTCCTCCTCGTCGACCTCGATCCACAGGCCAATGCGACGTCGGGCCTCGGGCTGCGCGCGAACGGTGCGTCGACGCATGATCTCCTCGACGGCGCCCCGCTCGCGACACTCGCGAAGCCCTCGGGCGTCGACAACCTCGACGTCGTGATGGCCAAGAGCAACCTCGCCGCGGCAGCGGTCGATCTCACGACGCGTCCGGGCGGCGAGCGGTACCTCGCAGACGCGCTCGCGGACGCGCTCGATCCCTATTCGTACGTGCTCCTGGACTGCCCGCCCTCCTTCGGGCCGCTGACGGTCAACGCGCTCGCTGCTGCGAGCCGCGCGATCGTCCCCGTGCAGGCCGAGTACTACGCCCTCGAGGGGCTCTCGCAGCTCCTCGGCACCATCAATCTCGTGAAGGCCCAGCTCAACCCGCGGCTCGCGGTCGCCGGGATCCTGCTCACGATGGCCGACGGGCGAACGCGCCTGGCCGGCGAGGTCGAGGCCGAGCTTCGGCGGCACTTCGGCTCGCTCGTGTTCACCACGACCATCCCTCGCTCGATCCGTCTCGCCGAGGCGCCGAGTCACGGGGTCCCTGCGATCGCCTACGACCGTCGCTCTGCCGGCGCGGAGGCGTACTGGAAGGTGGCGATGGAGCTTGTCGAGCGTTCCTAAGGAACGACGTGGCCTCGGTCGTGGCCTCGAGGTCCTGCTGGGGGAGGCCGGTCAGCCCGAGCTCGTCCATCTCCCCGTCGAGACGATCCACCCGAACCCGCGGCAGCCTCGCCGCCGATTCGAGCCGGAGGCGGCCGCCGGGCTCGCGAGCTCCATTCGACTCCAGGGCGTCCTGCAGCCCATCGTCGTTCGGCGCCGTGCCGAAGGCGGGTTCGAGCTCATCGCGGGCGAGCGGCGCTGGCGGGCGGCACGATCCGCGGGCGTCGCGACGTTGCCTGCGCTCGTGCGCGACGTCGGGGATCGCGACTCGCTCCTGCTCGGGCTCGTCGAGAACGTCGCGCGTGAGCAGCTTTCTCCGGTCGAGGAAGCGCGGGCCTACGCGTCGCTCGTCGACGAGTTCGAGCTCTCGCTGGGCGACGTCGCAGATCGTGTCGGACGGTCGAAGTCGGCCGTCTCGAACCGTCTCCGTCTCCTCGAGCTCCCCGAGGAGGTGCTCTGGATGCTGGCACGGGGTGACATGAGCGAGGGCCACGCGCGCGCAGTTCTCTCCCTTCCCGACGACGAGGCGCGGCGCCGCCTGGCACGGAGGATCGTCAAGGAAGGCCTCACCGTCCGCGCCGCCGAGCGCGCGGCTCGCGAAGGTGGAGCGAAGCGCCGACCGCGGCGCGCCGCTCTCGTCGATCCTGCGCTCGTCGACCGCGCGCGCACCGCTGCCGAGCGGTTGACGGGTCTGCCCACGCGCGTCGCGGCGGGTGCACTGCAGATCCGGTTCGAGGACGAGAAGGGTCTCGCTGAGCTCGTCGAGGCGCTCGAGACCGCCCTGGCGCGCCTGCCGGAGGAACGAGCGGCGTAGGCGCTACAGTGTCGACCCTCGGGCGATTAGCTCAGTCGGTTAGAGCGCCGCTCTGATAAGGCGGAGGCCCCTGGTTCGAGTCCAGGATCGCCCATGCTTTTCGCAGTTCGGCATCGCCTAGCGGCAAGTGCCGAACGCGTAGATCAAAGACGCTCGCAGCGGGGGCCGTCGCCGGGGAGGCCGGACCGCGTTCCATGGGCCGCTGACTAACATTCGATGGTCGATGCGGGAGATGACCCTGTACGGCGTGAGCTTCGAGCCGATCGGCAAGCAGCCGATCGTCTTGCTGAAGACCGTGGACGAGGATCGCTTCCTGCCGATCTGGATCGGTCACCCCGAGGCCGCGGCGATCCTCATGAAGCTCCAGGGTGCGAGCCCGCCGCGCCCGATGACCCACGATCTCCTTACCGAGGTCGTCTCGGAGCTCAACGGCGAGGTCGTCAAGGTCACGGTGACGGAGCTCCGCGAGAACACCTACTTCGCCCGCATCACGATCGTGCAGGACGGACAGGAGGTGGAGATCGACTCGCGCCCCTCCGACGCGATCGCGCTCGCGGTTCGCTGCGAGGCGCAGATCTTCGCCGCGGACGACGTCGTCGACGAGTCCGGCATCGAGTTCCAGGCGGGCGACGACGACCAGGTCAGCCTCGTCACTGCGTCCAACCTCGCCGACCTCGACCCGGAAGAGTTCCGCCGGTTCATCGAGACCGTGACGCCCGAGGAGTTCGCGACGAGCCTCGAGGAGGCGCTCGAGGGCTTCGAGGAGGCGGACGACGACGAGGACGAGGACGAGGACGAGGAGGACTCGAGCTAGCTCACGACGCGCCGCTCACGGCGGCGATGAGGGCGATTCCGTTGAACGCCGCGTGGAGTGCCATGCCCGGGTAGATGCTGTTCGTCCGCACCCGAATCCAGGCGACGACGATCCCGAACACGGCGAGGACGGGGAGTGCCACGACGAGCCCGTGGGCGGCCCCGAAGAGCACTCCGGTGAGGACGATCGCGAGGACGTTCCCCCACGGTTGCAGGAGGAAGACGCCGAGCCCACGGTAGGTGGCCTCCTCGACGGCGGGCGCGACGAAGGTAACTACGAGGAAGAACGCGACGAACGCGGGCGCTCGGCTCGAGTCCCACCCGCTCGGCACGAGGCCCTGCTCGTCGGTCAGGTTCCAGTCGCCGAAGAGCGAAAGCACTTGCTCGTACACGAACGAGGCGACGTAGATCGTGAGAAGACCGAGGACGGCGAGCCCGAGGGCGCGCGGCCACGAGCGAGGACGGCGGAGCGCGAAGGCGTCGCGGCGGGGAAGCCCGCGCGCGATGAGGAGCAGGATCCCGAGCATGATCCCGTACTGGAGGAGCGCCGCGACGGAGGAGGACCAGCGATAGGCGAGGTCGTCCGGCGTGTCGCCCTCGCCCAGCCGCGCGGCGTAGCCGAGGAGCGCGAGCGCTCCGACGAAGACGAGCCACGCCGTGAGCTTCCCGGGGTAGCGACGGTTGCTCGGGTCTCCTTGCATCCCGGGATTCCACCACGGGAGTGCACACGCGGATCGAGGAAGCCGACGCGCGCGATCGAAATCACCCGGGACGTGGCTAGCATCTCGCCATGAGCCCGCCTCGGAGCAGGCGAACTCCGCTGGATCCCGAGACGCTCCGTCCGAGGGGGCGCCATCAGCGCGCGATTCGCCGCCGCCGCCGCCGTCGTGGCGCGATCGTGGCGGTGAGCGGCATCGTCGCGCTCGGGATCGTGGCGGGCATCGGGAGCACCGCTGCGGTGCTCGCCTACGGCTCGTCGTGCGACCTCGACTCGTTGCGATCCGTGAACATCGGAGCGAACTCGTTCGTCTACGCCGCCGACGGGAGCCTCCTCGGCTCGATTCCGGCCGAGCGGAACCGCGAGCCGGTGACGGCCGCGGACATGTCTCTCTGGATCCGGAAGGCGACCATCGCGATCGAGGACCGCCGCTTCTTCGAGCACGGCGGCATCGACGTCGAGGGCATTGCGCGCGCCGCCGTCGCGGACATTCGCGCGGGCGAGATCGTCGAGGGCGGCTCGACCATCACCCAGCAGCTCGTCCGCAACCTCTACATCGGGCACAACCGCACCTTCAGCCGCAAGCTGAAGGAGGTGTGCCTGGCGATGAAGCTCGGCGATGCGTGGTCGAAGCAGCGGATCCTCAAGACCTACATGAACCAGGTGTACTACGGCAACCATGCGTACGGCGTCGAGGCTGCGGCCGAAACGTACTACTCGCGCCGCGCCAGCCAGCTGACGCTCCCGCAGGC
>DATAET010000176.1:0-3590 GCA_036257855.1 Gaiellaceae bacterium | reverse complement strand
GAGCTTGCCCGGCGCGATGCTCGGCGGCCTGGCCATCGGCATCGGGCGCTCCTTCTCGATCGGCTACGTGTCGTCGTCGTACCAGGACGTGATCGTGTTCGCGATCCTCATTGCCTTCCTGCTCCTGCGGCCTGCCGGGATCTTCGGCACCCCGGCACCTCAGAAGGTGTGACGTGAGCGAGCAGAGCGGTCCTCGCATCGGCGCAGACGAGTGGGTCGCGCGCGCTGGCGAACGCGCACAGACGCGCGGCGGCTTCCTGGGAAGGGCGCGCGCGCTGTACGACCGTGTGCCCAAGCCCGCGGTGTTCGCCTTCTTCGTCGCCGCCGGAGCGCTCGTACCGCTCCTCACCGCTCAGACGGACAACGACATCTACTTTCTCCGCGTTGGCACTGTCGCGCTCGTCTTCGCGCTGCTCGCGCTCGGGTTGAACGTCGCGGTCGGCTTCGCCGGGCTCCTCGATCTCGGCTACATCGCGTACTACGGGATCGGCGCGTACGGCTACGCGATCCTCTCGTCCGACAAGTTCGGGCACCACTGGCAGGCGTGGATCGTCATCCCGCTGATCGTCGCGGTCGCCGCGCTCCTGGGATTCCTGCTCGCGCTGCCCTCGCGGCGCCTCGTCGGCGACTACCTCGCGATCGTGACCCTGTTCTTCGGGCAGATCTTCTACGTGATCGTCACGCAGGGGTACCGCGTCTCCTTCCTCGGGCTGAACAAGGACCTCGGCTTCGACCGCGCCAACTGGGACGTCACCGGCGGCCCGAACGGCATCGCGAACGTCGATCGGTTCAGTGCGTTCGGCCTGACCGCCTCGAGCGAGCGGGCGTACTTTTATGTCACGCTGGTGGCGGTCGTCGTCGTCTTCGCGGCCCTGACCCTCGCGAACCGGTCGCGCACCGGCCGCGCGTGGCGTGCGCTCCACGACGACGCGCTCGCCGCGCAGGCGATGAGCATGCCGGTGAACTGGCTGAAGCTGCTCGCTGTCGGCGTCGGCGCCGCCGTGGCGGCGCTCGCCGGGACCATCAACGCGGCGCTGCTTCAGGGCGCGTTCCCCGACGACTACAACACGCAGGTCCTGATCATCATCTACGCGATGGTGATCCTCGGCGGTGCCGGAAGCCTCGCCGGCGCGGTCCTGGGAGCCGTGCTCGTCGAGGTCCTCATGCTCGAGGGTCTCCGGCCGCAGACGCCGATCAGCGACTGGACCTCGAACGGTCGCTGGGTCTTCTACGGGGCAATCCTGCTCGTCCTCGTCGCGACGATCCGGCCCTGGCGCCGACTCGGCGCGATCCTCGCGGGCATCGCCCTCTTCGGGGTTGCGATCCATGCAGTCGTCGCCGCGACGACGACGCGGGGGACGGACGGACTCCTGAATACCGGGCCCGAGACGTTCGAGGACGGCGGCACGCTCGGCTGGGTCATACGGCACTGGCTGGCGCTTCCCGCAGGCACGTACGCAGAGGGCTCGCGCACGTGGTTCAACATCGCCCTCGTAGGCCTGATCGCGCTCGTCCTCTGCATGACGCTCGTCAAAGGCTGGAAGCGCGACGTCCTCATCGTGCCGGCCGTCTGGCTCGCGGGCTTCGTGTGGGAGACGCGGCTCGTGCTCGAGGCGTCCGGCCCGACCCGGCTGCTGCTGCTCGGCGTGATCCTGATCGTCGTCATGGTGGCGCGGCCGCAGGGGCTGCTCGGCAAGCCGCGAGTGGAGATCGTCTGATGGCGGCGCCGCTCCTCGAGCTCGAGCGGGTGAGCAAGGCGTTCGGCGGCCTGCAGTGCATCTGGAAACTCGATCTCGACGTGCGCGAGCGGGAGATCGTGAGCGTCATCGGGCCGAACGGCGCCGGGAAGACGACGCTCTTCAACCTCGTCACCGGGATCTACCGCCCGGACTCCGGCGACATCCGGCTCGACGGCGAGAGCATCGTCGGCCTCGCGCCGCACAAGATCACGAACCGCGGCGTCGCGCGCACGTTCCAGACCCTGCGCCTGTTCCTGAACATGAGCGTCAAGGAGAACGTGATGGCGGCGACGTACGGTCGCACCCACGCGTCGCTCCTCGAGTCGGTCCTGCGGCTACCGCGCGCCCGCCGCGAGGAGCGTGGGTCGAGCGAGGTCGCCGAGGAGAAGCTCGGGTTCTTCGGGCAGCGGCTCATGGGGTACCGCTGGGACCAGCCGGCGTACAGCCTGTCCTACGCGAACCGCCGCCGACTCGAAATCGCGCGAGCGACCGCGACGAGGCCGCGCATCCTCCTCCTCGACGAGCCCGCGGCGGGCATGAACCCCGTCGAGACCCACGAGATCACCGAGCTCATCGGCGAGCTCCGCAAGGAGGGCGGCTACACGATCCTCGTCATCGAGCACGACATGCACGTCGTCGAGGGGATCTCGGACCGTGTCGTCGCGCTCGACCACGGCGAGAAGATCGCTGAGGGGACCTTCGAGCAGGTCGCGACGAGCCCGCGGGTCGTCGAGGCCTACCTCGGCACGTCGGCGACGGAGCGGAAATGACGGATAACGCGAGCGGCAGCCGTGCTCCGCTTCTCCAGCTCGAGGCGATCAACACGTACTACGGGCAGATGCACATCCTCCAGGAAGCGAACCTCCGGGTTCACGCGGGTGAGCTCGTGTGCCTCCTCGGCGGAAACGCCTCCGGGAAGTCGACGACGTTGAAGACGATCCTCGGGATCGTCCGCCCTCGCACGGGCACCGTCACGTTCGACGGCGAGGACGTGACCAGCCGTCCGACGAGCTACCGGATCGGGAAGGGCATGGCGATCGTCCCCGAGAACCGGCGCCTCTTCGGGCCGATGACCGTGCTCGAGAACCTCCAGATGGGCGCGTACCTGCACGGCGGGGGACGCACGGAGGACTACGAGCGCGTGTACGCGCTCTTCCCACTGCTTCACGAGCGGCGCACCCAGCTCGCGGGGACGCTGTCCGGTGGCGAGCAGCAGATGGTTGCGATGGGGCGCGCGCTCATGGCGCGGCCGAAGCTCATGCTGATGGACGAGCCCTCCATGGGCCTCGCCCCGATCCTCGTCGAGCGCAGCTTCGAGGTCATCAAGCAGGTGCATGAATCCGGGGTCGCGATGCTCATCGTCGAGCAGAACGCGAACGTGTCGCTCTCGATCGCCGATCGCGGCTACGTCCTCTCCACGGGGCGGGTCGTGCTCGAGGGCAAGGCGTCGGAGCTCATCCGGCACGAAGAGCTTCGGAAGGCCTACCTTGGCCGCTAGGGAGACCTCCGCGGCGCTCACGCCCGGGGCGTCTGCCCGGGCCGAGTTCCCCATCTTCGAACACGCCGTTTATGCGAACTCGTGCTCGCAGGGGGCGCTCGCGACACGCGTGCGCGCCGCCGTCGAGGAGTGGGTCGCGGGCTGGGACGAGAACGGGGCCGAGTGGGACTTCTGGGTCGAGCGGAACGAGGCGGCGCGGCGTGCCTTCGCAGGGCTCCTGCACGCGGAGCCCGACGACGTCGCCGTCACGACGTCGGTCTCGCAGGGCGTGAGCGCGCTCGTCTCTGCGCTCGACCTGACCGGTGAGCGCAACCGGATCGTCATCAGCGAGTACGAGTTCCCGACGGTCGGCC
>DATAET010000175.1:0-3505 GCA_036257855.1 Gaiellaceae bacterium | reverse complement strand
GACGGCGGCCAAGCTGCTCGGAGCGCAGACGGAGCCGCTCGGAACGGTCAGCGTGAAGGGCCGCACGCAGCCGGCGGAAGTCCTGCTCCTCATGAAGCTTCCGGGGAGCTAACGCCCCGGCTTGCGGATCCGGACGCCCAGCACCTCGGGCGGCCGCACCTCCGCGCCGCACTCCTCGCATTCCACCGCGAACGCGGACGCGATCGGCGCGTCGCAGCTCGGGCAGCGGTGCCGTAGCTCACCGCCGCACTGCGGGCAGGCAGCGGGCAGGTCGTCCTCGTCCTCGAGGAAGTAGCGCAGCGTATGCCCGCACGCGAGGCAGAAGGCGACCCAGTCACCGAGGGTCTTTCGGCGCTCCTCCTGGATCCAGTTTCGCTTCGCGTTGGCCACCGACGACCACTGTAAAGTGGGCCGCGACCCAGCGGAACGACCGGGAGAAGACTGCATGGCCGTACGTGAAGCCGAGCCAGTGGGCTCGCTCCAGGAGGTGAAGGAGGCCGGCCTCGACCGCGAGGACCTCCTCGGGATCTACCGCAACATGCTGATCACGCGGGGCATCGAGGAGCGCGGCCACATCCTCTACAAGCAGGGGAAGATCCCGGGCTCGTTCTACACGGGGCGCGGCAACGAGGCGGCCGCGGTCGGGGTCGCCACGGCGATGGCGCCGAACGACGTCGGAACACCCCTGCACCGAGACATGGGCGTGCACGTGACGCGCGGCGTGGAGCCGTGGCGCGTCTTCGCACAGTACATGGGACGGGAGGGCGGGCCGACGCGCGGCCGCGACGGGAACGTGCACATGGCGGTCGCGGAGCTCGGTCTCCACACGATGGTCTCGCACCTCCCCGCGATGCTCCCCGTCGCCACCGGAATGGCGCTCGCATTCAAGATCCGCGGCGACCGACGCGTCGCGGTCGGCTGGTTCGGCGAAGGCGCGGCAGCCCGAGGCGACGCGCACGAGGCGATGAACTTCGCAGGCGTGCGCGAGCTCCCGATCGTCTTCATCTGCGACAACAACCAGTGGGCGTACTCCACGCCGACGTACCTCTCGTTCCCGGTCGAACACATCGCGGATCGCGCGGCCTCGTACGGTTTCGAAGGGGTCGTCGTCGACGGCACGGACGTCCTCGCCGTCTACCGCGAGGCACGGCGCGCCATCGAGAAGGCGCGTGAGGGCGGAGGCCCGACCCTCGTCGAGTGCCTGACGCTGCGCATGGAAGGGCACGCGGTGCACGACGACGCCTTCTACGTGCCGAAGGAGATGTTCGAGCAGTGGGCGGCACACGACCCGATCGAGCGCTACCGCACGTGGTTGCACGATCACGCCGACATGACCGACGACGAGGAGAGCGACATCACGTCGGTCGTCAAGCGGCTGCTCACCGACGCCCTCGACCGCGCCGACGAGTCGCCGCTGCCCGATCCCGCGGGACTCGAGGAGAGCGTCTTCGCCTCCGTCGAGGACCTCGACACGCCGCACCACAAGTGAGGGCGCTGCCATGGCCGAGATGACCTACATCCAGGCGATCTCGGACGCGCTGCGTCTCGAGATGCGCCGCGATCCCCGAGTGTTCGTGCTCGGCGAGGACGTCGGCGTGTACGGCGGCGCCTTCAAGGTGTCACTCGGGTTCCAGGAGGAGTTCGGGCCCTGGCGCGTCATCGACACGCCGCTCTCGGAGACCGCGATCGTCGGCGGTGCGACCGGCGCCGCACTGATGGGGCTGAGGCCGGTGGCCGAGATGCAGTTCGCCGACTTCATCTCGTGTGCATGGGATCAGCTCATCACCGTCGCGGCGAAGCAGTTCTTCCGCGGCGGCACCCCGATCCCGATCGTGGTGCGGCTCCCGTCGGGAGGCGGCTTCTCGGGAGGCCCCTTCCACTCCCAGAATCCCGAGAGCTCGTTCGCGCACATCCCGGGGCTGAAGGTCGTCTGCCCTGCGACGCCGCACGATGCCAAGGGCCTCCTCGCCGCGGCGATCGAGGACCCGAACCCGGTGCTCTATTTCGAGCACAAGCACCTGTACCGCCGGATCAAGGGCGAGGTGCCCGAGGACCGGTACACGGTCCCGTTCGGCTACGCGAACGTGCATCGGCCCGGTGACGACGCCACGGTCGTGACCTGGGGCGCGATGGTGCACACGGCCACGGATGCCGCCGAGGAGCTCGCGAAGGAGGGCTTCGAGGTCGAGGTCCTCGATCTCCGGACGCTCATCCCCTGGGACAAGGAGCGCGTCCTCGAGGGCGTGCAGCGCTGCTCGAAGGTGCTCGTCCTCCACGAGGACACCCGCACGGGCGGCTTCGGTGCCGAGATCGCGGCGACCATCGCCGAGGAGGCCTTCGAGCACCTCGACGCCCCCGTCATGCGGATCGCCGCCCCGGACACGCCGGTGCCGTTCTCGCCGCCGCTGGAGAAGGCCTACATCCCGCAGGTCGAAGACGTCGTGAAGGCACTGAGAGAGCTCGCCGCCTACTAGGAGGAACGGTGTCGACAGGAACGCAGACCGAGGTCGTGATGCCCCAGATGGGCGTCTCCGTGTCCGAGGGGACGGTGACGAAATGGCTTCGCCAGGTGGGCGAGCCGATCCAGCGGGACGAGCCGCTGCTCGAGATCTCGACGGACAAGGTCGACACGGAGGTGCCGAGCCCGGCCGAAGGCGTCGTCGCCCAGATCCTCGTGCAGGAAGGCGAGACCGTCGAGGTCGGGACCGTCCTCGCGCTCATCGCCCCGGCCGGGACCGAGGTGGGTACGCCGGACCCCGCTCCGGCTGCGCCCGCCGCAGAGCCCGAGCCCGAGCCGGTGGCGGCTGCACCGCCGCCGGTGCCCGAGCCTGCTCCCGTCGAAGCCGCTGCCCCCACTTCTCTGGAGCCGTCGCCCGTCGCCGCTGTTGCGCAGCAGCCCATGCCCGCGGCTCCTCCCACCGCGTCCGGCAACGGCAAGACGTTCGTGTCCCCGGTCGTCGCGAGGATCGCAGCCGAGCACGGCATCGATCCCTCCGTCGTAGCGGGAACGGGGACGGGAGGCCGCGTCACGAAGAAGGACATCCTCGGCTACATCGAGTCCGGGGCGACCGCTGCGGCAGCACCGGCTCCGAGCCCCGCTCCCGAGGCCGTTGCCACACCCGCGCTCGCCGAGCCGGCACCGGCCGAGCCAGCACCTGCCGCGCCATCGCCGGCCGCGCCACCGCCGACGCCCGAGCCCGCCCCTGCTCCCGCCGCCACGGCTCCGCAGGTCGCGCCCGCACCCCCGCCGTCCACTCCTGCGCCCGCCCCTGCTCCTGCCCTGGCGGCGAGCGCTCCCGCCGAGGCTGCGCCGGCGCTCGCGCCGGGCGAGACGCTCGAGCCGATGACTGCGATGCGCCGTGGCGTGATGGAGCACATGCGCCGCTCGGTCGACACCGCTGCGCACGTCACGAGCGCGATCGAGGTGGACATGTCGCGTGTCGTCGCGCTGCGGCAGAAGCTCAAGCCCGAGCTCGCCGCCCAGAAGGTCAACCTCACCTACCTG
>DATAET010000174.1:0-30387 GCA_036257855.1 Gaiellaceae bacterium | reverse complement strand
CCGCGAGCCCGACCTGCAGCCGCTGCTGGCGTCGGGCACCGCGCTCGCCGGGGTGCTCCAGGAGGGCCAGCTCGTGGTGCTCGAGTCGACGACCTACCCGGGGACCACGCGCGAGCGCTTCGCACCGCTCCTCGAGGAGTCCGGCCTCGCCGCGGGGCGGGACTTCAACCTCGCCTTCTCGCCTGAGCGGATCGACCCGGGGCGCACCGACTACACGCTCCGCACGACGCCGAAGGTCGTCGGCGGCCTCACCGACGAGTGCCAGCGGCGGGCGGTGGAGCTCTACGAGGAGGTCTGCGACGAGGTTGTCCCGGTTTCGACGCCGGAGTCCGCCGAGCTGACCAAGCTGCTCGAGAACATCTTCCGCTCGGTGAACATCGCGCTCGTCAACGAGCTCGCGCAGCTCTGTGAGCGCATGGGGATCGACGTCTGGGAAGTCGTCGACGCCGCCGCGACGAAGCCGTTCGGCTTCATGTCGTTCACGCCAGGCCCGGGGCTCGGCGGCCACTGCATCCCGGTCGACCCCTTCTACCTCACGTGGAAAGCGCGGGAGTTCGGCTTCTACACCGAGTTCATCGAGCTGGCCGGAAAGGTCAACGAGTCGATGCCGTACTACTGCCGCTCGCTCGTCTCGCAGGCACTGAACCACGTGCGGCAGCGCTCCCTCAGCGGCTCGCGGATCCTGATCCTCGGGGTCTCGTACAAGCCGGACATCTCGGACACGCGCGAGTCGCCCGCCGTGAAGCTCATCGCCCTGCTCCAGAAGGCCGGCGCCGACGTCTCCTACCACGATCCTCACGTCGCGTCGTTCTCGGAGAACGGGATCGCGATGAGCTCGGCGCCCCTCGAGCCCGCGGCCTACGACTGCGTCGTCGTGGTGACGAACCACTCCTCGATCGACTACGACAAGCTCGTCGACGACGCCGTCCTCGTGGTCGACCTCCGGAATGCGACCGGAGCCAACGGGAAGCGCTCGGACAAGGTCTGGAAGCTGTGACCGTTCGCGTGGGTCAGGCCGGCCTGGGCGAGTGGGGGAAGAACCTCGCGCGCAACTTCGCCGAGTTGGCGGAGCTCTCGTGGCTGAGCGATCCCGCCGAGGGGAAGGAAGAGGAGTTCACGAGCCGCTACCAGCGGGCCCGGTGGGCGAACTCGTTCGAGGAGATGCTCGCGGATGCAGAACTCGACGCGGTGGTGATCGCAACTCCCGTCCCGACGCACTACGAGCTGGCCAAGCGGGCGCTCGAAGCCGGGAAGCACGTGTTCGTCGAGAAGCCGCCGGCGATGACGAGCTCAGAGATCGACGAGCTCGTCGCGATCGCCGAAGAGCGCCACCTCGTCCTCATGCCGGGCCACCTGCTCCTGTACCACCCGGGCGTCGTGAAGCTGAAGGAGCTCGTCGACGGGGGCATGCTCGGCGAGGTTCTCATGGTCTACGGAAATCGGCAGAACCTCGGCGTGATCCGCAAGCACGAGAACGCACTCTGGTCCCTGGGTGTCCACGATCTCTCCGTGATCCTGTACCTGCTCGACGAGGATCCAGCGGAGGCCGTTGCGCACGGTCAGTCGTTGCTCAAGACTGGAGTGGAGGACGTGGTCTTCTGCTACCTCCGCTTCCCCTCGGGAAAGATCGCGCACATGCATCTCTCCTGGCTGGACCCGCACAAGAAGCGAGAGATGACCGTCGTCGGAACCGAGAAGATGGCCGTGTTCGACGACATGGAGCTCGATCGCAAGGTGACGGTGTACGAGAAGTCGCCGTGGAAGCCGGTCGACACGTACGGCGAGTGGCAGACCCGCACGGGAGACATCCACATCCCGAAGATCGCGACCGACGAGCCGCTGAAGCTCGAGTGCCGCCACTTCCTCGCGCTCGTGGAGGGCGACGGCGACCGCAGCCGCGTCGCGCGGGACGGCGCGCGTGTCGTCCGCGCTCTCGACATGCTCACGACGTCGCTGAATGGCCGCTGAGGTCCACGCGTCCGCGACGGTCCATACCGGGACCGTGCTCGGCGAGGGGGTGAAGATCCTCGAGAACGCCGTCGTCGGAAAGCAGCCGATCCTCTCACCGCGCTCGTCGGCCAAGCAGGAGCCGCTCGAGCCGACCGTGATCGGCGAGGGGACGGTCGTCTCCACGGGCGCGATCGTGTTCGCAGGCTCCCGCATCGGTGCCCGGGTGATCCTCGGCGACCAGTCGTGCGTGCGCGAGCGGGTCACGATCGGCGACGACGTCGTCCTCGGGCGAGGCTCCCTCGTCGAGAACGACACGACGGTCGGCGCGATGACGAGGATCCAGGCGGACGCCTACATCACCGCGCATTCGACGCTCGAGGAGCACGTGTTCGTCGCCCCGTGCGTCGTCACCACGAACGACAACTTCATGGGACGCACCGAGCGGCGGCACGAGCTCATGCGCGGACCGACCATCCGGCGAGGTGCCCGTATCGGAGGCGGAGCCGTCCTCTGTCCGGGCGTCGAGATCGGGGAAGAGGCCTTCGTCGGCGCCGGCGCAGTCGTCACGAAGGACGTCCCGCCGCGTGTGATCGTCGTCGGCAACCCCGCACGGGAGCTACGCGACGTTCCCACGGACGAGCTGCTGTAGGTGGCTAGGCCTTCACGATCGCGAGGCGATACGTCGTGATCCCCGGGCTCGAGATGCGCACCTGGACGTAGTAGGTGCCGGTCAGGGGGGCGCGGTACGAGAGGTACTGACGCGACCCCGTTCGTGCTGACGTGCGGACGCGGAAACGCGAGTCCGCGACGTTCTCGATCGAGCTCGTCTGCGGAAGCCAGAGCGCGAGGCTCAGGTCGACACCGTCGACGGCACCGGTGAGGCCCACGTACACCGGCTGGTTGCGCTCGAGCCTGATCGCATAGACGTCGTCCTGGTCGTCCCAGAAGTCGACCTCGGCCTGCAGACGGCGATTTGATCCGTACACGGTGTACGCCCTGGTCTCTCCGACGTCGTCGTTCGCCTCGTAGAAGTCGCGCGCCGGGACGTGCTTCGCGAGGGCGGCGATTGCTCCGGCGACGTCGAGCCGCCCCCAGCCGGAGTACGCGTCCCTCCCGTCACCGCAGGCCGCGCATCCGGTCGCTTCGCTGAGGTCGACCGCCGTCGACTGCAAGGCCCGTGTCACCTGCTCGGGGCGAAGCGTCGGATGCAGGCCGAGGAGGACCGCCGCGGCCGCAGCGACCTGGGGCGCCGCGAAAGACGTCCCTTCCGCTTCGCGGTACTCGTCTGGGCCGCAGCTCGAGTACCCCTGCTCCGCGCAGCTCGGGTACCGCGCCGTGAGCGGGCGCGGGAGGATGGACAGGATCTTGAGCCCCGGTGCGGCGATGTCGTTGTAGATCCGGTCGCGGTTCGAGAAGGTGGGAACCGCGCCCGTGTCCGTGATCGCGCTGACGCCGAGGACGTGCGGCAGCGCCGCCGGATAGCTCGCGTACTTCCACGGGCTCGACGGAGCCTGGTCGGAGTTGCCGACCGCGGCGACCACCACGACGCCGTTCGAGATCGCGTAGGCGACAGCGTCCGCCTCCAGCCGCGAGTACGTGTCCCGGTCGGGATCGAGCGGGTCGCGCACGCCGCCGAGGCTCATGTTGATCACGCGCGCGCCGTTGTCCACCGCCCAGCGGATTGCCTTCGCCTCCGCCTCGACGGGGATCGCCCGCGACTTCGTCACGACCTTTGCGACGAGGAGCTCGGCGGACGGAGCGAGCCCCGCGATCCCGATCCCGTTGTCGACGCCGGCCCCGATGAGGCCGGCGACGAAGGTCCCGTGGCCGAGCGTGTCGAGGCGTGCGGAGCCGCCAACGAAGCTCTGCGCGTCGAGGATCTTCGGTGCGATCTCCGGGTGCGAGGCATCGACGCCGGAGTCGATCACCGCGACGGGGATGGGCTCGAACGCCGGCAGCGTCAGCCACGACGCGTAGAACCCACTGTACGTCAGGTACCACTGCTTCGAGGCGAGAGGATCGGTGGGGGTGAACGCGAGGTGTCGCGTGACGGCCGGCTCGACGTAGCGGACACCGCGAATGCCTCGGAGCGACGCACCTGCAGGAAGATCGACGACCAGCGCTCGAATCGGCGCAAGGCTCTCGGGACGGCTCCCGGTGCGGCGCTCGATCGCGGACGCCACAACCTGCGCGTCGCCACCGCGCGCGAGCCCGACCGCAACGCGGGCGGCGTCCGCCGTCGCAGGCACGACGAGCCCCACGAGCGCTACCCAGACGACGAGCGCGAGTCGCCTCATCCCATCACCTGGAGGACGGGGGAGGTGCCAGCGGCGAGGCCACTCGTCGCCGAGATTCGCGCGCGGTAGCTGCCCGTGGGCACCGCGGTGGCGAGAACGAGACGGAATGCGCCCGACGCGTCGACGGTCGCCTCGCCGAGCGTGACCCATGCGGTTCCCTTGCGGCGCTCGAGGGCGACGACCCCACCTGGAAGACGGGGACGCACGGTTCCCGCGAGCACCGCCGGCTCCGCCGCGGTCGGCCGCGAGAGTGCGATCCGCGGCGCGACTTCGACGAGCATCGCCGGGGACGCCCCGCCTTCGGCCTCGAGGCGGTAGCGCGTGATCCGCACCGGCTTCACGTCCAGGGCGACTGCGCCCGCCGCGTCGGGCGTGAGTGCCCGCACGGGGCTCCAGAACGTCCCGTCGGGGGACGACGCGAGCCGCGGCGTACCGAGGCCGCGCCCGATGCCCGCGAGGTGCATCGTCGACCCGAAGACGATCGGCCCGCCGGTCGGCTTGTCGAGCCGGAGCACGCCGAGGGAGATCCACGTCGAGCGAAGGCCGAGTGCGGTTCGGACGACCGAGGCGGGCACGGACTCGCTCCCCGTGGTCGTGGCGAGGACGAGGGCGCGCAGTCGCCCGGACGGCGTGGCCGTTCCCGTCGCGTCGAGCACGCGGCCGTCGAGCTCGAGCTTCGACTGGACGGTGCGTGCGCCGAGGAGCACCGGGCCCCACTCGTGGTACGGCGACAGCGTGTCCCAAGGATCCGGCCGCGACACGAGGTATGGGACGCTGAAGCCGAAGACGTCCGCCGCGCTCGCCGTCTTGCCCCCCGACGTCGAGAAGTAGTACGTCGTCGCGACCCTGCCTCCATAGAGCACGACCTCGCCTGCGGTCGCCGTCACGGCCTGCGTCGTCGACGCCTTCTCCCCCGCGACGCCGAGGTACACCTGGCTGCGCTGGTCCGAGTAGAGGTCGTACGGCTTCCCCTTCAGCAGGTTCGCGAGCGCGTACGAGCGCGCCGCGACTGCCTGCGCCTTCAGCGCTTCGGCCGGCCAGCCGAAGGGCATCTCGCCCGCAACGACTCCCTGGATGTAGCTCTCGAGCGGCACGACGTTCACGACACGCAGGAACTCGCCCTGCGGGACGAGCTCGAGCTTTCCGCGGTACGGTCGCCCGTCGAGCGCGAGGAGCGCCTTCTTCGCAGGCCGGATCACGAGCGGGGACGCTGCTGTCACTGCGCCCTCGCTCGTCGGCACGAGGAGATCGGCGTGCACGGTGACGGCGCCCTTGGCGATCGGATAGCTCGCGCCGGTCGCATCGACCGCGGTCAGCGGCTTCCCCGAGGACACGGTCACAGCGCGGCGTCCCTCCGCGAGGAGCACCCGCACTTCCTTCCTCCCCGCCTTGCCGATCGTCGTCCCCGAGTAGTAGTACCCGAGGATCTGTCGGTAGCTCCGGCCTGCGAGCGCCTGGCCGTACGCGCCGTACTGGCTCATCCCCACGCCGTGCCCCCAGCCTCGCCCCGAGACGAGGAACACCGCCTCGCCGTACGACGGCGGCGGCGCCTGCTGGCCGGATGCCGAGGCAACGGTTGCGGTCAGCGCGATGGCGAGAACGGCGAGAAGTGGGCGCACGAAGGGATCCAGGCTAGCTCTGCAGGATTAACGCATTGTGTTCTCGGCCGATTCGGGCCGGAAATTGAGCTACGTCCAGACGGATTCTTCCACGGGAGCCCGCGCCCTGAGCGGCTCCCACCAGTCGCGGTGCTCCGCGTACCAGGCGACGGTCTCGGCGAGCCCTTCGTCGAAGCCGCGCGCCGGTGACCACCCGAACTCGTCGCGGATCTTCGTCGCGTCGAGCAGGTACCGCCGGTCGTGACCAGGTCGATCGGGGACGATCGTCTTCAGGGACGACGGTTTGCCCGTCAACTCGAGCACGCGGTCCGCGATCTCCTCGATCGTCGCCTCGAGGCCCGAGCCGACGTTGTACGTCTCGCCCGGCCGGCCGTCGCGGAGCACGAGCTCGATCGCCTCGCAGTGGTCGACGACGTGGAGCCATTCGCGCTTGTTCTGCGTGGACGCGTACATCGGAAGCGGGAGATCGTCGAGCGCGTTCGTCGTGAAGAGCGGGACGACCTTCTCGGGGAACTGGAACGGGCCGTAGTTGTTCGAGCAGTTCGTGATCGTGACCGGCAGGCCGAACGTCTCGTGGTACGCACGCACGGCGTGGTCCGCCCCTGCCTTGGAGGCGTTGTACGGCGTCCGCGGCCGATACGGCGACTCCTCCGTGAACACCTCGTTCGTGTCGAGCGCGAGGTCGCCGTACACCTCGCACGTCGAGACGTGGTGGAAGCGCTCGACACCCGCGGTGCGGGACGCGTCCAGGAGGGTCTGCGTGCCCAGGACATTCGTGCGGAAGAACCGGCTGGGGTCGACGACGGCGAGCGAGTTGTGCGACTCGGCGGCGAAGTTGACCACGACTCCGACCTCGTGCTCGCGCAAGGTCGACTCCGCGAGCTCGCGATCGCAGATGTCGCCATGGACGAAGACGATCCGGTCCTCGACCGGCGCGAGGCTCGCGCGGTTGCCCGCGTAGGTGAGCAGGTCGTAGACGACGACGTAGTCGTCGGGGTGCCGCTCGAGCCAGTAGTGGACGAAGTTCGAGCCGATGAAGCCGGCGCCGCCGGTGACGAGGAGTCGCATCCGGCGAAGGCTAGACGCTTGCCGCCCGGAGCTCCGCGAGGCAGGCGCGAAGGCCCTCGCGCCAGTGCGGGAGCCGAGGAGCGCCAGCGCGCGCGCTCCGAAGCACGGAGTACGCGGGCCTCGGGGCGGCGCGGGCGAGCTCGGAGGATGCGATTCGACGGACTCGGCAGGCCATCCCGGCGTCCTCAAAGATCGCGCTCGCGAAGTCGGCCCACGTACAGTCCCCCTCCGCTGCGAGGTGCCAGAGGCCGTACGGCGCGCCCCCGTCTACGAGTTCCCCTACCGCGGACGCGAGGTGTCCGACGTAGGTGGGACAGCCACGCTGATCGTCCACGACCGCGACCTCGTCGCGCTCGGCGCCGAGGCGGAGCATCGTGCGGAGGAAGTTGTGTCCGGTCGGCCCGAAGAGCCAGGAGGAGCGGACCACCCACGCCGTCTGCCCGGCCGCCGCCTCCCCGTGAAGCTTCGTGCGCCCGTACGCGGACACCGGGCTCGGGCCGTCGGACTCGACATACGGCGTCCGCTTGCGACCGTCGAAGACATAGTCCGTCGAGAACGTGACGAGGGGGGCACGGAGCGAAGCGGCGTGCGCGGTGCCGGCGATGTTCACCGCTGCTGCGCCCTGAGGGTCGGCCTCCGCACCGTCGACGTCGGTCCAGGCCGCCGTGTGCAGCACCAGGTCGGGGTCGGACTGCCTCACCGTCTCGCTCGGCGGGTGCGTGACGTCCCAGTCGACCCTGGTGAGCGCGAGGACCTCGTCGTCCGCGAACTCCTGTCGAAGCGCGCGGCCGAGCTGGCCGTCGGCGCCCGTGATCAGGACGCGACGCCGGCGTCCCGCGCGGACAGGATCGGGGTGCTCGAGCTCCATAGGTGCGCGACGCGCGGGTCGTTCCACGGAACCGTTCGTTCGTCGGGGTCGTCGGGGTCGAACTCGACCGTCACGTGGTAGCAGAAGAGGATGTCCGTGAGGGCCTCGAACCCGTGTGCGTTGTGCCCGGGGATGTAGATCGCGACCGGGTTGTCCTCGCCGATGTCCTCCGTGAACGTCTCGCCGGACGCACGATCGAGCACGACGACACGGGCGGTGCCGCGAAGGCACGCGAAGAGATCGTCCTGGCCGCGCTCGTGGTAGTGCAGGCCTCGGACGACCCCCGCCCGCGAGAACGAGACGTTCGTCTGCGCCATGGGCCTCGGGAGGGCGCTGTCGCGCCGAAGCTCGCAGAACCATCCGCGCTCGTCCTCGACGCGCCGGAGCGGGATCCGCAGGAGTCCCTCGATCACGCCGCGTCCGGCTTGTTCGCCCCGGTCTCGTCGATGCGTCGCCCGATGTCGGCGAGGTGCTGCCAGTGCTTGCCCGCGTCCTCCCACCAGCCGTAGACCTCGGACGCGTCGAGCCGCCCGGCGAGCGCGTAATGTCGGTTCACGTCGGTGATCTCGAGCTCGCCGCGCGCGGACGGTTGCAGCGTCGCGATGACGTCGAAGACGTCCGGCGGGTAGCAGTAGAGACCCACGACCGCGTGCGCCGTCGGAGGCGCGTCGAACCGCGTATCTACGACGCCCGCCTTCTCGACGATGTCGGCCACGGCACCGTCGTCGTCGTAGACGACCACCCCGAAGTTCTCGGGATCGTCGACCTCCTTGACGAAGATCCGCGCGCGTCCCGGAGTCTCGGCCCACTCGTACAGGCTCGGCGACTGCGCGTACTCGAAGATGTTGTCGCCGAGCACGACGACGAGAGGCGCGCCGGCCGCGAAGTCGCGCGCCATGCCTACGACCTGCGCGATTCCCCCCGGCTCGGTCTGCACCTTGTAGGTGAGATCGAGCTCGAGAATCGGGTCGCCACCCCCGCGCGGCGCGAGCAGACCGTCACCGAGGAGGTCGATCATCTGCCCCGCGTGTCCCTTGCCCGTGACGAGGAGGACGTCGCGGATGCCCGCGAGCTGGAGGAGCTGGAGAGGGTAGTAGATCATCGGCCAGCTGCCGACCGGCAGGAGGTGCTTGTTCGCGACGCGCGTCAGCTCGCCCAGACGGGTCGCCTCGCCGCCGGCACAGATGAGGCCCTTGGGCTGCACGCGCAGGACTCTAAGCGACGGTCGCGAGGAGGTCCGCTATGGCCTCGTACGCGTGCGTGAGCGCCACGCCCTACGTGCCGCCGTTTTCCGTTCGCGCACTCCGGGTACTGCCCGCACGGCGGCGACCCAGACATACACGATCGCACCGAGGATCCCCCCGAGCACCGCCAGAAGTCGCTTCGGACGGAGGGCAAGAAACAGCAGGCCCCGCACGCGGGCGATCGTAGCCGACATACTGCGAGGCGATTCGAAAGGAAAGGTGGTAGCAGGCATGGCGAAGACCAAGACGAGCTCGACGCTCTCGACCGATGTGCTCAAGCCGTACGTCCAGCGCGCGATGACGGACCCCGAGCTGCGCGAGGATCTCCTCGCGGCATTCGTCGCGGCCCGCAGCATCTACGACCAGATGTCCAAGGGTCGTGGCTTCAAGGGCAAGGCGGAGAGGGTCTCCGACAAGGACGTCCAGAAGCAGCTGCAGCGGCTCGTGGGCGACCTGTCGGAGGCGTCGGACAAGCTCAAGGGCAAGGAGAAGAAGAGCCACAAGGCGCGGAACCGGATCCTCCTCCTCACCGGGGTCACGCTCGGCGTGCTCTACAACCCGTGGACGGGACAGGCAACGCGCGACTGGATCATGGAGCAGGTCGCAGGCGGTGACGGGGACGGCCTCGAGGAGCTCGAGACCGAGCTCGCCGTCGACGCCGAAGCGGCCGGCGGCAACGGCAACGAGCCGTAGAGGCCGAGCGGCCTAGCCGCCGAGAGCCCGCTCGAGCGAGCCGGGGACGAGGCCGCTGGCCGAGCCGATGTCGTCCGCTTCCAGCAGAACCGCGCCGGGTGGTGGCAACGTCGTGCCGCCCGGCCCGGTCGGAACGTAGAGCCGTCCGGCCGAGAAGGAGATGTCCTCCGCTCGCCGCCACGCGAGGAGGATCGAGTACGGCGCCACAACGCCGTCGTAGCCCAATCCCGCCATGGAAGCGGGATGAATCTCGAAGTGCAGATGGGGAGCACCCCCGTCGGCGTCTCCCGTGGACCCGGCGAAGCCGATGACGTCGCCCGCCTTCACGGAGCGGCCCTCGACCGCGAGCGGCGAATAGGCGGAGAGGTGGGCATAGTAGAACTCGTCGCCTTCCGCATCCCGAAGCCACAGCCGGTAGCCGCCGATGCGGTTGAAGCCAATGGTGTGCAGGGTCCCGTCGGTCACCGCGAGGAGCGGCGTTCCTGCGGCCGCGAAGATGTCCTCGCCGTGGTGCCAGCCGCCGGCGACGTCCGGTCGAGGCGCGCCGAAGCTGTCGCCGAACGACGCCGTCCCGTAGACGGGGAACACGAACCTTCCGGAGGAGAGCCGCGCGGTGACCTCGGGTGCGACCCGAACCGGGCCGCCAGGGACCTCGCCGCCGACGTCGGGCTCCGGCGCACGGGGCAGGGTGGTGGGACGAGTGACCGGGTTCTGAGGACGGCCCGGACCGGCCGGACGCGTCCGCGGCGGGGCGGAGAGATCGGCGACCGACGTCGCGGTCACGCTCCCGATCGTGATCTCGCTCCCGGCGGGCAGGCCACCGTGGGGCTCCGTGAGCCTGATGCGCAGCGCCGTCAGGGACGCGCTCGCCGCGGGGGGGCCCGACTTGCGGCTGCCGGTGCTCCCGGCGAGCACGCTCATCGTCCCCCACCCCTCGAGGGAGACGCTCGCGCCCGGGGTCGCCCCGACGTCACGCCCCAGCGCACGCAAGCCCTGGACCTCGGACGCCGAGAGGTCGGCGCCGACGGAGCGGTCGCTCGCCCCCGCCGTGACGGATGCCGTGACCTTCCCGGCCACTATCTCCCCGTTGAAGAGTGAGACGACGATCAGCTCGCCGAAGGACTGCGTGGCGGCAGCGGCTCCCGGAGCGGCGAAGACGGCCGCCCGCGAGCGCCCGACGCTGAGAACGGAGCCGTCGGCGGGGTACTCGAACGACTGGACGTCCGCAGTCGTCGAGTCGGGCCACTCGAGCCCGCCCAGCGAGACGGTGTCCTGACCGGGGACCGTGATCCGCACGAGGACGGCGCTCGCGCCGGTTGACGCGCTTCGCGGCGGCGGCGCGGCTGCGGCCAGAGTGGTCGAGGCGACGAGGGCGGCTACGACCGCGAGGACGAGCCGGATCACGGCGACTCAGGGTAGCGTGGACGCTTCCGGCGCGCCCGCGAGACGAGCTGGGCGGCGACTCCGAACAACAGCAGCGCGAACAGGCGCCGGAGCGTGTCCTCCGGAACCCTCGTCGCGAGCGACGCCCCTGCCTCCACCCCGACGACGGACGCGACGCCGAGGACGACCGCCGATCGAACGCGGAGGTTGCCGTACCGTCGCTGGCTCCATGTCCCCGCGAGCACCGTCGGGAGGATCGCGAGCAGCGAGGTCCCCTGCGCCTCCAGCTGGCCGAGGCCGAGTGCGACGAGCGTGGGGACGAACAGGATGCCGCCGCCGACGCCGAAGAGCCCGGCGAGGACGCCGGCGGCGACCCCGAGCAGAACGGCGAGGACGATCGTGGAGGCGCTCACGAGACGAGCAGCCAGACGCCGAGGGCGGACAGCAGCGCGGCGAAGCCGTACGTCAGCGTGCTCGTCCGGACCCGCTGCTGCAAGGCAGTGCCTGCCAGGGCACCCGCCGCGGCGGGGAGCCCGACGAGAGCTGCGTAGCCGGGCTCGACCTCGCCGCGCAGCGAGAACGCGATCACGCCCGCCGTCGCGGTGATCGCGATCGCCATGAGGGACGTCCCCGTCGCGACGCGCTCCGGGAAGCCGGCCGCGACGATGAGCAGCGGCACGGCGACGATGCCACCGCCGACCCCGAAGAACGCGGAGAAGACCCCCGCCGCGACTCCGATGGCGACGAGGCGCACCGGCGTATCGTACGAGCATGGCCAGTCGAGTCGGCCTGATCGGAGTCGTCCTCGCCGCGTGCGCGGTTGCGGCCTCGAGCGGCGTCGCACGCGAACCGCCGGTCGGCACGGCGATGTACGTCGCGCGCCACGATCCGCGTCTCTGCCCGAGCCCGCTGTGCGGCGGCTACTGGATCGCGATCGCGAACGGCGCTCGGACGCGGTGCAACGACGGTCTGCGCCGTCCCCGCTGCTACGTCGCACGGGCGGTCGACGCGAAGGGCAACGTGCTCGCCAGCGGCATCGCCGAGGGAGCTCTCGTTCGCGGAGCGATCGACGCGGGGCCCGACGACCTCGACGAGCTGGTCGCGACGGCCGTGTACGCGCCCGCCGGAACGGCAGCAGTCAGCGGCGGCTACTACCGCGTCGTCGACACCGGAATCCGCTGCCTCCGTGCCCCGTGTTTCTCGTACCGCGCGACGCAGGTCAACGGCTCGACGCGGACGACGACGTCCAGCCTCGATCTCGTGGCCTCCGGAGCGACACCGGCCGAGATCAGACGCGCTCGGTCCGCGCTGCGAACGCCGAACGGCCTCTACGCACGAGGGCGGTTCGCGCACACGGCCGACGGCGGGCGCGTCTTTCGGGCGACGCGACTCTTCCTCAGAACGCCCGCGCCTCGCGTCTGAGCGTATCCCACGCCAGCCGGACGTCCGCCTCCGTCGTCCGGAAGTTGCCGACCGCGAGCCGGAGCACGTAACGCCCCCCGAAGCGCGTGTGCGAGAGGAACACCTCGCCGGTGTCGTTCACCCGTTCGAGCAGACGCTCGTTCGCCTCGTCGGAGGCGTCGAGCCGGAAGCAGACGAGCGAGAAGTGCCTGGGCGCCGCGACCTCCCACCCGGGCTCCGCCCGGACCCAGCCTTCGAAGAGCTCGGCGAGCCGCAGGTGCTCGCGGAGCATCGCCTGCAGGCCCGAGCGGCCGTAGCAGCGCAGCACCGCCCAGAGCTTGAGCGCCCGGAACCGGCGCCCGAGCGGGATGGAGACCTCGCTGAGGTTCACCGCGTCGTCCGGAGAGCGCAGGAACTCCGGCACGAGGCTGAACGCCCGTCGGAAGTCGTCCTCGCGTCGGGTCCAGAGCACCGAGCAGTCCATCGGGACGCCGAGCCACTTGTGCGGGTTCACGCCGATCGAGTCCGCACGCTCCCAGCCGGCGAAATGGTGACGCAGCTCAGGGCAGACCGCCGCGGCACCCGCATATGCGGCGTCGACGTGGAGCCACGTTCCCGCGTTCGCGCAGCGCTCAGCGATCTCGGGGATGGGATCGACCGCGGTCATGCCCGTCGTCCCGATCGTGGCGACGATCGCGCACGCGTCCTGGGGGTCGAGGAGGTCCGGACGCATCCGGAACTCGTCGTCCGCCGGCACCTTCCGGAGCTCGAGCCCGAGGAGACGGGCTGCCTTGTCCGCGACCGAGTGAGCGTGTTCCGAGCAGACGAGGACGCGGCGGTCGGGCTGGAGCGAGCGTGCCACGGCGACCGCGGCGAGCACGCCCGTCGAAGCCGTGTCCTCGATGTGGCCCCGGAACTCCTCCGGTAGGCCCATGAGCTGACGTAGCCAATCCACCGTCAGCTCCTCGAGCTCCTGGAGCGCGGGAGACGTGCGCCAGAGGATTCCGACCTGGTTCAGCCCTGCGACGAGGAGCTCGGCGAGCACGCCGGGCTCGGCGCCGGTCGTCGCGAAGTAGGCGAAGAAGCGCGGGCTCTGCCAGTGCGTGAGCCCCGGCATGAGGACCGTGTCGAGGTCCTCGAGTACGGCGGAGAAGGGCTCGGGGTCGTCCGGAGCGGCGGGAGGAAGTGCTCCCCGGATCGCGCCCGGCTCGACACGGGAGAGCACGGGCAGTTCGCGCACGTTCTCGAGGTACGAGGCGACCCACTCGAGCGCGAGCGCCCCGTCGTCGCGAAAAGTGCTCACTTCGTCAGCTTCTTGAGATCCCGCCAGGAGCGCGTGTTCAGGATCTGCTCCTTCGTCAACCACGCGCGGCGAGCCTGGCTGACTCCGAGCTCGGCGTACCCGAGGGCGCCCACCGAGTGCGCGTCGGTCGTGATCGGTACCAGGACACCCGCCTCCCCGGCGAGCCGGGCATGCGTGTCACGCAAGTCGAGGCGGTCCGGCTGGGAGTTGATCTCGAGCGCCGTGCCGGTGTCCGCGGCGTGCGCGACCACCTTCTCGACGTCGATCGGTGCGCCGTCGCGCTTCAGCAGCCGCCTGCCGGTGAGATGGCCGATGCAGTCGACGTGCGGGTGGTCCATGGCCCCGAGGATCCGCTCGGTCGGGGTGCGCTCGAAGGACGTGTGTACCGACGCCACCACCCAGTCGAGCTCCGCCAGCACGTCGTCCTCGACGTCGAGTGACCCGTCGGCACGAATGTTCACCTCGATCCCGCGCAGGATGCGGAAGGACTTCGAGCGGGCGTTCAGCTCCTCGATCTCCTTCCACTGGCGCTCGAGGCGGCCGTCGCGCAAGTAGTGCGAGTGGTCGGTGACGCAGAGAAAGCGGTACCCATTCGACCTGGCGCGGGCGGCCATCTCCTCGATCGTGTTCTTCCCGTCCGAGGACCACGTCGAGTGACAGTGGAGCTCTCCGCGGAGGTCCTCGACCTCGACGAGCTTCGGCAGCCGGCCGTCGCCGCGGGCGGCGGGGAGCTCGTGCGTTCCCTCCCGTAGCTCGGGCGGAATCGGCCGGTAGCCGAGGTACGCGTAGAGGTCGTCCTCGCTCGCGTGCGTCAGGACCTCACCCGACTCGACGCCCGTGACGCCGTACTCGGAGATGGAGAGGCCCCGGCGCTGCGCCTCCTCACGGAGCTTGATGTTGTGGTCACGGGAGCCCGTGAAGTGCTGGAGGACGTTCCCGTAGCACTCGTGCGGGACGACGCGAAGGTCGATGGCGAGCCCGTCGTGCGTCACGGCCGTCGCCTTCGTCGGCCCTCGGGCGGTCACCTCCGAAACCCAGTCGCCGCCGCAGAACGCCTCGATGAGCGCAGCCGCGTCGGTCGACGTCGCGATGAGATCGACGTCATGGACCGTCTCGCGCCGTCGGCGCACGCTCCCCGCTTCGGATACGGCGACGGCCGCTGGATGCGCGGCGAGCTCCTGCGCGACGCGGCGAACCGCCGGTAGCGCTCTCGCGAGCAGGTGTCGCTCCTCCGGGGCCTGGCCGACTCCGGCCTGGAGCGCTTTCAGGATCTTCTCCTCGCTTCGCGCGCCCATGCCCGAGAGCTCGCGCAGCCGCCCGTCGGCGGCCGCCGAGCCCAGCGCGTCGAGCGACGTGATGCCGAGCTGTGTCCAGATCCGCGCCGCCGTCTTCGGACCGACGCCGGGCAGGCGGAGGAAGTCGACGACACCCGCCGGCACGAGCCCACGCCGCTTCGTGAGCGCGTGCATCTCGCCGTCCTCGACGACCTCCACGACCTTCTGCTCGATGGTCTTGCCGATCCCCGGGAGCTCCTTGGCTCTCCCGTCGAGCGCGAGGTCGGCGATCGGGAGCGGCGACTCCCGGATGCGCCCTGCAGCGCGGCGATACGCGATCACCTTGAACGACTCCTCCTCGAGAATCTCGGAGAGGTCGGCGAGGAGGTCGAGCTGATCAGCGAGCTCGCCGTTCCGGGGCAACGTCCTGGGCACGCCGCGATGATACGGCCGTGCCCCGGGCCGTCCTCTGCCTCCCGACGTACAACGAGCGCGAGAACCTCGAGTCCATGATCGAAGCGCTCGGAGAGGTTCTCGACACGGAGCGCGACCGCGTGCTCGTGATCGACGACGGCTCACCCGACGGGACCGGCGAGATAGCCGACCGGCTCGCAGCCGAGCTCGGGTGGGTGTCCGTCCTGCACCGTGAGGCGAAGGAGGGGATCGGTCCCGCGTACATCGCCGGGTTCCGCCGCGCGCTGGCCGACGGTGCGGAGCTCGTCCTCGAGATGGACTGCGACTTCTCGCACGACCCGGCGGACGTCCCACGGCTGATCGCCGCGACCGACGAGGCCGACCTCGTGCTGGGGTCGCGCTACGCCCGTGCGGGAGGGACCAGGAACTGGAGTCTCCTGCGCCGGTTCGTCTCCCGCGGCGGTTGCCTCTACGCGCAGATCATCCTCGGCCTGCGCGTGCGCGACCTTACAGGGGGTTTCAAGTGCTTCCGACGGGTCGCACTCGAGGCCCTCGACCTCGAGGAGCTGCACGCACACGGGTACGCGTTCCAGATCGAAACCACCTACCGGGTCACCCGCGCGGGGCTGCGCGTGAAGGAGGTCCCGATCACGTTCACGGAGCGTCGAGCCGGCGCGTCGAAGATGACGGGCTCGATCGTCACGGAGGCGATGTGGCGCGTGCCCCTGCTCCGCCTGCGGGCTCTCGCAGGCAGGCTGTGACCGTGAACGCTGTGGATGCAGCGACGTTCGAGAGCGCCGTGCTCGCGTCCCCGCTGCCTGTGATCGTCGACTTCTGGGCCCCGTGGTGCAAGCCGTGCGATGCGATCGAGCCTCATCTGCGGGAGCTGGCGCGAGAGTGGGACGGGCGCGTTCGCCTCGTGCGCGTGAACGTCGACGACGAGACCGGGCTGTCCGCCCGCTACGGCGTGCTCGCGCTTCCTACCGTGATCCTGTTCTCGGGCGGCGAGCCGCGGGCGACCGTCCACGGCGCCCAGCCCCGCACGCGCTACGAGCGGGAGTTCGGCCCACACCTGTGACGACGGTCGCGACGAGCTGGGCCGACCTCCTCGAGGGCGAGGAGATCGCGTACAGCGGCCTCGAGCCGGCGAAGGAGCCCGTCCTCGAGCCGCTTCCGGACGATCTCGACCCGCGAGTCACATCGGCGCTCGTCGCGCGCGGCGTCACGGCGCTCTACCGGCACCAGGCGGAGGCATGGGAGGCCGCGCAGCGTGGCGAGAACGTCGTCGTCACGACGGGTACGGCCTCGGGCAAGTCGCTCGCCTTCAACCTGCCGGTGCTCGACGCGATCGCGCGACAGCCGAAGACGCGGGCGCTCTACCTGTACCCGACGAAGGCACTCGCCCAGGACCAGGCGAGGTCGCTGGCGGAGCTTCGGCTGAAGGGCCTCCGCCCGGCGATCTACGACGGCGACACGGCGGGCGAGCGGCGCTGGCAGATCCGCAAGTGGGCGAACGTCGTCCTCACGAATCCCGACATGCTCCACGTCGGCGTCCTGCCGCACCACGACCGCTGGGGGGACGTGCTCGCGAACCTCCGCTTCGTCGTCGTCGACGAGGCGCACGTCTACCGCGGCGTCTTCGGCTCGCACGTGGCGAACGTTCTGCGTCGCCTGCGCCGCCTTGCGCGCGTCTACGACTCGGAGCCGCGGTTCCTGCTCGCGTCGGCGACGATCGCGAACGCCGGTGAACTCGCCCTCGAGCTGACCGGCGAGACGGCGACCGTCGTCGATCGCGACACGTCGGCACGAGCCGAGCGCGAGGTCGTGATCTGGAACCCGCCGCTCCTCGACGCCGAGCTCGGCCTGCGCGCCAGTCCGCTCGGCGACGCCGCCCGACTCCTCTCGCAGCTGACGACGCGGGGGCTGCGGACGATCTGCTTCGCGAAGAGCCGCAAGGCAGCCGAGCTCGTCCACCGCTTCGCGAGTGAGCGGGTGGACATCGCGACCGCGCGGCGGCTCGCGCCGTACCGGGCGGGTTACACGCCCGAGCAGCGCCGTGACATCGAGCGTCGCCTCGTCGAGGGTGACCTCCTCGGCGTGACGGCGACGGACGCGCTCGAGCTCGGCATCGACATCGGCCTGCTCGACTGCGCGATCTCGGTCGGCTTCCCGGGAACGGTGGCATCGCTCCGCCAGCAATGGGGACGCGCCGGCCGACGCAGTCGCGGGCTGGCGATCCTCGTGGCGAGCGAGGACGCGCTCGACCAGTTCTTCGCGCGCGAGCCGGAGGCACTCCTCTCACGCCGCGTCGAGGCGGCGATCCTCGACCACGCGAATCCACGCATCCTCGACCCGCACGTGCTCTCCGCCGCGTTCGAGGCACCACTCGACGAGGCGGACGCGGAGATCCTCGGCGCCGAGGCCCTGCGCCGCGCTGCCGAGCTCCCGGAGCTGGAGCGAACCTCCGCCGGCTTCGTCTGGAAGGGGCGCGACTACCCCGCCGCTCGCGTGTCGCTCCGGTCCGGCGACGCCGAGGCATTCACCGTCGTCGACGGCGAGACGGGGTCGCTGCTGGGCCTCGTCGAGCGCGATCGCGCGTACTCGACGGTGCACGAGGGCGCGGTGTACCTCCACCTCGGCGAGCAGTACCTCGTGGAGTCGCTCTCGCTCGCGGAGCGGATCGCCGTCGTTACTCCCGCCCGCGTCGACTGGTACACGCAGGCAAAGAAGGAGTCGGAGACGACCATCGAGGCGAGCGATCGCGCCGCGCGCCGTCTCGGACTCGAGCTCCACTTCGGGCGCGTCTCGGTCACCGAGCAGGTCGTGGCATACGCGCGTAAGGCGGTGCGCGACGGCTCGACGATCGATGTCGTCCCGATGCTCATGCCCGAGACGACCTTCGAGACAGAGGCCGTCTGGTTCTGTCCCGAGCCGGAACAGCTCGAGGGGCTCGAGCAGATGCCGAAGCTCCTCGGCACCCTCCACGCCGCGGAGCACAGCCTGATCGCACTCCTCCCGCTGTGGGCGATGTGCGACCGCTGGGACATCGGGGGCCTGTCGACGAACGTGCACTACCAGACCGGCCGCCCGACGATCTTCGTCTACGACGGGCACGCTGGCGGCGTGGGCATCACGGAGCGGGGATTCGACCGCTTCGAGGATTGGGTGGAGGACACGCTGCGCCTGCTCGAGCGCTGCCCGTGCGCCGCGGGGTGTCCGTCGTGTGTGCAGAGCCCGAAGTGCGGGAACCTCAACGAGCCCCTCGACAAAGATGGCGCGCGGACACTCCTGGGGCGAATGGCCGCATAGCTGTCGATTCCGGGGATGACCGTTCGTCGGCAGGGTACGAGCGACGACAAGGAGGCGACGTGCAGTACATGGCGCTGATCTACGCAGGCGAGGAGGGATGGGCCGGCGTCTCCGACGAGGAGCGCACCGCCTGGTACGAGCGGTACCGAGCCTTCTCGGCGGATGCGCGGGCCGCCGGGGTGATGCTCGCGGGGAGCGAGCTCGCCGCAACCCGCGACGCGACGACCGTCCGCGTCCGCGACGGCGAGACGCTCGTCACCGACGGGCCTTACGCGGAGGTGAAGGAGGCCCTCGGCGGCTACTACATCTTCGAGTGCGCGGTGATCGAGGATGCCCTCGACTGGGCCGCGCGAATCCCCGGCGCAGAGCACGGCTCGATCGAGGTGCGCCCCGTGTACGGCGACCCGAACGACCCGGAGGTCGGGCCATGATGTACGCGCTCCTCATCTACGGCGACGACTCGTCCTGGCTCGACCTTTCGGACGACGAGGCGGCTCGCCGGCGCGCGCAGTCGCTGCCGGAGTGGCACGCGCTCTTCGACGAGCTGCGGAAGTCCGACCCGGGCTACGCGGGAAAGGAGCTCGACGGAAGCTGGACTGCCAAGGTCGTCAGCGTCCGGGACGGAGAGCGCGTCGTCACGGACGGCCCTTTCGCGGAGACGAAAGAGGCGATCGGGGGCCTGTTCCTCATCGAGCTACCCGACCTCGACGAGGCCATTCGGCTCGCCGCGAAGATCCCCGCCGCCCGGCATGGATCCATCGAGATCCGCCCGGTCCTCCAGTAGCGCACGTGCTCCAATAGCGGGGCATGGCCGGAGACGTCGAGCAGGTCTTCCGTGAGGAATGGGGGCATGCCGTCGCGATCCTCACCCGCGTGCTCGGCGACCTCGAGCTCGCCGAGGACGCCGTGCAGGACGCATTCGCGACCGCGCTCGAGCGGTGGCCGCGCGACGGCTTGCCTCGCAACCCCGGCGCGTGGATCGTCACGACCGCGCGGAACCGCGCCGTCGACCGGATACGCCGCGAGAAGGTCTTCCAGCGCAAGGCGGAGCTCATCGGCAGGCTGCAGGAGCTGCCGGCCGAGGAGGAGGACGTGAGCGCGCTCCCCGACGAGCGGCTCGCGCTCGTCTTCACGTGCTGCCATCCCGCGCTCGCGCCGGAGAGCCGCGTCGCGCTCACCCTCCGCGAGGTCGGCGGGCTGACGACGGGCGAGATCGCGCGTGCCTTCCTCGTCGCGGAGCCGGCGATGGCGCAGCGACTCGTCCGGGCGAAGCGGAAGATCCGCGGCGCCGGAATCCCCTTCCGCGTCCCGCCCGACCACCTGCTGCCCGAACGGCTGCCGACGGTGCTCGCGGTCCTGTACCTCGTGTTCAACGAGGGCTACTCGGCGACTGCCGGAGCGGACCTCGTCCGGGACGAGCTCTGCGACGAGGCGATCCGGCTCGCGAAGATCCTCGCCGTCCTCATGCCCGACGAGGCAGAGGTCCTCGGGCTGCTGGCGCTCATGCTGCTGCAGGACTCACGTCGCATCGCACGCGTCGGCAGCGACGGGGAGATCGTCCTCCTCGAGGACCAGGACCGGTCGCTCTGGAACGCCGCGCGGATCGGCGAGGGTCTCCACGTCCTTGAGCGTGCCGTCTCGCTGCGCAGCCCAGGGCCGTACCAGCTGCAGGCGGCCATCGCGGCAGCACACGCTGAGGGGCGACCGCGGAGGGAGATCGTCACGCTGTACGACGCCCTCGCGACGCTCGACTCCTCGCCCGTCGTCCAGCTCAACCGCGCCGTCGCAGTCGCGCTCGACGGCGACGTCGACCGCGGCCTCGCTCTGCTCGACGAGATCGACGGGCTCGACGAGTACCACCTCCTCCATGCGGCGAGGGCGGATCTCTACAGGCGCCTCGACCGACGCGACGAAGCGGCCGCGTCCTACCGGCGAGCCCTCGAGCTCACGTCGAACGACTCGGAGAGCCGGTTCCTGCAGAGACGGCTAGCCGAGGTCTCGTAGCGCGAGCTCGACAGCCTCGGCCGGCGACGCAGCCGCCAGCGCCCCGTCGACCTCCGGCGCGCCGCTCAGCGCCACCACCCGCCGACCGAGCCTCAGCGCCAGCGCCATCTCCGCGATCGTCCCGTAGCTGCCGCCGACGGCGATCACGGCCTGCCCCGACGCGGCGACGGCGAGGTTCCGCGCGTGCCCAATCCCGGTCACGACGACGTGGTCCGCCCACGGGTTGGCCGCGCTGCAATCCTCGCCCGGGAGTATCGCGACCGTCGCACCACCGGCCGCCTTCGCCCCCCGGTGGGCCGCGGCCATCACCTCGTCGAGGCCTCCTGTGACCACGATGCAGCCGCGCTCCGCTAGCAGCCGGCCAACCTCTTCGGCGGCGTCCTCCCACGTCGCGCCGCTCCCGATCACCGATACCTGGAGCCCCATCGTGGTAAGCATGACCCGTGGAGCGACGGGAGGCACGCGGGGGGACGCTCGTCCTCGGAGGGGGATTCGCCGGCAGTTATGTCGCGCGCCTCCTCAAGCGCCGCGGCGCGACCATCGTCTCGCTCGAGAACTTCATGCTGTACACGCCGCTGCTCCCCGAGGCGGCATCCGGAACACTCGAGCCCCGGCACGTGGTCGTCCCCCTCCGGCAGATGTGCCCCCACGCGGAACTGCTCCTCGGGCACGTGACGGCCCACGATCGCGAGCACAAGTCCGTCGGCGTCGAGACCATCGCTGGGCCGGTCGCGATCGGCTACGAGCGGCTCGTCGTCGCGCTGGGTGCGCGGACGAGGGTATTTCCGGTCCCGGGACTCGCGGAGCACGGGCACGGCTTCAAGGACCTCGCCGACGCGATCGCCCTCCGCAACCTGGTGCTCCTGCAGCTCGAGAGAGCGGTCATCCATCCGGACGACCCGTCCGAGCTCGGATTCGTGTTCGTCGGCGCCGGCTACGCGGGCGTGGAGGCGCTCGCCGAGCTGAACGACATGGCGCATGCGGCCCTGCGCTTCTACCCGAGCCTCCGCGACGTCCGCCAGCGCTGGGTGCTCGTCGACGCGGCCCCGAAGATCCTCCCCGAGATCCCCCGCCGGCTCGGCGAGTACGCCGCCCGGCGGCTGACCGAACGCGGCGTCGAGATCCACGTCGAGACGACCCTCGAGTCGTACGACGGCAGCGAGGCCGTCCTCGCGAATGGGACCCGCATTCCGGCGAGGACGCTCGTCTGGACTGCCGGCGTCCGCGCGAGCCCGCTCCTCCCGGAGCTCGGCCTCCCGCTCGAGGAGCGTGGCCGGGTCGTCGTCGACGAAACACTTCGCGTCGAGGGCTTCGACGACGTGTGGGCACTCGGAGACTGCACAGCGGTCCCGAACGCCAGGACGCCGGGCGTCTACGACCCGCCGACCTGCCAGCACGCCCTGCGCCAGGCGAGGCGGCTCGCGAAGAACCTCACCGGTACGCCGAAGCCGTACGGGTACCGCATGCTGGGACAGGTCGCGACGCTCGGCCGCTTCAAGGGCATCGCCGAACTTCCCGGCGTGCACCTGTGGGGGTTCCTCGGCTGGTTCGTGACGAGGACGTACCACCTGTACCAGCTGCCTCTGCTCACCCGAAAGCTGCGCGTCGTCGCCGACTGGACCGTCGCGCTCTTCTTCCGGCGCGACATCGTCGAGCTGTCCATGCTCGGGCACCCGCAGAGGCTCGACGACAGCTAGCGCAGCGACTTCAGCGCGGCCTTCAGCGACTGCCTACCGGTGAGGACCCCTTCGAACAGGTCGCCGTGGCGCGCCACGCGATCGAGCACGGTCTCCATCGTGAATCCCGCCGGATCGAGCCCCGCGACGACCTCGGCCCAGTTCAGGGGAGTGGAGACCGGAGCGCCTGCCCGCGGGCGCACCGAGTAGACCATCGCATTCGTCGCACCGGGGCGGTTCTGGTTCGCGTCGACCAGCACCCCTTTTCGCTTCGCCTTCGACCACACGGTCGTGACCAAGCCAGGGTGAGCCCGCTCGAGCGCGCTGCCGACGATCGAGGCGAACTCACGTGCCTCCCCGAACGAGTGGCGACGGGCGACCGGGACGAGCACGTGCATCCCCCGTGAGCCGGAGGTCTTCGGGCAGCTCTCGAGCTCGAGGAGCTCGAGCGTGTCCTTCACGAGCCGCGCGACCGCAACGACGTCCTCGAACGTCGCGCCCTCCGACGGGTCGAGGTCGAACATCACCCAGTCCGGCCGGTCCGGCTTGTCGACGCGGGACGACCAGGCGTGCAGATCGATGCAGCCCATGTTCGCCATCCACAGGAGCGCGAGCTCGTCGTTCACGACGGCGTAGTCGATGATCTTCTTCTCGCCCTCGCGCGTCGAAGCCGGCTGCGCCGTGCGCGGAATCCAATCGGGCATGTGAGACGGCGCCTGCTTCTGGAAGAAGTACTTGCCCTGCCAGCCGTCCGGGTACCGCTTCATCGTGAACGGCCGGCCGCGGAGGTGCGGGACGAGCACTTCGGCCACGTCCCGGTAGTAGGCGATGAGGTCACCCTTCGTGATCCCCTCCTCCGGCCAGAAGGGCTTGCCGAGGTTCGAGAAGCGAAGCTCGCGGCCTCGGCGCTTCATCGTCGGAGGCACCTTCACGTGCTCGCGCCGGACGTCGGGTGCGGCCTTGTCCTCGCGCAGCCGGAGGTACGACGGCGCTCGGAGCCGTCCTTCGTGCGTCCACTCCGCGAACTCGACCTCGGCGACGAGCTCGGGCTCGACCCACACGATGTCGGAGCGCTTGACCCGCGGCATCTTCGGCACTTCTGCGAACGGCGACGCGTCGCGCACCAGCGGCTTGAAACGCACCAGCAGGCGTTCGATCTCGGAGTCCGAGAACCCCGTCCCCACGTTTCCCGCCCAGCGCAAGTCGCCGGCGTCGTGGACCCCCACGACGAGCGCCCCGAACCCTCCGGCGCGACGGCCCTGTCCGCGCGTGTAGCCGACGATCACGACCTCCTGCGTCCGGCGCAGCTTCAGCTTGTGCCAGTCGGCCGTTCGCCGACCAGGACGGTACGGCGAGTCCACACGCTTGGCGACGACGCCCTCGAGATGCTGTTCCCGGGCGGCGGCCAGGAGGGCCTGACCATCCTCGAACTGCGGCGAGACGACGACGCCCGGGCCGCGGGCGACGATCTGCTCGAGCTTCTTTCTCCGCTCGGCCAGAGACTCGTCCACGACCGGCTCGGACTCGAGCTCGAGGAGGTCGAAGAGAACGAGCGCAGGGGTTCCCCTGCCCTCCTGCAGGAGCGAGAACCGCGACCGCCCTTCGTCGTCGAGCGCGCAAATCTCGCCGTCGAGCACGGCGTCGGACGTCGCGATCGCGCCGCTCGCGGCCAGGGCGAGGTCACGGAAGCGCTGGGTCAGATCGTTGCCGTTGCGACTCGTGAACGCGACGTCACCGCCCGTGACCGTCACGATGGCGCGAAACCCGTCCCACTTCGGCTCGTACACCCAGCCCTCGCCCGTCGGGAGCGTGTCCGACGCGACGGCGAGCATCGGCTGGTAGCGCGTGCCGGTTCCGTCGCCCGCGTCCTTGCGGAGGAGCAGCCAGTTTTTAGGATCCCCGTCGAGCGACGCCGGTACGAGCGTCCAGACGCCCTCGAGGCGCGATCCGTGGAGCTCGACGGTCAGTCCACCGTTGCGCTTCTCCTCGAGGAGTTCATAGGTGCCGCTGTCCCAGATCTCGACCGTCCCCGCCCCGTACTCACCGGCGGGAATGATCCCTTCGAAGTCGGCGTACTCGAGCGGGTGGTCCTCGACGTGCACTGCGAGGTGGCGCTCGCCGCGGCGCAACGGGATGCCCTTCGGCACCGCCCAGCTCGCGAGCGCACCGTTGCGCTCGAGCCTGAAGTCGTAGTGCAGGCGCCGTGCCGCATGCCGCTGGACGACGAACCGACGCTCCTCGGCGCGCTTCGCAGAAGCACCTAACGGCTCGGGCGTCTTCCCTTTCCGGCGCTTGCGACGGTACTGGTCGAGGCTCACCTGTGGATTGTCGCCCGAAGCGCAACGCTTTCTTTACCAATCGGCTGCATCAGAACCTTTTTCCCTGCTCAGACCCCATTCGGGGACCGGGGATAAGCCTGTGGAACGTGGGGAAAACCCCCCAAACGGCTAGGTCCCGGCAAGAACGCCCATCACGCGGTACTTCGCGCGGCGGCGACGCCTTCGCTCCTCGGGTTCCAGCGCCTCGATCTCGTCGAGCGCGGCCAGAATCCCCTGCTCGAGCAGCTGCGCGGCAGCGTCGGGATCCGTGTGTGCGCCACCATCGGGCTCGGCGACGATCGCGTCGACCACACCGAGCTCGAGGCAGTGGGCGGCGTCGGGCTTGAACGCCGCTGCCGCCTTTCGGGCCTCCCCCGCGTCCCGCCACAGGATCGCGGCACAGCCCTCCGGCGAGATGACCGAGTAGATCGCGTTCTGCTGCATGAGCACGCGGTCCGCGACGGCGATCGCAATGGCACCACCCGATCCGCCCTCGCCGATGACGCACGCGACGCTGGGCACGCGCAGGCGCACCATGGCCGCCTGCGAGCGCGCGATCGCGCCGCCTTGCCCGTGCTGCTCGGCGGCCACCCCTGGATACGCGCCCGGCGTATCGACCATCGTGACGAGCGGGAACCCGTGCCGATCCGCGAGCGCCATCGCACGCATGGCCTTGCGGTATCCCTCCGGGTACGCCATCCCGAAGTTGCGGCTCGCACGTTCCTTCAGGTCACGACCCTTCTGGTGCCCGACGAGCACGACCGTCCGTCCGTCGAGCTTCCCGATGCCCGTGACGAGGGCGTGGTCGTCCGCACGACCGCGGTCGCCGTGCAGCTCGAAGAAGTCGTCGAGGATGCGCTCCACGTAGTCGAGCGTGTACGGGCGATCCTGGTGTCGCGCCAGCTCGACCGACTGCCAGATCTCCTCCGCGCTCGGGTCGGCGCGAATCTGGTCGAGCTGCTCCTGGAGGCGTGCGAGCTCCCCGGTCAGCTTCGTCCCGCGCAGGAGCTTCATGCCGCCGAGCTTACTGAGGCGCTCGCGCAGCCGCATCTCGGCTTCGCCTGGCACTAGCGCGCGAACAACCGGAGGAGGCGACCAAGGGTCGGTCGCAGGTCGGGTCGCGCCACGATCGCGTCGAGATGCCCGAAGCGGTAGTTCGACTCCGCGCGCCCGAAGTCGTCAGGAAGCTTCTCGCGCGTCGTCTGTGCGACGACACGCGGTCCGGCGAAGGACATCAGCGCACCCGGCTCCGCCACGACGACGTCGCCGAGGCTCGCGAAGCTGGCGAGCACGCCCCCGGTCGTCGGGTGCGTAAGGACGGAGAAGAGCGCGCCGCCGGACTCGTGGAGCTCGTCGATCGCGCAGATCGTCTTCGGGAGCTGCATGAGGGCGAGGATCCCCTCCTGCATGCGCGCCCCGCCCGACGCGGAGACGGAGACGAGCGACACGCCGCTGCTCGACGCTCGGTCGCACGCACGCGCGAACTTCTCCCCGACGACGCCGCCCATCGAGCCGCCCATGAACTCGAAGTCCATGACGGCCGCCTGGCACTCCTGCTCCTCGATCCGGGCGCTCCCACAGACGATGGCGTCACCGAGCCCGGTCGCGAGCTCGGCCTCCGCAAGCCGCTCCGTGTACGGGCGCAGGTCGAAGAAGTCGAGCGGGTCCGCCGACCGTAGGTCGTCGTCCTCTTCCGTGAACGACCCCTGGTCGACGAGCTGCTCGATGCGCTCGCGTGCGCGAACGCGGAAGTGGTGTCCGCACTGCGGGCACACACGCAGTGTCTGCTCGAGCTCGTCGTCGCGGTAGTGCGATCCGCAGCTCGGGCACGTATTGGGATGCGCCTCGTCCGGGTTCGGCTCGTCCGGGCGCTTGCTCTCGACCTCGACGTCGACGCGACCCTGGCCGGAGGACATGCGCTGGAGTGTAGTGGCGAGGTCTAGAACCCAGCCGCCGCGAGCATCCGCCTCGCGAGAGCCGCGTTGCGCTCCGTCGGGAGGAGCCCCGTCACCCCCATGCCCGCGATCGGCGTCCGCGTCGCGAGGTCGCCCAGGAGCGCCTCGATCTCCGCGGACGACGGCCCGTCCGGCTCCGGGATGAGGACGTCCACTTCGGAGGGATCGAGCACGTCGAGATCGAGGGCGACGTAGGCAGCCGACACGTCGGCGAGCGCCCGGTCGAGCGAGTCGTCGATCCCGGCGCTCCGTACGAACTCGAGCTCGGGGGGATCGAGGTTGCGCGACCCGACGAGGGCGGCGTCCTCGAGCGCGACGCCGCCTCCGTCAAGGATCATGCGGAACGGCATCCCCCAGAGATTCCCGGACGGGGAGGTCTCGGGCGTGTTCAGGTCGCCGTGCGCGTCGATCCAGACCACTGCGAGACGCTCCGCCCGGCGTGCGAGCTCACGCGCCGCCCCGACGTGGGCGCAGCAGCATCCGCCGATGACGACCGGGCGTTCCGGCAGCGACTCGGCGACAGCCGTGCTCTGCTCGTCCAGGGTGTCGCGCTCGACGATCGCCGCCTCCGGGTAGGGAAGCGCGATGCGCGCACCCTCCGCCATCTCGTCGCCGCCGACGCCCCAGGCCCGCGGCACGCGAACGAGACCGGCGGCGAACGTCGCCCCGCAGCGGTGACACTCGTAGCCCGACCCGATCGCGACGGCGGTGAACGTCCTGCACTCCGGGCAGCGCGCCCGCAGAGCGGACATCACTCGTCCGCTGGGACGAGTCGATCGAGCGCGTCGGCGAGTTCGCCGACGCCGGTCAGCGTCACCGTGGGACGAGGATCCTCGGATTCGCCCAGCCTGTTGATCCAGATCGTCCGGATCCCGAGCTCGGTCGCGGGGCCGATGTCGTGAAAGAGGCTCTGCGCGACGTGCACGTGATTCTCCGGATCGGCGCCCGTCTTCTTGCGGAAGACCTCCCAGTGCCCCGGGGAGGGCTTGTACGAGCCGATCTCTCCCGCGACGACCGCGTAGTCGAACCAGATGCCGATGGCCTCCATCGACGCATCGACGAGGTCTCTGTCCGTGTTCGAGAGGATCGCGAGCTTCCAGCCGCGCTCGCGCGCTTCCGTGAGCCCCGGCCGAACGTCGTCGAAGACGGGCCAGGACGGGAGGGAGCGGGCGAGCCCGCTCGCCTCGCCCTCGGGCAGCGTGAGACCCGTCTCCGCTGCGAGCCGCTCGACCGTGAGCGTCAGGACTTCGCGGTAGGACGCGCCCGGCGAGGCTGCCTGGATCTCGGGCTCGAGCTCGTGGTAACGGCGGAGCAGCTCGTCGGCCTTCTCCACGCCCAAGAGCTTCTCGAGCTCGGCGCGGATGCCCGCGTTCCAGTCGACCAGCGTTCCGTAGCAGTCAAAGGTCGCCCACCGCTGCATGGCGCAAGCCTAATCTGCCCTCCGTGGTCGAGGTTCGCGCGATGACGGCGGAAGACTGGCCCGCAGTCGAGGCGATCTACGCCGAGGGGATCGCCACCGGGCACGCGACGTTCGAGACCACGACCCCGAGCTGGGACGAGTTCGACCGTGGACGGCACCAGGACCATCGCTTCGTTGCGGTCGAGGACGGCGATGTCCTCGGGTGGGCTGCCCTCTCGCCGACATCGTCGCGCCCCTGCTACGCGGGCGTCGCCGAGCACTCCGTGTACGTCGCGTCGGCGGCACGAGGGCGAGGAGTCGGTCGCGTGCTCATGAAGGCGCTCCTCGAGAGCGCGGACGCGGGCGGCATCTGGACCGTCCAGACAAGCATCTTCCCGGAGAACGAGGCGAGCCTCGCGCTGCACGAGCGCGTCGGCTTCCGCGTCGTCGGGCGCCGCGAGCGGATCGCTCAGCTCAACGGCGCCTGGCGCGACACACTCCTCCTCGAGCGGCGCAGCGTCTGACTCGCGGCCTAGGCGCCCTCGTCCCAGCGCTGGAAGACGACGCAGGCGTTGTGCCCGCCGAAGCCGAACGAGTTGGACACGCCGATCTCGGTGGCCTGGCGCCGCGCCTCGTTCGGGATGTAGTCGAGGTCGCACTCCGGATCCGGCACCTCGTAGTTGATCGTCGGCGGGAGGACGCCGTCCCTGAGCGCGAAGATGGTGAAGATCGCCTCGACCGCGCCGGCGGCGCCGAGGCAGTGGCCGGTCGCCCCCTTCGTCGAGGACACCGGCGTGTCGCGTGCCTTCTCCTCTCCGAGGGCGAGCTTGAGCACACGGGTCTCGGCCGAGTCGCCCGACGGCGTCGACGTCCCGTGTGCGTTCACGTAGCCGACGTCGTCCGGCTCGATCCCGGCGTCCGCGAAGGCCATCCGCATCGCGCGGGCGGGGTTCTGACCACTGGGGTCCGGATCGGAGACGTGACTCGCGTCGGCGGACACCCCGTACCCGAGCACCTCCGCGTAGATCTTCGCCCCGCGCGAGCGCGCATGCTCGAACTCCTCGAGCACGAGCATGGCGGCGGCCTCGCCCATGACGAAGCCGTCCCTCCCCGCGTCGAACGGCCTCGAGGCCGCTTTCGGATCGTCGTTGCGCCGGGAGAGCGCGCGCATGGCGGTGAAGCCGGCCATCCCGACCCGCGTGATGGGCGCCTCGGTCCCACCGCAGAACATGACGTCCGCGCGGCCCAGCCGAATCGCATCGAGGCCGTCGCCGATCGCCATGTTCGACGCCGCACAGGCGGTGCACTCAGCCGCCAGCGGCCCTTGCGCACCGAGCTCCATGGAGACCCAGGCAGCGGCCATGTTGGGGATGATCTGGACGATCGCGAATGGGCTCGTCCGGTCCGGCCCGCGCTCGAGGAGGCTCTGGAAGCAGTTCTCGAACGCGTACAGGCCGCCGATGCCGGTCGCGACGGCACCGCCCACGCGATCGGGTGCGGCCGCGATGGAGACTCCGCTGTCCGCTTCGGCCATCCGCGCCGCGTAGAGCGCCATCTGCGAGAACTTGTCCATGCGGCGCGCCTGCTTGCGGTCGATCCAGACCGTCGGATCGAAGTCCTTCAGCTCGCACGCGAAATGGACGTCGTAGTCGGTCGTGTCGAAGTGCGTGATCGGCGCGGCGCCCGACTCCCCGGCGACGAGGGCCTCCCAGCTCGAGGCGGGGTCGTTGCCGAGCGGGCTGACCATCCCGACGCCGGTGACGACGACGCGACGGCGGCCGTTGCGGGAACCGTCGGTCACGGTCACATCCCCAACCCGCCGTCGACGAGCAGCACCGCTCCGGTGATGAACGAGGCCTCGTCGGAGCAGAGGAAGCGGACCGCCCCGGCGACGTCCTCGGGATCTCCGAGCCGCCCGAGCGGCGTGTTCTCGAGCATCGCGCCCGTCGCCTCCTCGGGCAGCACGTCCGTGAGCTGCGTCTTCACGTACCCGGGAACCACGACGTTCGCGCGGACGTTCCGGCTCCCGAGCTCGCGGGCGAGCGACTTCGTGAAGCCGATGATCCCGGCCTTCGACGCTGCGTAGTTCGTCTGGCCCCAGTTGCCGTGGATGCCGACGATCGACGAGATGTTCACGACCGTCCCGGCGCGCTTCTTCATCATTCCCCGCGCCGCGGCCCGACACGTGTAGAAGCACGACGCGAGGTTCGTG
>DATAET010000173.1:0-2052 GCA_036257855.1 Gaiellaceae bacterium | reverse complement strand
TGGCCGCTTCTCCGACTTCAGCGGCGAGTCGCGGATCGACGGCGGCACCGCGATCAGCTCGAACGGGAGCCTCCACGAGGAGCTCCTCGCCGCTGTCGCCGGCGGTGTCGGCTAGATCGACGGCGCCGGCTCGGCCGAGGGCGTCGCGCCCTCGTCACGCAGCCGTCGCAGCACGTCATGGATGTCGGCGATCTCCTGCTCGAGATCCTTCTGGCGCTCCTCGAGCGCGTTCAGGAGCTCTTCACGGCTCGGAGCCCGACGCTCCCACCTGCGTCGGTGGTGTCGTTCGCACATGGTCACCTCCTTCCCGTGCACGATCGAGAAATGCGGCGAGGCCGCCGCGCAGCTGCTCGAGAGCCTCGAGCCAGGACGCAAGCACGGCGCGACCCTCGTCCGTCAGCGTGTACGTGCGCTTGGTCGGGCCCGGCAGGTCGGCTCTCCACTCGGAGACGACGAGCCCCTCTTCCTCCAGCGAGCGCAGCGCTCGGTAGAGGTTCCCGACGTCCACGCGGTCCTCGCCCGAGAGCTCCGGGAGCCGCTCGAGCAGCTCGTAGCCGTGGGTCGGACCACTCGCCAGTAACAAGAGCAGCGCGGGCTCGCCGAACCGTTCGACGCGCGCCCGCACCTCCCAGGTGCCGTCCTCGGCGCGGGAGCGGTTGCGGGGGCGAAAACGTCGGCGGTGATGCACGCCGGGCAGTATATGCAACTTACATATGTGTGTGACGGATAGGTCTCAGGCGAGCACTGCGCGCTTCGCGTCGATGCCCCCGAGGAGGGAGGCGAACGAGGCGGAGAACTTCTCGACGCCCTCGCGCTCCAGCGTCTTCGTGACGTCGTCGTAGTCGATCCCGGCGGCCTCGAGCTCCTTCAACAGCGTACGAGCCTCCTCCACGCCCTCAGTGAGGGTCTCGCGGACGACGCCGTGGTCCTGGAACGCGTCGATCGTCTCGAACGGCATCGTGTTCACGGTGTTCGGCCCGATGAGCTCCTCGACGTAGAGGACGTCGCGATATGCGGGGTTCTTCGTCGAGGTCGACGCCCACAGGCAGCGCTGCGGCCGCGCCCCTGCAGCTGCGAGCATCTCCCAGCGCGGTCCGGAGAAGACCTCGAGGTACTGCTCGTACGCGAGCTTGGCGTTGTCCACCGCGAGCCTCCCCTGGAGGTCCTCCCGGCCGACTTCGGCCAGCCGGCGGTCTGCCTCCGTGTCGACCCGCGACACGAAGAAGCTCGCGACGGACGCGACGTGCGTCGGATCGCCTCCACCCTCGACGAGGCGCTCGAGCCCTCGGAGATACGCCTCAGCCACTGCTGCGTGACGGTCGAGCGCGAAGATCAGCGTGATGTTGATCGAGCGTCCGGCAGCGATCGAGTCCTCGATCGCACCGAGGCCGGGCACCGTCGCCGGGATCTTCACGAAGACGTTCGGACGGTCGACGAGCTCCGAGAGCAGCTTCGCCTGCTCGAACGACTTGTCGCGCTCGTACGCGAGGTCGGGATCGACCTCGATCGAGACGTACCCGTCCACGCCGTTCGTCCGCTCCCAGACCGGTCGCATCAGATCGCATGCGCGCTTGATGTCCTCGACCGCGAGCGCGAAGAACACCTCCTTCACGTCGTCCAACCGCTCGAGCTCCTCGCGGAGCTGCGCGTCGTACCACTCGCCCGTGGAGAGCGCCTTCTCGAAGATCGTCGGGTTCGACGTGACGCCGACGACGGCGTCCTCCTCCATGAGCCGCTTGAGGTGCCCGGTCTCGAGCATCTCTCGCGACAGCGAGTCGACCCAGACGCTCACGCCGTGAGCCGACAGCTCGTTCAGTCGACCGCTCACACTCCAACGTTACCTTGTCGCGGAAACGTGACCGAGGAGCTTCGCATCGGCCGCCGCCAGGTTCGGCTCACGAGCCCCGACCGGGTCATGTTCCCGCGCGATGGTGTCACGAAGCGCGACCTCGCCGAGTACTACGTCGAGATCGGGCCCGCGCTCGTGCCGCACCTGCGCAACCGGCCGTTTACGCTCAAGCGCTACCCCCACGGCATCCGTGACAGGCCGTA
>DATAET010000172.1:0-25963 GCA_036257855.1 Gaiellaceae bacterium | reverse complement strand
ACGCGCCGGGCTGTCGACCTGCACCCGCTTCGCCGGGCTAGGAGCGATCCCAGCCGCCCTCGCCGCGGCCGGCTCCGCGATCAGCGGCGCGGCGAGGGCGGGGCTCGGCGGCCCCCCTGCCGCCTGAGCGCCTGTTCCGTGCGTGTGCAACGCGAGCACGACGAGCGCCCCCACCGCGAACGACACGAGGATGGGGGCGCCCGTCTTCACGCTTAGGGCGTGAACGGTGCCTGCTGCGCTGCCGTGGTCGGCGCCGGGGCCGACGATGTGCTGACTGCTTCGACCGCTGCCGAGTTCCGCTGCGCGGGCTTCGGCTTCGAGGGCGTTGGAGGCGTGTAGACCTCCGGCTCCTGCTCCTCCTGCGGTGCCGACACGGTCTCCGTGCTCGCGGGAGTCGTCGCCGCGGCCGGGCCGGCCGGTGATGCAGACGAGGACGGGCCTGGAGGCGTGTTCGCCGGAGGGGTGTTGGACGGAGGCGTGTTCGGCGTCGTTGGCGTCGTCGGAGTCGTCTCCGTCGGCGTCGTCGGCGTTGTCTCCGTCGGGGTGGTGTCGGACTTGCAGTGATCCTCGTTCTGACCACCCTGGTTCCCGTGCTCCTGGCAGTCCTTGCCGTTGTCGGCCTGTGGATCGTCCTTGCACTGCGCCTGGCTGTTGCCGTGCTCGCAGTCCGGCTGGCCAGGCGGCGCCGGAGGCTGGTCGGATGTCGCTGCGAACGCCGCAGCACCGCCGAGCCCGAAGGCCAGGATCATGCCGGCGATCATGATGAGTCGCTTCATCGAGTTCTTCCCTCCGGTTAGGTTCGGCGCCCGTCTCCGGGCGCCGATTCCGCAGATAACCCTTTCGGTCAGAAGCTACTCACCCATCGAGGCCCGAGCGATCCCTCGATCCAGCTAAACCCATCCCTCGTCCGGGTGAAATCGCGGCCCGGGAGGGGGAACTCGAATCAGCGACGGGCACTCGGACGGGCGATTACGGCCGAAGGCGGGCGGCCTCCATCCTCGCTCAGGAACGCCGACGCGCGACGCCCCAGCCGAGCCAGAGAAACGCCACGAGTGGGATCAGGACGAGGTCCATGCGCCGTGCCAGGCGGGCGAGCCGCTCCGGGCCGTAGGTCACCGTGACCTCGTACGTGCCTCTCCACGGCAGACGCCAGGCGTTGGCATAACCGTTCACGCGCACGTGGGCGAGGCCGGTCAGATCTCGCCCTGCTGCCTCGACACGCCATCCCGGCGCGAACGTCTCGTCGACGGCGAGCAGGAACGGCCGTCGCGCGTTTGCGACGCGGACCCGGAACTCGTACGGCGCCACTCGACGGTAGGAGATCTTCGGAAGGGCGCCGAGTGGCGCCACGCCGAGCGCGACGACGGGACGCGGACGGTTGATCGCGATCTCGCGATACTCGGTCGCCGTCCGGCTCCGACCGTCGCCGTCCGCGTAGAGGAACAGCCGAAGCGATCGCGTGCCGGCCCTGGGCGTCACGGTTGCCTCGAGGCCGTGCCAACCCGGGGACCCGAGGAGCTTGGGGATCCGTGCGCATCGACCCGGCCCGACCTGCCACAGGCAGATCCGGGGTGGGCTTCCGGTCACGGCGCGATACGAGAGCTGGATGAGGAGCGGCGCTCTCGGCTTGACGTCTCCGAGCGGAATCGCCACGCAGGCCGAATGGTCCCGGGCTCCCAGGCGGGCGGTCGGGATGCCGTCCCGTTGGACGACCTCGGCGGTGAGGCCGACCTCGGTCGGGGTTCGCCGGTCGTAGCGGTGACAGTCCCTGAGCTGGGTCGGGAGCCATGCTGGAATCGGGACCCGAACGGGTTTCTCGTCGGGGAGGAAACGGAAGAGCGTTGGCGCGCTCGCGAGCGTCGAGGCCGGGAGTGAGATGCTCCGACGGCCTCGCGGCACGACGAAGCTCTGCCTGCCCACGATCACTCGAAACGGCGGCGAGACCTTGGGGAATCGCACGAGCGTGCGCTCGCGCCCCCCGCCGAGGGCAAGAACAGTGCCCGCCCGCGAGCGCATCATTGTCGCCCCGGCGCGGGCCCGGGTCGCCGGCACGAGGCTGATCTCGCCCCTGGCCACGCCGTTGAGCAGTGTCTCATCGGATTGGGCGACGGACGCGACGTTCGGGCCGACCTCGATCGCCCGGTAGAGCGAGGCGGGCTCCGCGCCCGCGCCGAGCAACGGGACCGCTGGATAGACCTCTGCGTTCTGGAGCGTGTCGGCCTCGTAGAGGTCGAGGGGCCCGAACGAGCGCGCGTGATGAAGTCCGGGCGCGCGGGGGAGCGCGCGTGCCAGCCGTCCCGGCGCGACGAAGGAACGCCCCGGGAAGGAGGTCTGGAGATCCCGGCGCAGGAGGAGATACCTCGCGCCCAGGGCCTGCATGACTGCGGGAACGTTCCCGCCGCCTCGCAGGAGCTCTTGCTCGAGCGAGCCGACGTGTTGCGCGACGACAGGCTCGGAGAAGTAGCCGCCCGGTAGCGGCTCGACGACTGGCCGCTCGAGGAGCTGGTGTAGGAAGGACGTTCCGTAGTAGCCCCACGTCGTCGGAGCCTGGTAGTAGTCGAGCCGCGGGAGGACGACCACTTTGCCCTGACGGGGGGCGGCATCGAGGTACGCCTCGACGTCGTCCCACGCCTGGGGCACGCGCACGTGAGACGAAGGGAGCAGCGGTCGCTCGTCAGGAACGACGGCTCCGGTGAGCAACGGGTACGCATACACGAGCGCGGCGGCGGTGAGAAGTCCGGCGACAATGCCTCCCTTCACCGTCGATGACTGCTCGAGGCGGTCGACGGCAAGCGCGGCAAGGAGTGCGAAGACGAGGACGAGCAGAAGGTTCACCTTGGCCGGGTCACGCAGCAGCCAGTAGCCCGGCACGTGGTCGTAGAGCCACAGGTTCAGTCCCACGAGCGGCGGGTGCAGGCCCTTTGAGACGAAGATCGCAGCCAGGCCCACTCCCGCCAGGCAGAGCGCGACGCGCTGCTTCTTCCCCTGCGCGAGCAGGAGCCCGAGCGCCGCACCGGCCGCCAGCGTGTACTGGAGCGCGGCGAACGGGGCCTCCTCGAGGCGTGCCGCGAACGGGTAGTACTCCGGATAGCTCCAGGCCCACGAGGAGTTCAGCCCGAGGATGTTCGGGATGCCGTTGCGAACATGCGTCCACGACCACTGGGCAACGCCGGGCGCTGAGAACTGATCCGAGAAGACGGGCCCGGTCAGCGACAGGGCCGCGGGGACGATCCACCACAGGTTGAAGAGGAGCGCGAGCGGCGCTGCGACGACAAGGAAGCGCCCCACGCGCGCGAGCCCGACGCGCCCGTGAGCGGCCCACGCGAGCAGCACGCAGACGGCGAGCCAGGCGACCACGAGGAAGAGGTGCGCCGGGTTGATGAACACGAAGCCGAGCACGAGGGACGCGAAGGCGAAGAGAAGGGGATGGGGCCTCTGCCCGTCCTGGGCGGCACGCAGAACGAGGCCCCCGAGAAGCCCCGCGGCCACCATCGCGCTGAGCGGGACCGGGTCGAACCCGGTGATCAGGTGGTAGGCGTTGAAGGTCGCGAGAACTCCGGCCAGCGCAGCCGCGAGCGGGGAGTCGACGAGGCCGCGGGCGAGGAAGACGACCGCGGCGGCCGAGCCTGCGAACAGGAGGGACAGCCACAGCCGCTGAAAGGCGACCTCGCCGAGCCCCAGCCGGTCGAAGGCTCGCAGCCCCTCGAAATAGGGAAGCCATACGATCGCGTAGCTCGGTCCGCCGGCGCCGCTGTCGAAGTCGTTCCAGTGCGACCGGTAGTCGCCGGCGGGAACGACCGGCGGGGGGAGGTCCCCCGACGCGAGACCAGTGTCGTCGCGAAACCAGGTCTGGACGGCGATCGCGGCCAGCAGCGCCGGGACGGCATACGCGGCGACGCGCCCGGAGATCCCTGCGTGGAGCCGTGTCCACTCGCGTCGGGCGAGGCCAGCCGATATCACGGTTTCGGTGTCGCGAGAACCACGATGTTGTGGGCGAGCATTCCGCGAACGAGTCGCGATGCTCGGCGGCTCTGGAGCAGAGCGCCGAAGTGATCGGACGCGCCGACGAGGCGCTCGACGGTGAAACCTTCGGACTCCACGAGCTCGCGCGCCGTCTTGAACGTGTAGAGACGAACGTGTGTCTCGTCGAGGATCCCACTGGGGCCGTAACCAAAACGCCCGAAGAGGAGTGGAAGCCGGACCGAAACGTGTGCGACGTTCGGCAGCGAGACGATCAGCCGTCCTCCTGCCCGGATGTGTCGGCGAAGGAGTTGCAGCGCCCCGTCTGGATCTCGCAGGTGCTCGAGAACGTCCGCGGCCAAGACGACGTCGAAGAAATTCTCAGGCCACGGGAGCTCGGCGCAGTCGTCCAGATCCATCGCGCGTACCTCCTCGTACCACGGCTCTGCAACGGCGACGGCCGCGGCGTCCCGGTCGATCCCCCAGCCTCTACACCCACGCGCGCTCAGCGCTGCGCCGAGGTACCCCGTGGCGCAGCCCACGTCGAGCACCGTGCTGCCAGGCGGCACGTTGCGCAAGATCACCTCGTGGGCGCCGTACCTGTGAGTATCCCGACGGTACCGAGGCGACTCCGTGACCCTCCCCGAGTCGAGGGACAGGCCCGATCCCGGGTTCACGGTGCGAGCTCCGATGTCGGGGCTCCCTTTTCGGAGACCTCGGGGATCCCGAAGCGGAGGAGCAGAGTGACCTTCCAGAGACCGCGGTACATCCTCTTCAGGATCTTCCTCTCGTTTACATGCCGCGACCGCTGAACCATCCGCCGCAGCTCGACCGTCCTCGGAAGCTCACGAAGGTTCCACCAGAGGCCACCGGCTATGTCTATCGCGGTCCGCCGTCGGCCAACGGCCGCGAGCACCACCGCCGTTGCAAGGCTTTGCACCGCATAGAGCGGGACGACGATCCACACCAGCGGGCTGCCGTAGCACTTGAGCAGCATGGCGAGTGTGTTGCGCTCCCGGAGCACGACCCGAAAGCGGGTCGACGTAACGCCTTCGGCTGTCAGGTAACCGCCGGGCGCGGCTGCGCCGCCCTCGTGCTGGGCCGGCGTGATTCGCGCCACGCGTACGTCCGAGCCGCTGAGAAGGACCCGCCAGCAGTAGTCGACGTCCTCGACGAACATGAAGAAGCGCTCGTCGAAGCCTCCGAGCGCATGGAACAGACGCGCGCGTGTCATGAGAGCGCACCCCGGGACGTAGAGGGCAGGTCCTCGATCGGCGAGGCCGACCGGGGATCCGATCGGGTCGAGCGTCGCCCCGTACTCGACTGCATCCGCTACCGCGACGTCGAGCGGGGGACCGACGACGCCGACGGATGGATCCGTGAACTCCGCCGCCAGGGCGGAGACGCTGCCGGGAGTCAGGCGGACGTCAGGGTTCAGGAAGAGGAGCAGCTCGCCGCGAGCCACGCGTGCGCCGGCGTTGCCCCCTCCCGCGAACCCGAGGTTGCGGCCTGGCTTCACGACGTGGACATCGGGGAATCCCGCCGCCGCAGCCTCGGTCGACCCGTCGGTCGAGCCGTTGTCGACGACGATCGTCTCGAGGAGGGTGCTCTGACCTGCGAGTGCCGAGATGCACTCGAGGAGGAGCTTCCCGGCCTCGTAGTTGACGATGACTGCGGAGACGTTGCCAGGGGATCGAGTGCTATTGGGTTCCGAGCGCATGCTTTCTGCCGTCTCGAGCGCGAACCCCCGCCTGGGTCCCGCCGAGAGCGAGCTCCATGAGACCGTCGGCCGTCCTCTCCCACGAGAAGCTCTCGGCCCAGTCCATCGCCGCCGACCCCATGGCCTCGTAGCGTCCCTCATCGGTCACGAGAGATATCGCCTGAGTCGCGAGCGCTACCGAATCGCCGGCCGTCGCGAGCAGGCCGGTACGGCCGTCGCGGATGGAGTCTCTGATCCCGGCGACGTCGTAGCCGACGGCCGGCGTGCCGACGGAGTTCGCCTCGACGACCACCATGCCCCAGCCCTCGCGAACCGAGGGCATGAGCAGGCAGTGTGCGCTCGCCATTCGCGCGTAGAGCTCGTCCCGGGGGAGGCGCCCGAGGAGCGTCGCGTCCTCCGGCAGCGTCCGGGCGAGCTCGTCCTCGAGTGGGCCGGTCCCGACGAGCCAAAGGCGAGCCGTGGGCAGTTCACTCTTGATGGCCTGGAACGCCTCGACGGCGTGATCGGGTCGCTTGTTGGCAGCCAGCCGCCCGACGAACAGGAACGTCGGGACCGGCTCCTTCTCGAGGCCGTGGAGGTCCGGGGGCTCGTCGCGGCCCGGCGCAACGACGGTCACGTTCGCGATCCCGAGCTGCAGGAGGTCGTCCCGCGTCGAGTTCGAGACGGCCGCGACGGGGACGTCGCGGTAGGGACGCAGGAGGCCGCGCTCGACCCGGCGGCCGAGCCACGCGAGCGGTTTGGAGAACTCCTCGTCCCAGACGTCGACCGCGAGCTGGTGGACGACCGCGATCGTCGGTGGCAACCGGTGCCTCCAGAGCGGGGTCAGGAACGCAAGCGTGTTGATGCTCTCGACGACGACGTCGAAGTTGCGCAAGCGCATCAGCTCGCGTTGGACGAGCGCGTGGTACGAGCCCGTCCGGAGCCGTCCGAGCCGCTGGACCCGGACGCCATCGACCTCCGCGGTTGCGGCTGCGCCCGGGAAGCCCGACGCGAGAAGCGTCACCTCGTTGCCCTGCGCGACCCACTGCTTCGCCACCTCGTGCGTGAAGACCTCGGCGCCTCCCGCTTCCGGATTCCCGAGGTCGCGCCAGTTGACGACGAGGATCCGGGCATGGTCGCGCCGGGCTCGTCCTTGGCGGCCCCCCGCGCCCGACTCGGTGGCGAAGAAGGGAGCACCCGGTGGCATCTGTTCGGCAAGGCGCTCGCCCGCGCGCCGGTAGGTGTTCAGGATGTAGTGCCGGTAGAAGATCGCTAGCGTGTCGAGCCCGATACCGAGCACCGAGCGGAGGTCGACCTGGCTCGCGAAGCGGTAGTGGATGCGCACGGGCGCCTCGAACACGCGCGTGAACCCCAGGCTTCGCGCGACGACCAGGAGCTCGAGGTCGAAGGCGTAGCGCTTCTCGAGCATTCTGGGAAGAACGGCAGCCAGGACGTCCCGGCGGATGAGCTTGAAACCGGTCTGTGTGTCCCGCACGTTGACGCGGAAGAGAAGGCGGGCGAGCTTGTGGTAGCACCAGCTCAGGAGTCGGCGTAGCGCCGGGTAGTGGACCTCGGAAAGCGGGTGCCGCTTCGAGCCGAGCACGATGTCGGGCTCGTACAGCTTCATCACGGCGAGGAACGGCTCGATCGCGTCGGCCTCGATGTCGCCGTCCGCATCGCAGAACGCGACGTACGCCCCTCGGGCCTCGCCGAGGCCGACCTGCAGCGCGTGACCCTTCCCCTCACGGATCGGGTAGTGCATCACCCGTACGGCGCTCGACGGGAGAGACTCTGCGATCTCGACCGTCTCGTCGGTGCTGCCGTCGGAGACGACGATGATCTCGTAGGAGCTCACCTCCTGTAGCCGGTCGAGCAGCCGTTCGAGGACGGTCCGAAGCCCCGGCGCAGCGTTGTGGCACGGGAGGACGACCGACAGCTCGAGCGAAGCCGGCCTCCAGAGCGCGGGACTTCCCGAACCGCCGTCTGCCAGGGCTCGTAGAGGCGGGCGCCAGCGGCAGATCGAGGTCGCGGCCTGGTACTGGAGGAGCGCCACGAGAAAGCCCACCGCCAGTGCGACGGCGGCGATCTCGTGCCCGCTGTCGTGAAAGAGTGCGATGAGGACGATCTCGACTGCGATTCCTCCGACCGAGATCACGTACGCGCGTGAGCCCACGGCGATGTGGAAGTACACGAGGACGCTCACCACCGCCAGACACGCCATGGCGGTCGCCAGGAGTGGCAGTAGGTCGGCCCCTGGAAGGAAGCTCCGCCCGAAGGCGATCGAGATCAGAGGGTCCCTCAGGAGCACGAGGCCCCCGACGCAGATCGCACCGATGACTGCGGTCGCTGCGACGCTGACCCGGAGCCAGCGGAGCAACGACGCCTCGTTCGTCCGCCCGGCGACGAACCGCGGGAACGCCACCACTCCGACCGCCGCTGCGATGAAGAGCGGCGCCCGTGCCATCAGGCCTGCGCTCGAGTAGTAGCCCGCGTCGTCCGCACTCAGGTAGTGGCGAGCGAGGGCGACGTCCACCTCGGCCAGAACCCAGAAGCTCGTCAAGCCGTACAGCGCCGTTCCCACGTCCGCGCGCAGGGCGTGGAGGATCCGTCTCGCGCCCCTCCACGCCACGCGGTCGACACGAATCACGTAGACGGCCAGGGGGACGGTCAGCGCTGTCGCGAGGACGGTTCCGAGCAACGCTCCCGAGACGCCCAGGCCGACGCCGACGAGCGTGACGCCGAGCACGAAGCGCAGCGCCACCCCCACGAGGATCAGCGCCGCCAGCGCCTTGAACCGCAGCTGGCCCTGGAGGACGCCGTAGGCGACGCTGAGCGGGACGGAAGCCACGACGTACGGAGCGAGGAGCATCGCCGGCGCGATCCCGACGTGGAGGAAGATGCTGAGAAGCGGCGTGCCGACCACGAGCACGACGGCGCCGGCCGCCCACGCGAAGGGGAGTACCGTCTTGAGCGCGTCGGCGCCGAGGCCGGGGATCTCGTGCTCTCGGCCATGCGCTCGAAGGGTGGCTGTCTGGTTCGCGAGCGCCGTCTGGAGGACGGCGAACGGCACCGAGAGGACGAGGACGACGGCGAGCAGCGCCGCGAGCGCCCCGTACTCCGACGGACCGAGTAGACGGCTGACGACGACGTGGAACGCGTAGTTCGACGCGTTGAGCAGGCCGAAGACGAGGAGGAGCAGCACCGACTGCCGGAGGAACGTCTGCACGGCAGGCGAAGCAAGTGCGGACGCGATCGCGGCGGGACGTCTCACCCCATCATCCTCGACAAACTCACGCCGCCCAATGCACCCAAAAGGGGCAAGGATGTGCGCGTCGTAGGCGGATGCACCATGGTAGCCGTCTCCGGATGTCTCGTCCTCTCGTGAGCCTTTCGCCGCCGACAGCAGAGGGGATTGCACGCTCCGGCTGGCGGCATTGGGCTCTTCTACGGAGCGCCGTCCTGCCGCTCGTGCTCTCGCTGATCTGTTTGCGCTCGCTGTTTCGCGAGGGCTACCTCCTTCAGGTCGACATCGTGTTCGGGCCTCGACCCGGCCCCGTGCTCCCGGGCTTCAGCGCCCCAGTCACGTGGCTCCAGGCTGCAGCGGTGGAGGTGCTGGGCGGCGAGGCGGCAGGGAAGATCTACGCCGTCGGAGCGCTGTTCCTCGCCGGCTTCGCACCGATGATCCTGTTCCGGCGGGCGCCGTGGTATGCGCAGTGTGCTGCCGGCCTCCTCGGAGCGCTGAACCCGTGGGTGTACGACCGGATGGTCGAAGGCCAATGGGGAGTCGTGGTCGCCGCTGCTGGTCTCTTCCTCTGGCTCGCGGCCTGGGAAGCGCTGCAGGCGCACCCGGGCCCGACCGCCGCGGTTCTGCTGGCGGCGTGCGCCGCGGCCATCGTGGCCTTCGATCCCCACGCAGTCGGCCTCGTCGCGGTCCTTACCGTCGTTGCGCTCGTGTGGCAGCGGCTGTGGCGCGACCCCGACCGGCTCCGGTGGACGCTTGCCTCCCTAGCGATGTTCGCCCTGCTGCTGGTGTACGGCGTCGTCCAGTTCTTCGTCGGCGGGCACTCGGGCAGCTACGAGAACGTCCGCCAGTTCACCCGCGCAGACTTCGAGTTCTTCCGCTCGGCCGCGAGCGACGACTACGGCCTGGTCGTCAACCTCGTCGGGCTGTACGGCTACTGGGGGGAGCGGATCGGGCGCTTTCCCCTGGCGACCGGGGGTGCCGAGTGGTGGCCGCTCACGACCGCGGTCATCGTGGGCGCCGCGGTCCTCGGCGCCTGGCTGAGGCGCGACCGGGCCTGGCTGCTGCTCTGCGGACTGCTCGGGCTCCTGCTGAGCGCGAGCACTGCGCTCCCGGGGGGCGTGGACGCCGCCGTCTGGCTCTCGTCCCACGTTCCGCTCGTCTCCGCATACCGTGAGCCGCAGAAGTGGAGCGCGCTCTGGCTGCTCGCTCTCGTCACCCTCTCCGCCGGAGCGGTCGAAGCAATCGCGACCTCTCCGCGCGGTGGACGTCGGCGCTCGACCCGCACGCTGGCGATGGCGCTTGCCTACGCGCTTGCTATAGCGGCCCTGGTCCCCGCCGGCAGCTCGCAGGTCCGGTCTCTCCCGACGATCGTGAAGCCGCTTCGCTACCCCGACTACTGGTATACGACGGCCGAGTTCCTCGAGCGGACGCTACCCCGCGACGAACGCGTCGCCGTCCTCCCCTGGCACCTCTACCAGCCCTTGCGTGCAACCGAGGGCCGGCTGGCGGCAAATCCCGCACCGGTCTTCTTTCCCGGGCTGCTCACGGTGCCACGCAACCTCGAGATTCCCGGCCGGGCGACGGAGATCACGTCCCGCTACGACCGAATCGGCCTGGCCGTCGGCCGGGAAGCGAGCTCCCCGTGTTCCCTCGCGCGGGCGCTACGCCGCCTGCGCATCCGCTGGGTCCTCGTCCTGGACGGAGCGGAGAGCGCGGAAACGATGTCGAGCTTGCGCCGCTGCGGTTATTCGCTCGTCGAGGGCCGGCCCGGCTTCACCGGCGTCCTTCGGGATGCGCACCCGCGTGCGGAGTGACCAGTCCCTCGTTCTGGGGACGAATTCCCCTTGCGCGGGGGAGACTCCGAAGCCGCGGAGAGGGGAAGGTCCCTATAGGTGAAAGACGTTTGTAAAGAATGCCGGGCCTCGCGGCTCGGCCGACTCGAGGGTTAGTACCCTCGGAAGGTCCCTGGCGCCACCTTTGTTCAGGAGGGTGTGGGGGACCGGAATCGATCGAAGGGGGAGCCGCCTATGAATTTCGGGCTCAGAGTTATCTCGATCGTCAGCATCGCAGGTGTCCTCGCGTGGGCTGCCAACGCCGCCCCGCTCCTGCCGACCGGCGACCCTCAGAGCCAGGGCTTCGGATACGGGTACGGCGCCGTGAAGGTGACGATCTGTCACATTCCGCCGGGCAATCCGGGCAACGCGCACACGATCACCGTCGGTGCGCCGGCTGTTCCGGCCCATCTGGCACACGGCGACACGCTCGGGCCATGCCCGGAGGTTCTGGCCGTCGCGGCGGTCAAGGGCAAGAAGCACGGCAAGCCGCAGGCCACTGAGGAGTCGGCCACTGAGCAGAGCTCCACGGGCAAGTCGAAGAAGCAGAAGCCCGAGAAGGGCACCGAGAACGCGTCCGCCGGCAAGCAGGACAAGACCAAGCCGGACAAGGGCGCCAAGAACGCCTCGGCCGGTGCGCAGGAGAAGACGAACCACGGCAAGTCCAAGAAGAACGAGACACCGACGGCCGAGAGCAGCACGACCGAGCAGGTGACTGCCGCTCCCGCGCCGCAGGAGAAGCCGAAGAAGCCGAAGAAGGAGAAGCCCAACGCCGCGTCCCAGTCGAACGGGGGCGGGCCGCCGGCTTCCCCGCCGGGCCAGTCGAGCGATCACGGCAACGGCGGCGGCAACGGCAACGCAGGCGGCAACGGCAACGGCCACGGGAACGGCCACAACAAGTAGCCGCCTCACACGCAGGTTCTGCGAGCGCCCCGTGCCTCAGGTCTGAGCCGGGGCGCTCGTCGCTGACGCCGGCCGGCTCTTCGAGAAGTCCCAGAAGCGGGTCACCGTGAGAGACATGCTCGGCGGTGTATGGACCGCCTGCGTACCCCATGCGTAAGCCCGCATTGACTGACAGCTGATACTCCGGGGAGATGCGACTCGTCTCTGACGGCACGCTTCGGCTGTCCCCCTCCGACCTAGGGAATCACCTCGCCTGCCCGCACCTGACGCAGCTCGAGCTTCGGGTGCAGCGCGGCGAGCTGAAGCGGCCCGTCCTCGACGACCCGTACGGCATGCTCATCCGCGACAAGGGGAACCTGCATGAGCGCGCGTACCTCGACCGACTCGAGGCCGAGGGCAGGACCGTCGCCCGCATGCCCCAGTACGAGGACGAGCGCGGCTTCGACCCGGCCGAGGCCCAACAGCGAACCGAGGAAGCGATCCGCGCCGGCGAGGCGGACGTCATCTACCAGGCCTACCTCGTCGACGGCGCCTGGCGCGGGTTCGTCGACTTCCTCGAGCGCCGGCCGGACGGCACGCACGAGCCGGTCGACACGAAGCTCGCCCGCTCGGCGAAGCCGGCGCACCTCCTCCAGCTCTGCTTCTACGCGCTCGCGCTCGAACGCATCCAGGGCCGGCTCCCCGAGCACCTCCACGTCGAGCTCGGCACCGGCGTGAGGGAGACGTTCCGCACGGCCGACTACAGCGCCTTCTTCCGGCGCTCGCGTGAGCGGTTCCTGGCGGCGCTCGCGGACGGCGACGAGACCTACCCCTGGCCGTGCGACCACTGCCGGATCTGCGACTTTCGCCACCTCTGCTACCAGCAGCTCGAGGACGACGACAACCTCGTGCTCGTCGCCGGGCTCGGGCGCAGGTACGTGGATCGGCTCGCCGCCATCGGGATCACGACGCTCGCGGAGCTCGGCCGCACGGCGCCCAGCACCGACGCCGACGGCATCCGCCCCGAGATCTTCCAGCGGCTCCGGCACCAGGCCTCGCTCCAGCTCTTCTTCCGGGAGACCGGCGAGCGCCGCGTCGACGATCTCCCCGACGAGGAGGACAAGGGCTACCGGCTGCTCCCGGCCCCGTCGGCGGGCGACGTCTGGCTCGACCTCGAGGGCCACCCGTTCTACGAGCCCGCGCGCGGGCTCGAGTACCTCTTCGGCTATTGCTACCGCAACGACGACGGCGCGATGCGCTACGAGGCGATCTGGGGGCTCGACCGGGAGGGCGAGCAGGCCGCCTTCTGCCGCTTCGTCGACTGGCTGCAGGAGCGGCGGGCGCGCTTCCCCGATCTACACGTCTACCACTACGCGGCGTACGAGCGGACGGCGCTGCGGCGGCTCATGGGCGAGCACGCGGTCCGCGAGGATGCGATCGACGACCTCCTCCGGCGGGAGATCCTCGTCGACCTCTACCGCGTCGTCCGCCAGGCGCTGCGCGCCTCGGTCCCGAGCTACTCGATCAAGGAGGTCGAGAAGCTCTACGGCTTCACCCGGACCGCGGACGTCGCGGGAGGGGGAGAGTCGGCGGTCCTCTTCGACGAGTGGACCGAGGAGCAGGATCCGGCGCTGCTCGAGGCGATTCGCCTCTACAACGAGGAGGACTGCCGCTCGACGGTGGCGCTGCACGAGTGGCTGCTCACGCGGCGACCGCTTGAGATGCCGTGGCGGGGGCCGCCCGACGAGCTGGAGCGGAGCGAGGAGGCCGAGGAGCGCGACGCCGCACGCGCGGCGCTGCACGCCGCGCTGCTCGAGGGCGCGGAGGAGGGCGACCCGCGCTGGCTCCTCGCGCACGTCCTGTACTACCACCAGCGCGAGGCGAAGTCGGCGTGGTGGGAGTGGTTCCACCACCTGGACCTCGTCGGCACCGAGTTCGAGGAGGACGACGACACGATCGGCGGGCTCGAGCTCGTCGGCGAGCCGGTCGAGGACGGGCAATCGCTCGTCTACACGTTCGAGTTCCCGCCGCAGGAGCACAAGATCGGCGGCACGGGGGTCGATCCCGCGACCGAGAAGGCGCACGCGGTCGAAGTGGACGACGAGGAGGGCATCGTCACGCTACGCCGGGGCAAGGCTCGAGCGGACGAGCCCCTTCCGAGTGCTCTGATCCCGCCCTCACCGTTCTCCGACTGGGCGCAGCGGGAGGCGGTCGCGCGTGTCGCGCGCTCGTACCTCGCGGGCGACGGGCGCTACCCGCACCTCGAGAAGGTGCTGCGCCGCGAGCTCCCGCTCGGGGGCGCGCGCATCCAGGCCGAGGGGCTCGAGGAGCTCGGCCGGCGCGTGCGCGAGGTCGAGGGCTCGTACCTCTTCGTCCAGGGCCCGCCAGGCTCTGGCAAGACGTGGACGGGGGCGCGGCTCGTCACGTACCTCGTAGCAATCGGGAAGCGCGTCGGCGTCGCGTCGCAGAGCCACAAGGCGATCCACAACCTCCTGCGCGAGATCGAGGAGGCCGCGGTCGCGGAGGGCGTCGCCTTCCGCGGCCTGAAGAAGGCAACGGCCGGCAACGAGGAGTCGTTCTACGAGGTGCTCGGCCTCGTCGAGAACGAGCCCTCGGTCGAGGCGTTCTTCGAGGCAGACCACGAGCTCTTCGCCGGCACGAGCTGGCTCTTTTCACGCGAGGAGCTCGACGGGAAGCTCGACTACCTCTTCGTCGACGAGGCGGGGCAGATCTCGCTCGCGGACGCGCTCGCGCTCGGGACGTGCGCGCGCACGCTCGTCTTCCTCGGCGATCCGAACCAGCTGCCGCAGGTCTCGCAGGGGGCGATGCCGGAGGCGGCGAAGGTCTCCGTGCTTCAGCATCTGCTCGGCGAGGACACGACCGTACCGCCCGAACGCGGCGTCTTCCTCGAGCATACGTGGCGCCTGCGGCCGGAGCTCACTCGGTTCACGTCGGAGGCGTACTACGCGGGCAGGCTCGAGTGCGTGGAGGAGACCGGGCGGCGCTCGGTGGCGATCGGCAACGGGCTCTTCTTCCGCGAGGTCGAGCACGAGGGGAACGGCCAGCTCTCGTGGGCCGAGGCGGACGCGGTCGCAGAGTCGATCGAGGCCGTGATCGGGACGCCGTACACCGACGAGCACGGCGTGACGCGGCCGCTCACCGAGGCCGATGTCCTCGTGGTCACGCCCTACAACGCGCACGTGCGCGCGCTCAGGCGGATGGTGCCGGAGGGCGTGCGCGTCGGCACGGTCGATAAGTTCCAGGGGCAGGAGGCGCCGGTCGTCCTCGTCTCGCTCGCGAGCTCGAGCGGGGAGGACGCGCCGCGCGGCATCTCGTTCGTCTTCAACCGCAACCGCATCAACGTCGCGACGTCGCGCGCTCAGTGCCGCGTCGAGCTCGTCTGCTCGCCGCGGCTCCTCGAGGCCGACTGCAAGACGCCCGAGCAGATGGCGCTCGTGAATGCGCTCTGCCGCTTCGTCGAGCTCGCCCGGAAGTCCTAAGCGGGCTTCGTCTTTCGCTTGGCTCCGAGTTCGGCCCTGATGAGCTCCACGCGATTGCGAAGTTTCTGGATGCGAGCCTCCCTGGCGGCTCTGTAGGCGCGAAACTCGTCAGGAGTCCAGCGGTTCTTCTTCGCCATCGTCGTCCTCCTCGTCCTCACCCCGCAGGATGGCCAGGGCCGCGTCGTCGAGCTCGCCACGAAATGCCTAGGCCGCGCTCTCCTCTCCGATTAGCGTAGGCCCGATGAGCGGCGGGCCTCGACCTGGCTGGACACTCGTCGCGACCGGGCTCGGCCTCCTCATGGTCTTTCTCGACGCGACGATCGTGAATGTCGCGCTGCCGGACATCCAGGCGGATTTCGATACGGGCGAATCCGGGCTGCAATGGGTCGTCTCGGCGTACAGCGTGACGATGGCCATGTTCATGATGTGGGGCGCGACGTTCGGCGATCTGCACGGGCGCCGGCTCGCGTACGTCGGGGGAATCGTCCTCTTCTGCGGTGCGTCGCTCGCGTGTGCGCTCGCACCCGGGATCGGGTTCCTCGCGGTCGCGCGTGGGATCCAGGGCGTCGGCGCAGCCATCGTCAACGTCGCCTCGCTCGCCCTCCTCGGCGCCGCCTACCGCGACCCGAAGGCGAAGGCAAAGGCGATCGGCATCTGGACCGGGATCGCGTCCGTCGGCTTCGCGTTCGGTCCGCTCGTGGGCGGGATCCTGACGGAGCAGATCGGGTGGAGAAGCATCTTCGTGATCAACCCGATCATCGGCGTCGTGACGCTCGCCCTGACGGCTCGTTTCGTCTCCGAGTCCAGCGATCCCGACGATCGCGGCTTCGACTATCCGGGCCAGCTCCTCTTCATCGTCGGGATCGGCGGCCTCACGTTCGCGCTGATCCAGGGACCGCATCTCGGCTGGACCTCGATCGCCATCCTCGTGTCCTTCGGGATCGGGTTGGCCGGGCTTGCGAGCTTCGTGGCCGTCGAGCTGCGAAGTGCCAGTCCGATGATGGACCTGCGCGTGTTCCGCGACCGCGTGTACAGCAGTGCGCTCTACGTAGTCTTCGCCGTCCTCTTCCTCGTCTACGGGACGCTCCTGGTCGTGACGCAGTACTTCCAGAACGTGCAGGACTACAGCCCGGAGAAGGCCGGTCTCCTCACGGTTGCCATGGGTCTGCCGGTCATCGTGCTCGCGCCGCTGACCGGGCGGATCGTGTCCGCGCAGGGCGGTCGGGCGCCGACCCTCGCGGGGCTCGTGTGCGGCGTCGTCGGGGCCGGGATCTTCATCGCGTCGAGCGGCGTGCATCTCGCCGTCACGGAGATCGCGCTCGTGCTCATCGGTGCCGCCGGGGCCACGACCACGGCTGCCGTGACGAGCATCGCCATGGCCGCGATCCCGCCTGAACGGTCCGGCATGGCCTCGGGAATCCTGAGCTCTCAGCGTGGGCTCGGCTCGACGGCCGGGTTCGCGATCATGGGGAGCGTTCTCGCAGGCGTCCTGGCGACGACCCTGCCCAACAAGCTGGAGCCTTACATCCCAAACCAGGCCGATCTGGACGCCGTCGTCGACCAGGTCGTCGACGATGCGAACCCGCAGGCGGTCACGGCGCTGATCGGCCCCGGCGAGCCGCTGCCGGACGACGTGACGACCGACAGCGAGGTGCTCGAAGCGACCGACGACGCGTTCGTCGAGGGCATACGTGTGGCGATGCTCGTCGGCTTCGGAGTGACTGCGAGCGCGCTCGTTCTCGCCTGGTTCGTGCTCCCGCGCGCTCGCGCGCGCGAGCCGTCTAGGAACCCTGAGGAGACGGTGTAACTCCCGCGCCGACGGGGTACCGAGGGAAGCGTGAGCTCGGTGCCACGGGTCTGCTCCGCCTGCGGCGCGGCGTCTGCGTGGGACGCCAGGTTCTGCCAGCAGTGCGGGCGGTCGCTTCTGGACGACGAGAAGACGCCGCGGTACTACGGGGCGCTTTCACCTGGCCCCGTTTTCGCACTCGGCGGCGTCATGCTCGTCGCCGGTCTGATCGCTCTGATCGCGGGCAGCCTGATCGGGACGATCGTCTTCCTTGCGGTCGCCCTCGTCGCGTTCGTCCTCTTCTACGAGGCGGCCCGGCGCAACCCCGGGGATCCGATCGCGCGTCGAGTCTTCGGCTCGGCCCACCACGCCTCGAGCTGGGTGAGGTTCTCGCGCGCCTCCGCCTCCGCCTGGTTGCGAGCAGGCCGCGACGTCGTCCGGCTGCGCAGCGAGTCGCGGACACTCCGTCGCGAGCGCGAGCCGACGTTACGCTCGCTCGGGGACGCGGCGTATCGAGAGGACGAGCCTACGGTGAAGGCGCTTCGGGAGCGCCTGCGCGAAATCGACGACGAGCTCGCGAAGCGGCAGGAGGCGCGGATGCGGGCGCTCGCCACCGCACGGCGTCATGTCGACGATGAGCTCGAGGCAGCTCGCGCGACGCAGGCCTTCTCCGTCGAGGACATTACCTCGGGCGAGAACTCAAAGAAGTAACGCACCGAGCACTCAGCTTGCGTCTTCGAGCACCGAGAGGATGTTGCCTGCGGGATCCGTGAACCACGCAATGGGAGGTCCGGCCGGGGAGCGGGAAATCCCCTTCTCGTCTTGCTCCAGGCCGTCGTAGCGCTCGAACCGGACGCCTCGCTGCGTCAGCTGGTCGACCGTCTCGTCGATGTCGTCGACCTGGAAGTTCAGGATCGTGTAGGTGGCGGGCTCGTGGTCCGGCTTCGTGTACACGAGCGTGTCGCGTCCGCCTGCGAGGTGCAGCACTAGCAGGTCGTTGTCCTCGGACACGTTCAGGCCGAGCGTGCTCTCGTAGAACTCGCGTGCATGCTCGAGGTCGGGTACGGCGAATCCGCTGAATGCCTTCGTTTGGGCGAACATCGATGCTCCTTTCTTATGGACAGGTCGTCCTGGTAAAGACCCTCTCGATCGGCAAACCTCATCGGAGTACTGTGCGTTGACATGGGGAGGACGTGAAGCGGTTCCTGATCCGCTTCGGGCTTGTCGCGTTCTGTCATCGAGATCGTGCTCTCGATCATCCTCGTCCTGCTCGGCGTGCAGTACGCGGACTACCAGTGAGGTCGCTACGGGAAGCGTGAGTCGCCGGGCGCGAGGTCGAGGCGGCCGCCGTTCCGACAGTCGGGGGGCACGAGATACTCGGACGACGCTCCGCCGTGCAGCGCGTTCTCGACGAGCTGCTGCCGCATCAGCTGCCTCGCCGTGCCCTCCGACAGCCCGAGCCGCCGGCCGAGCTCGACCCCCGACTGCAGGGCGTAGCACTCGGTCGTTCCTTCGTCGCTCACCCCGCGCAGGTGCCACGACTCGTGGGCGAGCACGGCGATCGCGCGGCCGGTCTGACTCGACCTGTTCTCACCCTTGAACGCGAGCCGGTAGAGGTCGAGACAGCGCTCGGGGGTCAGGTACGCGTGATCACCGCCCACCTGGGCGACGCCGTCCGCGTGCTGGACGAAGCCGACGTAGTCGCGCGACTCGTCGCACAGGATCTCGACGGGCTTCCCCGCGATGCGTGACGCCTCGTCCGAGAAGCGCGCCACGGCTGCAGCACGGGTGTCTCCGTCGACCCCGTTCCAGCCCGTGCGGCTGTCGAGGAGCCATACGGCGACGACGAGCGCGCCGATGACACCGAGGCCGGTGAGGAAGCGGCGTACGGGAGGCCAGATGCGGCGACGTGGCTGGGGCGCCGCCTGAGCCGGCGGAGGCTCTTCGTACAGTCCCTCGCGCGCCTCCGCGATCAGCGCGTCGATCTCTTCGTCGCTCTCGCCCGAGTACGGGATCCAGAGCTCCTCGTCTCCGTCGCGGACGAGCAGCAGGTCGTCGGCGTCGTCGCTGTAGCCGTAGCGCTCGCGGTCGACGGTCTGCGGCGTCCGGTCCGGACGCGGCGCCGGAGCCTGGCGGAGCGCGCCGGCGAAGAAGTTGATCTCGAGGCCGAGCGCGATCGCGAAGACGATCCAGATCGGCACCGCGGTTCGCAGCTCGTACGGCCCGAAGATCCAGGCGAGCACGAAGACGGCCAGCCCGATACGCAGTGCGGTCGCCAGCCCAGGAAGACGCGCTGCCCACTCGTCCACGTGACGAAGGTAGCCGCAGTCTCCTGACATAGTGCCGCTGGGTTGCCGATCCCCGGAAAGCTCGAGATCACTCAGACGTACAACGACACGTGGCGCGGATGGCCGGTCGCCCCGAAGAACCGGCAGCATCCCATCCGCGGCTCGTTTCTCGATCCCCGCCCGGACCCCGAGCGCGGCGCGATCTACCACGAGGGCGTGGACGTCGCCGTGCGCGACGACCGGCCCGAGCGCGGCGCACCGCCCGGGCGAACGCATCGGGTCTACGCGATCGAGGGTGGGCCTGTGTCCTTTGCGACGCCGCGCGGCATGCGCGGCTCGGCGCAGATCGGCCACTTCGGGTACGGGCACATCGACGCGGTCGTTCTAACGGGTGAGATCGTCGCACCGGGCCAGCACATCGGCTGGACGTGCGCAGGCGACTGGCACGTCCACCTGAGCGAGTTTGTCTTCGCCGGCGACGATGGTCGCGTGGTCGTCAACCCGCTTCGACGGGAGGGAAAGCTGCACCCGTACGTCGACCGGGCGGCTCCCTCGATCCGGGAGATCCGCTTCCACGCGCCCGCGACTCCCGCCTGGGGACGGCGCCCGAACACGAGCGTCGCCCGCCTTCCGCCGGCCGGGAGACGCCTTGCGCGCGACGCACTCTCGGGTCTGGTCGACGTTCGCGCCCGGGTGGGCGACCCGCAGTCGTTTCTCGGCTGGTTCGAGGATCTCCCGCAGCTCGCCGCACCGCACCATCCCTTCCGCCTGGCGGTCACGATCGTGCACCTGGCGACCGGCAGGACCGTCCGGCGCCGCGAGGTGTTCTGGGCCGAGCAGCTTCCCGGGCTCCCGACGGGACGGCACTTCGCGCCGGGCACCGAGCAGAACCTGCCCGCCAACGGCTGCATGAACGTCCATCGCACCATCCGCTGCGACGGCGTCTACTGGTTCCGCCTGTTCCCGCTCCGCTTCTGGGACACGACGCGCCTGCTCGACGGCCGCTACCGGCTGCGAGTCCGGGCCTGGGACGTCGCCGGGAACGTGTCGCACGCGGACGTCGTCGTGCGGATCGCGAACGGCCTGTAGCTAGAGCCCCTCGAGCCCGAGCCACGTGACCGCGCCCGGAAGCTGGAGCTGCGAGTAGCTCTGCGCGGTGTGGCTCCACGAGCCCGTGACTCGCTCGAGCCGGCCGCGCGGCCCGCGGGCTCTCAGCTCCGCGAAGAACCTCCCCGACTGCGTGCTCTGGTCGACGACGATCTCGTCGGCGTCGCTCCACCACACCTGCAGCGGGACGCCGGACTGCGCGATCTCTCCGATCCAGTTCATGGGGCTGCGAAGGAGGTAGGCGCGCGGGTTCGTGCTCGGCGTGCCGCCCACCTCGATGCGGGCGAGCGCCTGCAGCGGCCGCGTGCGTGCGAGGCGGGCGAACTGCCGGTAGCGCAGGCCGAAGTCGGTGACCGAGTCGAACGCGACCGCGCCCGCGAGCAGCCGCGGATGCCGGCCGAGGAGCAGGAGCGTCTCCTGTCCACCCATGCTTCCGCCGACCGCGTAGATTCGCGCCGGGTCGATGCGCAACCACGGACGTGTCTCGCGGAGGATCGCGGGCATCTGCGCCAGGTCGTCGATCTGCCCTTGCCAGCCCCACGAGTGAAGGGGCAGCCGTCGTCCCATCCCGCCAGGGCAGATCACGGCGAACGGGCCGCGCGCGGGGAGCTCGCGCCAGAGGCGTGCGTTCGTCTGTGCACGCACGCCGCGGCCATGAGGCGAGATCACGAGCGGCAACGGCGGCGGGGGGTTGCTCGGCCCGAACTCCGACGGAAGAACGACGACCGCCCAACGGCGCACGCCATTGTGTGCCCGATAGCGGAAGCCCCAGTGCCTCACTGCGCTCACGGCGCCCACTATTCTCGCGCCCATGACCTTCGTCCCCGCCGACGATCGCTACGACCGGATGAGCTACCGGCGAACGGGTCGGAGCGGACTGCTCCTCCCTGAGATCTCGCTCGGGCTGTGGTGGAACTTCGGCCACGACCGGCCGCTCCAGACGAGCCGCGCGATCGTGCGGCGCGCGTTCGACCTCGGCATCACTCACTTCGACCTCGCGAACAACTACGGGCCGCCGTACGGCTCCGCGGAGGAGAACTTCGGCACTCTCATGCGCCAGGACCTGCGGCCGTACCGCGACGAGCTCGTCATCTCGACGAAGGCGGGGTACGACATGTGGCCGGGCCCGTACGGCGAGTGGGGATCGCGCAAGTACCTCCTCGCGAGCCTCGACCAGAGCCTCGGGCGCATGGGCCTCGAGTACGTCGACCTCTTCTACTCCCACCGCCACGACCCGGACACGCCGCTCGAGGAGACGATGGGCGCGCTCGACGCCGCCGTGCGGGCGGGCAAGGCTCTATATGCTGGGATCTCCTCCTACTCGGCCGAGAAGACGCGCGAGGCGGCGGCGATCCTGCGCGACCTCGGTACGCCTCTTCTCATCCACCAGCCGTCGTACTCGATGCTCAACCGCTGGATCGAGCCCGACCTCCTCGACGCTGTCGGCGAGCTCGGCATCGGCTGCATCGTGTTCTCGCCGCTCGCCCAGGGGATGCTCACGGACAAGTACCTCGGCGGCATCCCCGAGGGCTCACGCGCCAGCCGGCCGACGTCGCTCTCGCCTGACCTCATCACCGACGAGTCGCTCGCCAAGATCCGCGCGCTGAACGAGATCGCCGCCGGGCGCGGTCAGAGCCTCGCGCAGATGGCGCTCGCGTGGGTGCTCCGTGACGATCGGATCACCTCGGCGCTCATCGGCGCATCCAGCGTCGCGCAGCTCGAGGACAACGTCGCCGCGCTCGAGCGCCTGGATTTCTCCGACGAGGAGCTCGCCGAGATCGACCGCTACGCAAGCGACAGCGCGATCAACATCTGGGCCGCCTCGAGCGAGGCCTGACCCGCCCGAACGTTCAGCTCGCCGCGGCGACGACGGCCACGCCGGGTAGCTCGTAGCGGCCGTCGACGGTGAACGGCGCGAAGCCGTCCGCGAGTCGAGACGCGATCGCTTGGACCTCCTCGTCGGAGGCTTCGCGCCAGATCTTCGAGAGCATGCCGCTCGTCTGACCCGAGACGGCGATGAAGTCGTCCACGTCGTCGTACGTGATGAGCACCGGCACCTCCTCGACGCGCTCGGCGTCGAAGCCACCCCCTTCGACGAGGCCACGTAGGCGCTCGTCGTCCGCAAGGGCGAACGGGCCCGGCGCATCGGGCTCGGGCGGGGGCATGAGGCCGAGCTCGACGAGGACTCGGCCGGCGATCGTGACCCAGGGGTTGCGCTCGCCGGTGCTCCATACGGCAAGCGCAAGACGCCCGCCCGGGCGCAGCACGCGGCGCGTCTCTCCGAGGGCCGCCTCCGGATCGGGCATGAGCATGAAGCCGAACCGGCAGAGGACGCCGTCGACGGAGTCGTCCTCGAGCGGGATCTGTTCCGCGTCGATCACTCGGTGCTCGATGTTCGTGAGCCCGAGCTCAGCCGCGCGCCGGCGCGCGACGTCGACCATTTCCGACGAGAAGTCGCTCGAGATCACCCGGCCTGCGTCGCCCAAGCGTGCCGCCGCCATGAAGCCCGTGTCTCCGGGCCCCGCCGCGAGTTCGAGCACGGTGTCGTCCGGCTGCGGGTCGAGCGCCTCCACCATCCACTCGCTGACCGGGCGCGTGAAGCTCTCGAGCCTCTCGCGCATGCGCTCCCAGCCCACAGCCATTGTCTGCCAGTTCTCGAGCGAGGTGCGCTTGTACTCGTCCCGGTCCACGACGGCGATCGTACGGGTGGGTCAGTTGCTCTGCGACCTCACGTAGTCGATGTAGTCGCGCACGTCGGCCGCGGGCTCCGAGTAGGCCTCGCCGAGCGCGTCCTCCATCGCCGACATGTACTCCTCGGCCCAGGCTGGAAAGTCGTAGTCGATCGCGCGCAGGAACTCGAGCGTCGCAGCGAAGCGGATGTCCGCGATCGAGGGGAAGTCGCCTCCGATGAACGTCTTCCCGTCGAGGAACCACTTGCGGTAGACGTCGAGCGGCCCCGCGAGCGCCGCTTCCGCGTCCTGGCGCGCCTTCTCCTTGAGTTCGTCCGAGACGTCCGCGGTCCCGACCTCCCCGGCGTACTGACCGAAGGCGAGCCTCGGGTACGTGGCCCGTGCGAGCAGCGGATAGAGCGTCCCGATGAGGTAGAACATCGCGCTGTCGACCATCGCCCGCTCGCCCGGATCGGTGGGGTAGAAGCGGTCGAGGCCGTGCTTGTTGCAGAGGTATTGCATGATCGCGCAGCTCTCCCAGAGCGCGCCCTTCGGCAGTCCGTCCTCCTCGAGCAGCGGCGTCAGGTCGGCCGGGTCCTTCGCGAGGAACTCGGGCGTCGACTTCTTCCCCCAGACGTCCTCCTCCTCGAAGTCGAGGCCCGCGGCCCGCACGAAGATCCGAGTCGTCAGGTTGTTGACGCTGGGCTTGAGGATGCTGAGCGTGTGGGTGGCCATGTGACCCTCCTGTCTAGCGGTATGGATTCTTCGGTGAGCGATCCTCGGAGAGCGACGCCTGCGAGCGTGTGACGAGGAGCTCGATGGCATCGGCGAGGTGGACGCGGTCGATGTTGCCGTCACCCCGCTCGACGCGCAGCTTGTGCGCCTCGAGGAGCACGTCCGTATGCGTGTGGCCCGCCGGTGGCTCGAAGCGGTAGGACGCGAGCTCGATGAGCAGGCCGAGCGGATCCTCGAAGTAGATCGAGTCCATGAAGCCGCGGTCCTTGACGCCGGAGTGCTCGATGCCGCGCTCGTCGAGGCGCTCGACCGCCTGCGCGAACGTCGCCTGCGACAGCGCGAACGCGAGGTGGTGCACGAAGCCGGGCTCCCGCGGGGTCGGGTTCGAGTTCGGCTCGCGTTCCTCGTTCGTGAAGACGGTGATGAGGCGTCCGTCGCCGGGGTCGAAGTAGAGATGGCTCTCCGAGGCGTTGTCGAGGTTCGGCTGCTCGAAGACGAACGGCATGCCGAGGACGCCCTCCCAGAAGTCGATCGCAGTCTGCCGGTTCGCGCCGTTGATCGTGATGTGGTGGACGCCCTGGGTCTGGATCTTGCGCACGGACTACCTCGCCACGAGCTGCGACTTGTACTCGCTTCGCTGCAGGCTTCCGAACGGCACGAGCTCGACGCGCGTGGACACGGTGAGCACGCTGCGGAGTCTCTCACGGATGGCCGCTTCGAGCTCCTCGCCGGCGGTCGCGCCGCGTGCGAGCTCGACCGTTACGGGGAGCGGCGGCTCCTGCTTCACGCCGCTTGCCGTGGGTCGCACGAGGATATGGCCGCTCACGGCGGGAGCGAAGACGCTGACGACGTCGCGGACGGCAGACGGGAAGACGTTGACGCCGCGGACGATGAGCATGTCGTCGGTCCGTCCGAGGCAGCGCACGCGCGGAGCGGTCCGGCCGCAGGGGCAGGGGCTCGTCCACAGCTCGACGTGGTCGCGAGTACGGAAGCGGAGCAGGGGGGCTGCACGGTGCTGGAGGTGTGTGAGGACGAGCTCGCCGGTGGCTCCGTCGTCCAGGTCGAGAGCGGCGCCGGTCTCGCCGTCGACGAGCTCGGCGTGCACGAACCCGCGGGCGCCGAGGTGCATCCCGTTCTGCTCCTCGCACTCGCCCCAGAGCGAGGCGCCGATGTCCCCGATGCCCATCGCCTCCGTGACCCTCGCGCCCCAGCTCTCCTCGAGCCGCGCGCGGAAGGCCGGCTCGCCGCCGCCCGGCTCGCCCGCCACGAGGACGCGCCCGACGGTCGAGCCCCGGAGGTCGACACCTCTCTCTTCCGCGCGCTCGACGAGATGTGCGGCGTACGAGGGTGTGAGGACGACGGCGTCGGGCTGAAGGAGCTCGATCGCGTCGAGAAGGCGCTCGGTGTTCCCCGTCCCGACGGGGATGTGGGAGAGGCGGATGCGGTCGAACGCGTCGAGCGCGACTCCGGCTACGAACGGTCCTGCGTTGTAGGTCGAGACGAGGAGCTGCCCGGCGGTGACGCCCGAGGCGCCGTAGCTCCGGGCGGAAGCGGTCACCCAGTTCTCGAGGTCGCTCGCGGTCAGCGGGATGTAGCTCGGCGTGCCAGTCGTTCCACTCGTCGAGTAGATCCGGACGATCTCGTCTCGTGTCGCGCAGAGGTGGGTACCGATCGGGCTCTCGGGCGACGCCGTCTCCTTGAGCTCGCGCTTCTCCGTGAGCGGGAGCCGCGCGATGTCTGCGAGCTCCCCAGCCGCCTCCGCTGAGGCGAACCCGGCGGCCGTCAGCTTCTCGCGGTAGAACGCCGAGCGCTCGAAGAGGTACGCGAGTTGCTCGCGGTAGGAGGCCGCGTCGATCGCGAGCTGCTCGTCCCAGGGGCGGGCCTCGACCTCCGGCTCGAGCATCAGTCGCTTATCGAGGGCCGGTACTCGACGGCCTCGTCCGCCTTCGAGGCCATGAAGAACCCCAGAGGAGACTCCTGCTCCTCGGCCAGATGCGCGAGCAGGCTGGCGGTTCGCGCAAGGATCGGGACTGCCTTCACGGCGGAGACCGGGAAGCCAAGGTCGAGCATCACGGCGGCGATCGGCATGGAGACGTTCATGGGGAGCGGCGTGCCCCGTGCATCGACGACTTCGTCCCGAAGTGCGCGGGCGAGCGCCACGTGCGCACCGTCCACGCCATGCTCGTGCGCCAGCTCGAGGATTCGCTCGGCGCGCGGGTCGACGAGTCGATGCACGGGATGCCCGAACCCCGGCACTCGCG
>DATAET010000171.1:0-24961 GCA_036257855.1 Gaiellaceae bacterium | reverse complement strand
CGCGCAGGCTCAGGTGAACCTCGTCGAGCGGCTGCTCGACCGCTTCGGCGAGCTCCCGGCGCCCGAGCGGCTCGCCGAGCTGGCGCGGACGGAGCCCGGCGTCCTCGCACCGACGCGGCAGATGCGCGCGTTCCGCGAGCTCGAGAAGCCGTCGCCGGACGAGGGCTTCGCCAGCGTGGAGCAGATCGGCTTCGAACGCAGTCCCCGCCCCGAACACGCGAATGCGGGCGTCCTCGCCTCGGCTGCCGCGATCGGCGCGGCGGGCTGGGAGAGCGTGCTCGCGAACGCGAGCCCGGCCGCACCTCACCTCGTCTTCGACTGGAGACCCGACGGCGACGCGTCCGAGCTCGAGCCCGTCGTCGAAGCGCTTACCGGGCTGGTAACGGGCCCGATCGACGCGGCTGTCTGCCCGCATCCCGGCGGGCCGCCCATCTGCTGGTGTCGGCCACCCCTCCCAGGCCTGCCGCTGGTCTTCGCCCGCGCGCGTGACGTCGACCTCTCCCGCTCGGTCGTCGTGGGAGCGAGCCCGCCACACGCCACGCTCGCCCGGGCCCTCGGCGCGCGGTACGTGACGGTCTGAGCCGCTGCTAGATTGACGAACGTCGATGAAGACCCTCCCGGTCCTGAAGCCACTTTGCTGTGGCCCTGACGTGCCGCCGCTCGACCCCGAGGCCGCCCACGATCTCAGCGAGACCTTCAGGGCACTCGCCGACCCGACCCGCGTCGCGATCGTGAACCGGCTCGCCGCCGGGGATGCATGCTGCGTGTGCGATCTCACGGACACGTTCGAGCTCGCGCAGCCGACGGTCTCGCACCATCTGCGGATCCTGCGCGACGCCGGCCTCGTCTACTCGGAGCGCCGCGGCACGTTCGCCTACTACTGGATCGACCCGGAGGCGATGGATCGTCTGCGGGCGGTCTTCACCGCACCCGCGCTCGCCGACGGCTAGCCGAGGAGCTCGCGGAGCGACCGCAGCTGCTCCGGCACGACGCGGAAGTACGCCCAGCTCCCCCGTTGCTCTCGCTCCACGAGGCCGGCCTCGAGGAGCACCTTGAGGTGGTGCGACACGGTCGGCTGCGTGAGACCGAGCGGCTCGGTGAGGTGGCAGACGCATGCCTCCTGGCCAGGCTGTGACTGGATGAGGCTGAGGAGCCGAAGGCGCGCCGGCTCCGCGAGCACGCGCAGTGCCTTCGCGAGCGCATCGGCGTCCTCGACCTCGAGCGGCCCCGCGAGGAGCGGTGGGCACGCCGGTGCAAGAGTGGCGATCGCCTTCACCACCTGGATATTGACACGCATCGATGTCCGCGCAAGACTGGCGGACATAGATCACGGTCGATACGAGGAGGCCGGCCATGACCGAGATGCTCGATCCAGTCACCCGGAGTCACGTCGAGAAGGCCGCCGACGCACTGCAAGACGAGTTCGCCGGGACGTTCTCGCGTGAGACGATCGCGCGGTACATCGCCGAGTCCGTCGACCTTCTCGGTGCCTCGAAGGTCAGCGTGTTCGTGCCGGTTCTCGCGCACCGCTTCGCGCGCGAGCGGCTGAAGGCGCTCGGGCAGGCGGACGGCATCATCTTGAAGGACATGCCCGAAGTGCTTTTCGTCTGCGTGCACAACGCGGGCCGCAGCCAGATGGCTGCCGGTCTCGTCAAGCTCCGCTCGCACGGGCGGATCCACGTCCGCTCCGCCGGGAGCGACCCCGGCGAGGAGATCAATCCGGCCGTCGTCGAGGCGATGGAGGAGCTCGGCGTCGACATGGGCGAGGAGTTCCCGAAGCCGCTCACGGACGAGGTCGTGCGCGCCGCGGACGTCGTGATCACGATGGGCTGTGGAGACGCGTGCCCGATCTATCCGGGCAAGCGATACGAGGACTGGGTCCTCGGCGACCCCGCCGGACAGGATCTCGAGACCGTTCGGCGCATCCGCGACGAGCTCGACGAGCGCGTTCAGAAGCTGATCAGCGAGCTGCTTGTCTAGCGGCGCCCTCGCGCGGCGCTGCATTGCCGAGGGCCTCGCCACGTTCACGCTCGTGTTCGCCGGGTGCGGCGCGATCGTGGTCGACAGCGAGCGCGGCGGGTCGCTGGGTCAGGTGGGGATCGCGGGGGCGTTCGGGCTCGCGATCATGGTGATGATCTACGCGACCGGCCACGTCTCCGGCGCGCACATCACCCTGCCGTGACGATCGGGTTCGTCGCGACGCGGCACTTCCCGGCCCGCGACGCCCTTGGCTACGTCCCGGCGCAGCTCGTGGGCGCGGTCGCGGGTGCGCTCGTGCTCCGTGCGGCCTGGGACGGCACCCCGGCCGAGCTGGGCGCGACCGTCCCGAGCGTCGGCGCCGGCTCGGCGTTCGCGTACGAGCTCGTGATGACGGCCTTCCTCATGTTCGTGATCGTCGCCGTTGCGACGGACACGCGGGCCGCGGGCGCCGCTGCCGCCATCGCGATCGGCGGCACCGTCGCGCTCGACGCGCTCTTCGGTGGCCCGGTGACCGGTGCGTCGATGAACCCAGCGCGCTCGTTCGGGCCGGCGCTCGTCGCCTCCGAGTGGACGGACTTCTGGATCTACGTGCTCGCACCGCTGTCCGGCGCGCTCGTCGGCGCACTGCTGTACGCATACGTCCGCGGGGACCGACCACGGGATGCGTCCGCGAGGCCCAGTGTCTGCTCAGGCGTGCTGGAGCTCGCGTATGCGGAACGCGAGCACGATGTCCCGGACTCCGCGGATGATCGCGATCGCGGCCACCCAGGCGATGAGCAGGACTGCGCTACGACCGTAGTAGCCGGCTGCCCAGAACCCGAGCGCGAGCTCGATGATGCCTCCGATGAGTTGCAGCCACCAGACCTCGATCTCGCGTCGGATGGAGATCGAGATGATGATGTCGAAGGTCCCCGCGAAGATCAGGAAGAAGCTGAAGACCGCGGCGAGGGCCTCGAACGTGTCCCCGGGATGGATGAACGCGACGATGCCCGCAACGATGAAGATCAGCGCGAGGAGGCCGTGCAGCAGCTTCCACCAGCCGTTGGCGAGGACCATCACGCCGATCTCGAGCACGCCGGCAACGATCGCGATGATGCCGAAGAGGATCGAGATCGCCGACACGGACGTGTAGTCGAAGCGAAGCAGGATCAGCGCGACGAGCATCCAGCCGATGCTCGTGATCAGGGGCAACCACCACGGCGGCAAGAACGTGCGGCCGAGGGTGCGCTGCGCAGCGGCGAGCGAAGACATGGGGCCTCCCGAAGTTCGTGTCCCACGTGTATATCGCGGCCGCGCCGGCAGCGTCAATCGCCAGACCACCGCCGGGGTTCACCTCAGGCAGGAGCGCGCAGAACCGTCGGGTCCGCCCCGCGCCCACTCAGGCGTCCGCTGCTCACGAGCAGCGACGCGACGAGGAACCCGAACACGAATCCGCCGACGTGCGCGAAGAACGCGACTCCGCCGCCGTTCGCACTCGCCCCGAACAGGCCGAAGTTCGCCTCGACGAGCTGATAGAGGAACCAGAAGCCGAGGAAGAACCAGGCCGAGATCCGCACGGGGAAGATGCCGATCAACCCGAGCACGCGCGAAGTCGGATAGAGCACGAAGTACGCGCCGAGAACGGCCGCGATCGCACCGCTCGCACCGAGGTTCGGAACCTGGGCATCGGCCGCAGTTCCCGCGAGGAGCGTCATCGCGGTCTGGGCGATCGTCGCGACGAACCCGCCGGCGATGTAGAAGCCAAGGTAGCCGAGGTGGCCGAACGCGTCCTCGACATTCTTTCCGAACACGGCGAGGAAGAGCATGTTGCCGAGGATGTGGTCCCAGCTTCCGTGCATGAACATCGCCGTGAACCAGCTGATCCCCCACGGCTCCGGCCCGCTGCACGAGCCGTCGACCGTGCACGGATAGAAAGACGCCTGGTGCACCGCTCCGTCCAGGTCCGGCAGCTCGTACAGGAGCCACACGGCGAAGTTCGCGACGATGATCGCGACGTTGACGATCGGGAAGCGTCGGGCGGGGAGACCGTCGGCGAGCGGGAGCACGCGGCTACGCCACCTGGTCGGTGCTGCGCTCGTCGTCGGTGACGCGAACACCCTTCTCGCGGAGGAGGTTCGCGATCGCCACGTAGTTCCCACCCATGGTGGTGAGGGTCACGTCGCCGGCCCGCCGATGGAGCCGGATCCTGCCGGCCCAGCCGTATCGGCGGAGCACGGCCTTGTCGATCTCGCCGTAGGAGATGGTGAGCGTCCAGCGGCCGACGAGAACTGGCGTGTAGGCGTGGACGTCGCCCTCGCGGAGATCGACCCGGCTCATCGGCCAGCCCCAACCCGCCTTCGCGAACGGGCTCTCGGGGTGGTGTTGGACGACACCACAGAAGAAAGCCACGGCCCGGATGCTATGCAACGAAGGAGGCCCGCTCCAGGCGCCGGGAGCGCGCGGTGGGTGTCCGGCCACGCGCTCCTCGTGGCATCGGCTGGCGGGCACGTTGGACGATCGATCTTTCGATGCGGGAAGCTGTCGCCGTGAGCGAGCCGCCGAACACGACTCATCCGGAGCGGCCGGCCGAGCGCACGTGGAGCCTCGCTCTGCTCACGGCTCCCGAGCCGGGACGGAGAAACCGGCGAACGGGGGATGCCACGCTCCTCGTTGCGACGTCACTTCTGACCGCGTTGACAGCCGTCGTGGCGAAAACCGCGCCAGGTGTGGACGCCGAGATCGGGGACGCGCTCGCTTCCCTCCTCGGCTGGGCGCCGTATCTCTGGCGCGGGCTCTTCCTCGGAGCGCTCGGGCTGGCGCTCGTGATCCTCGGCGACGTCGTGCTCCGCAGACGGTGGACGCTGGCGCGGGACCTCGTCTTGGCACTGGCACTCGTGGCCCTCGCCGGGATGCTCCTCGGTCGCGTCGTGAGTTCCGACTGGTTCCAGCCGGAAGCCCATGTCTTCTCGAACTGGGGCTTTCCGGAGCTGCGGCTCGCGAGCGTCGTCGCCGTGCTTGCCGTTGCCGGTCCAGAGCTCGTGCAACCGGTGCGGCGGCTCGCGGTTTGGCTGGTGTGCCTGGCCGGGCTCGCTGCCGTCGTTCTCGGTGTCGGCCTGCCGTCCCAGGTGCTGGGCGCGACCGCGCTCGGCCTCGCGGCGGCGGCGCTCGTACGCATCGTGCTCGGTTCTGCAGCGGGTGTGCCGCCGACGGCACGTGTCCTGTCCGCGCTCGCCGCGCTGGGCGTCACCGTCCGGGACCTGAGGATCGCGGAGCGACAGAGGATCGGCTTCGCCGAGTTCGTGGGGCACGATGCCGACGGCAGCGCGCTGAAGGTACGCGTGCTCGGCCGGGACGCGCAGGACACGCAGCGGCTGGCTCGCCGCTGGCGACTCCTCGCCTACCGTGACCCCCCGCGCAGCGCGCCGATCGGACGGCTCGAGCAGGTCGAGCACGAGGCGGTGGCGACGTTGATGGCGGCGCAGGCGGGCGTTCGCGTCCCTGAGGTCGTGACCGTCGGCCTCGGCCCGGAGAACGACGCCGTCGTGGTGACCCGCCAGCCCGACGTTCCGCCGCTGGAGCTCTCCACGCCCGAGGACGTGAGTGACGAGCTCCTCGAGGATCTCTGGCGGCAGGTGGCGAGGCTCCACGCCGCCGGCATCTCGCACGGCAGGCTGAATGCGAGCAACGTCGTCGTCGGCGACGACGGGCCGATGCTGGTCGACCTGTCCGCAGCGACGCTCGGAGCTCCCCAGGCCTCACTCGACATCGACGTCGCCGAGCTGTTGGTCGCGTGCACCGTGCTGGTCGGCCCGGAGCGGGCACTCGGCAAGGCCGTCGACGCGGGCTGGGGCCCTGCGGTCGCGCGTGTGCTGCCCTACTTGCAGCCCGCCGCGCTCACGCCGCATCTCCGCGACCTCGCGAAGTCGCACGAGCTCGCCCTCAAGGACCTCCGCGCCGCTGCGGCCGCTGCGTCAGGCACGAAGGAGCCGGACATCGTGCCGCTGCGTCGCATCCGTCCGAGGGACATCCTGCTCATGGCGGCGGTGATATTCGCCGCCTACGTCCTCGTCACACAGCTCGCCGAGATCGGCTTCGGCACGATCGCGCACGAGCTGGGCGACGCCGACGCAGCATGGGTGATCGTCTCGCTGATCATCGCGCAAACCGCGTTCGTCGGCTCGGGCGTGTCGGTGCGGGGAGCGGTGGCGATCCCACTCGCGCTGCTGCCGTGTGTGGTGCTGCAGTCCGCGATCAAGTTCATCAACCTGACGGTGCCGAGCTCGGCGGGTCGGATCGGCACGAACCTCCGCTTCCTGCAGCGCATGGGGGTACCGCGCGGCGACGCGGTCGCAGCCGGAGCGGTCGACGACATATCCGAGACGATGGTTCAGGCGGCGCTGTTCCTGTTGGCGCTCCCCTTCGTCGGAGTGGCCCTCGATACGAGCCAGTTTCGTGGCGCGGGGCCTAGTAGGCGCCTCCTCATCGGGATCGCGATCGCTCTCGTCGTCAGCGGTGTGATCGTGCTGGCCATACCGAAGGTGCGCGCCAGAGTCGTTCCCGGAGTGCGAAGCGCGCTCTCGAGTCTCTGGGGCGTCGCCCGGGTCCGGCGCAAGCGGCTCGAGCTCTTCGGCGGGAACGTCGCCTCGGAGTTGAGCTACGCGGTCGCGCTCGGCGCGGCGTGCCTTGCGTACGGGGTCCACCTCAACCTCGCGCAGCTCGTGTTCGTGAACACGTCTGCATCGGTTCTCTCGGGCCTGATTCCGGTGCCAGGCGGCATCGGTGCGGCCGAGGCGGCGCTGTCAGCGGGGTTCATCGCACTGGGTGTCGACGAGTCGACGGCGTTCGCCATCGCGTTGACGAAGCGCCTCACCACCTTCTATCTGCCTCCGATCTGGGGCTACTTCTCGCTCCGCTGGCTGACGCGCAAGGGCTATCTCTAAGGCGGTGCGTGCGCGCGGAGCTCCGCCATCGCGGCGCGGCGATCGGCGGTCAGCTCCCGAACGATGATCTGGATCGATGCGACGATCGGGACGGCGATGATCGCACCGACGGCCCCGAGCAAGGCCCCGAACACGAGCACGCTCGCGATGACGAGGAACCCCGAGACGTCGGCAGCCTTGCCGAGGATCGTCGGCTGGAGGAGGTAGTTCTCGAACTGCTGGTAGACGACGACGATCACCAGCATGATCACCGCGGCCGGCACACCCTGCGTCAGCGCAGCGAGGACGACGATCACCCCGGCGATGGTCGCACCGACCATCGGGATGAGGTCGAGGAAGCCCGCGACCAGCCCGAGGGCGAGCGGGAACGGAGCGCCGACGGCCCACGCCGAGAGCCCGTAGATCGCCCCGCAGATCACGGAGATCGCGATGTTTCCCAGCATCGTTCGCGAGACGGCGGTGACGACAGAGGGGGTGATCCGCTCCAGCCGTGCCGAGCCCGCCGGATCGAGAAGGCTGTCCACGGCGCTGACGATCCGCGGGAGGTCGATCAGCATGAACAACGTCAAGAACGTCGCGGTAAACGCAGCCAGGATGGCGCTGAACCCCGAGAACGCCTTGAAGAGCAGTCCCCCCGCAGACGCGGCGACGAACTCCGCCACCTTGCTCACGTTGCCCTGGGCCTGCTCGGGCGCCTGGCTGTGCTGGTCGACCCATGACCCGATGGAGGAGTTGCGAACGTCCTGCACGATCGTGGGCAGGTCGTCGACGAGGTTTCGAACGGCATCGACGAGCGGGGCGACGAGGAGAGCGACGAAGACGACCGCGAGACCGGCGATTCCGAGCACGACGATCGTCGCCGCGGCGCCCCGCCCGATCCTGAGCTTGCGCACGGCGAGTCTCACCACTGGCTCGAGCACGAGCGTCGCGAAGAGCGAGAGGAAGAGAATGAGGAACGCCCCACGCACGACCACGAACGCCCAGGCGACGGCGACGACGGCCGCCCCAACGAGCATCGTCCGAAGGGTGATCGTCACGTCGAGGGCCCGCCCCGGACGGGGAGCCGCGCCCGCTACTTCTGCACGCATGTCGACACGTACTCGCTCGCGGGGCACGATCCTGCAGCGCGCGCGGGCCTTTCCGTAACGGATCAGTGTCCCACTGCCGATTCGACGACCTGGCGCGATGATGTCGGTCATGGTCGCGAAGGCTGAGTCGGTGGCACACTCCACGGTCGAGGCGGTGATGGAACGGTGAGTTGGCTGAAGATCATCCTCGCTCGTCCGCTGATCGCCCTCGTCCTCGCAGGCGCGGTGGTCGGGTTCCTCTACCTGCACGCCGAGCGCGACACGACTCCCGTCACGCATCGCACCGAGCGAGTCGCCCTCTCCGACGAGGAGCAGATGCAGCTTGGCGCGCAGGACTACGCGAAGACCCTCACCAAGGAGCGCGCCAACATCATCTCGTCCGGGCCGCAGTACGAGATGGTTCAGAGGGTGGCCAAGCGAATCACCGCCGTCGCTGCCGCGGACAAGCCTCAGTTCAAGTGGGAGGTGACCCTCATCCGCAGCAAGCAGGTGAACGCCTATTGCCTCCCCGGCGGCAAGATCGTGGTGTACACGGGAATCCTGCCACTGACGGAGAACGACGCCGGGCTCGCGACCGTGCTCGGGCACGAGGTGTCGCATGCGACCGCCGAGCACGGCGCGGAGCGGCTGCAGCAGCAGAAGATGACGAACGCGGCTGCTGCAATCCTCGCCGGGGGCGTCGCATTCACACCCGATCAGTACTTACGGGTGAGGGTGTTGCTCGGAGCAGCGAGCACGGCGCTGTCGCTCCCGTGGAGCCGTGACCAGGAGTCGGAGGCGGACCACATCGGCCTCGTCTACATGGCCCGTGCGGGATACCGTCCTCGCGAGGCGCTAGCCTTCTGGCAGCGGATGGACAAGGCGTCGAAGAGCGATCCGCCCGAGTTCCTGAGCGACCATCCGAGCGACGCGAACCGCGTCAAGCGAATCCGTGGCTGGCTGCCCGAGGCGGAGCGCGAATACCGCCCACCGTCGGGCTAGGGAAGTCTTGACCGACCGAGTGCAGGTTGACGGCGGGAGGCGAGGCGTGAACCCCGCGTTGCTCGAGCACGCCCGCGACCGCGCACAGAGCATCGAGAATCGCATCGCCGACCGCATCACCGAGTTCGCCGGCTCGATGCGGTTCGTCTACCTGCACGCGTTGTGGTTCGCCCTCTGGATCGGCCTGGGTGTCGAGGCCTACCCCTACGGGCTCCTGACGATGATCGTCTCCCTGGAGGCCATCTTCCTCTCGACCTTCGTGATGATCAGCCAGAACCGTGCCGACGCGAAGCGCGAGGTCCTCGCCAACGAGCAATGGGCGACCGTGCAGGACGAGGACGAGCAGAACCGGGAGTTGCTCCGACTGTCGCGCCAGATCCTCGAGCTCTCGAAGGCGATTCATGCACGCGCTGACGGAACGAAGGAGTGACCCGCGGCACGGTCGCGCGAATTCCGAAACGGTTCAGATCTCGCCGACGCGCCGACCCCACCGTCCGCCTAGGTTTCACCAGGGTCGAAGGGACATACGCATGAGCCTCACGCCGTGAGCCATCGGCAGCGGCTCACCCTCGTCGCCGCGATCTTCGGCTCGGCGGTCGTGACGATCGACGGCTCCGTGGTCGGCGTGGCGCTGCCGGCGATCGAGCGTGATCTCGGTGGAGGGTTGACGACGCAGCAATGGGTGTCGAACGCCTACCTCCTCACCCTCGCCTCACTGATCCTGATCGGAGGCTCGCTCGGCGACATCTTCGGCGAGCGGCGGGTGTTCTCCATCGGCATTGCAGCATTCGGTGTCCTGTCGGTCGCGTGCGCGCTCGCGCCGACGATCGAGACGCTCATCGTCGCGCGTGCACTTCAGGGCGCGGCAGGCGCGCTGGTGACGCCGAGCTCGCTCGCCATCATCGTCGCCGCTTTCGCGCCGAGCGAGCGCGGCGCCGCGATCGGGTCGTGGACCGCGTGGGGCGGAGTCGCATCCCTCATCGGGCCGCTCGCGGGAGGTGCGATCGTGGATCAGTTCTCCTGGCGCTGGATCTTCGCGATCAACGCCCCGATCGTCCTCGCGACGATCGCGGTCGTTCTCGCCGCGGTGCCACCATCAACGCACACCAGTCGTCGACACGTCGACTTCCTGGGAGCCGGTCTGTGCGCGCTCGGGCTCGGCGGCGTGGTGTTCGCGTTGATCGAGCAGCCGCACTACGGCTGGGCGAGTCCCGTGATCTTCGTTCCCCTCGCCGGCGGCATCGTCGCGTTCGGCTCATTCCTGGCATACGAGCGCCGTGCGCCGGAGCCGATGTTGAAGCTGGAGCTGTTCTCGCGTCGCAACTTCGCGGTCGGCAACGCCGAGACGCTCAGCATGTACGCGGGACTGGCGATCCTCTTCTTCTTCCTGACGATCTACCTCCAGCAGGTCTCCGGCTACACGGCACTCGAGAGCGGGCTCGCGACCTTGCCGGTCACGGTCGTCATGTTCCTGCTCTCACGACGGTTCGGTGCGCTCGCGGATCGCTACGGCCCCCGCCTCTTCATGGGCGGGGGACCGCTCGTCGCGGCGGCGGGCATCCTGCTGCTCCTCAGGGTCGGCATGCATCCCTCGTACGTCGCCGAGGTGCTCCCGGCGCTCCTGCTCTTCGCTCTGGGGCTCTCGCTCACGGTGTCACCGCTCGTCGCGACCGTTCTCGCCGACGTGGACGAGAGCGACGCCGGCATCGCGTCCGCGATCAACAACGCGATCGCGCGCGTCGCCGGGCTCATCGGCGTCTCCCTGGTGGGGGTGGTCGTGGCCAGCACGCTCGTCGGAGACACGTTCGCCGCCAACGAGGAGTCCGTACACGCGTTTCACCAGGTCATGCTGATCTGTGCGGTCCTCGTCGCCGCCGGCGGCATCGCCGGGGCGATCGGGATCGTGAACCCGCGACGAGCCGTCCCCGCGGCGAAGTGCGCCGGAGGTCAGCTCGTCGGCGTGCCCGAGCCTGCGGTGCAGACGGCACCGTCGCCGTCACGCACGGTCGTCGACCCGGCGCCTGGCGAGGCGTGAGGATCACGAGTCGGTCAGCCCGTCCGGCGGGTCTCGAGCCAGAGCGAGCCTGCGAGCACCAGGACGACACAGAGCGGGAGAAGCCACCAGACATCGGCGCCTCGGTGTGCGAGAAACGACGTCAGGCCCAATGCGAGAGCGATTCCGGCCGCGACGCGCCAGTCGTCTCCGACGATGAAGTCCCACCAGAAACGGGCGAACGAACGGAGGCGACTCACGCGTCGACCCCCGCAGGGACGATCGCGGCTCGCTGCTCGCGGAGCACCCACACGAGCGCGAACGAGACCGCTGCGAAGAATATGACCACGCCGACGAGAGACACCTCGTCTCCGGGCCAGTCGACGCCTGCACCCTCCGCAGCCCAGAAGCAGCCGAAGCTCGTGAGCAGGAGGCCGACTGCGAACTTGATCGTGTTCTCGGGTACGCGCGCGAGAGGTCTGTGCAGGACGAGCCCGGCCGCAACGACGAGCACCAGCGCGATGCCCGCGCTGAGCGCCGCGAGTCCCAGCTCACCCTGTGCACTCCCGAACGCGATCACGATGAACACGACCTCGAGCCCTTCGAGCAGCACACCTTTGAACGAGACGGTGAAGGCGTACCAGTCGAGTCCCGCCCTCTGCTCGTGCCCGGCCTCGACGGCCTGGACTCGTCCCTGGCTGAAAGCTTCGTTCTCGTCGTGCAGGGGCTTGTAGCCGCTCGAGCGCAGGATGGCCTTCCGCAACCACTGAAGCCCGAACACGAGCAGGAGCGCCCCGACGACGAGCCGGAGCGAGCCGATCGGGAGATAGCGCAGCGCCGGGCCGAGCACGGCGACGAGCGCCGCCAAGGTGACGGTCGCCGCCGCCACGCCGATCAGCGGGGCCCGCCACCCCCGGACGACGCCGACGCCGAGGACGATCGTCAGCGCCTCGACCATCTCGACGGCGCTCGCGAGGAACGCCCCGAGCATTAGCAGAGTCGTGCTCGTGTTCATATCGGCCCCCATGATGGCCGCTTGCGCAGCCCGCACATCGGTGGAGCCGCCGATCTCATGCGTGGATCGCGTCGTCGAGCGTCCGTTTCAACGACTTGACGAAGGGGAAAGGGACGGCGACCCGACTATTTGGGAGGGGACAATGATCGGATTCGACCAACGCGTTGGCGCACGCCGTCGTGGCGGGCGCCTCGTGTTTGCAGTCATGACGCTGTTGTTCGTCGTGGCCATCCAGACAGCGTCGGCCGAGAACACGGCCGCGATCGATGCGGGCACGGCAGCCGGGCTCTGCGCGACGGCCTACCCGCCTCAGAGCGGGACCGAGCCACTGGCGGCGTGCCAGTGGGACATGGGAGTCATCCATGCCACCGCGGCCCATGCCACCGCCACCGGTGCGGGCGTGAAGGTCGGCGTCATCGACGGTGGAGTCGACTTCACGCATCCGGATCTCGCGGGTGCGATCGACGTCGGGCTGTCGTGCTCGTTCATCTACAGCACGACACCGACAGCCGATCCCGCCGAGATCGCCAACGGCGACTGCTCGAAGAAGTCGGCCGTCCAGGATCTTCAGGGTCACGGCACACATGTCTCGACGACGATCGCCGGCCGGCTGAACGGCATCGGAATCGAGGGCGTCGCCCCGCAGGCGACGATCGTCGGCCTGAAGGCCTGCACGATCGTCGGCTTCTGCTTCGCCGACTCGGTCGCGGCGGCTCTTCGGTATGCGGGCGACCACGGCCTGGACGTGGTGAACCTCAGCCTGTTCGCCGATCCGTACCTGTACTTCTGCTCGAACGAGGCCGGCCAGCGGGCAGTACTGCACGATCTCGCCGACGCCGCCCGCTATGCCCAGCAGCGTGGCGTGGTCATCGTCGCCGCTGCGGGGAACGAGGCGCAGGACCTCGGCCATCCCACGACCGACGACATCAGCCCTGACTGGCCGCCGGACACTGCGGTAGTCCGCGACGTTCGCAACAACTGTCGAGTCACACCGGCGGAGTTGCCCGGCGTCGTCACCGTCTCGGCGACCGGAGTCAACACCCTCGCCAGCTACTCGAACGTCGGCACTCCCGTCGACGTCACCGCTCCGGGCGGCGACGCGCCGCAGACGCCTGCTACGGCGTACGGACGCGGGCGCGTTCTCGCCGGGTGGTCGAGCACCGACGCGACCGGGACCTGGGAGGCGCTCGCCGCAGCGAACCGAGCTGTCCTGACCGGCGGCGGTCGGTACGTCTGGATCAGTGGAACCTCCATGGCCTCCCCGCACGCTGCGGGCGTTGCCGCGCTGATCCGGCAGGTGCACCCGGGCATGCCGCAGGGAGCCGTCGCGGCGCTGCTGCGCTCGTCCGCGACCTCGCTGTCCTGTCCGACCAACTGGCCGGTGGACGACGAGCGCCAGTGCACGGGAGGGTCGGGTCAGACCTCCTTCTTCGGCGCAGGAATGGTGAACGCAGCGGGCGCAGTGTCACACTGACGAAACGACACAAGGGGAGAGCGCTCGGAGGCTCTCCCCTTGCTCTTCGAGGAGGGCAGATGACAGGTAAGTCGGACTTCACCGAGGATGAATGGAAAGAGCTCCAGCAGGGCGTCACGGGCGCCGGGCTGCTCGTCTCGACGGCACATCGCGACTTCACCGACACCTTCGGGGAGGCGAAGGCCGTCGCGAAGGAGCTCGCTGCGCATCGCGAGAGCGAGAGCGAGCTCGTCCGCGAGCTCTCCGGGGCCCACGGCACGGGCTTCGGACTTGTCGCGTCGCCGAAGGAGGTCGCGGAGGGGACGATGAGCGCCCTCGGCGCTTCCGTGGCCTTGCTCCGCCAGAAGGCCCCCGACGAGGTCGAGCCCTATCGCACTCTCGTGCTCGAGGTCGCGAATGCGGTAGCCGAGGCCAAGGGCGGTGTGAAGGAAGAGGAGAGCGCGGCGATCGAGAGGATCAGGAGCGCCCTCGAAGGCGCATAGCACGACCTCCCGCAGCCAAAACGCTCGAGCACGCGCGTCGCCGCGATCAATGGGGCGGCGAACTCGGGATGCGACGATGCCGTCGTGGACGTTCCGGAGGTGCGATACGCCAGGAGTGGGGACGTCGACATCGCGTACCAGGTGGTGGGAGAAGGGCCGCTCACGCTGGTGTTCGTTCAGGGCTGGGTCTCGAACGTCGAGTGGGCCTGGCAAGAGCCGTCGTTGGCGCGCTTCCTGCGCCGCCTGGCGTCGTTCTCACGTTTGATCCTGTTCGACAAGCGCGGCACCGGCCTGTCGGACCGGGTGGCGGTCGACGACCTTCCGACCCTGGAGCAGCGGATGGACGACGTTCGCGCCGTGATGGACGCCGCCGACGTGGAGCGCGCGGCGCTTCTGAGCGTCTCCGAGGGAGGACCGATGTGCATCCTGTTCGCGACGACTCACCCGCAGCGAACGGACGCCCTCGTGATGCTCGGCGGATATGCCAGGCGCCTGTGGGCGGAGGATTATCCATTCGGCGCGACCGTCGAAGAGTACGAAGCGTTCCTACGGAGCATCCAGGAGGGATGGGGAGGTGCCGTCGGCATCGAGGCCCGGGCTCCGAGCATGCTGGAAGACCAGGGGTTTCGCACGTGGTGGGCGACGTACCTTCGCATGAGCGCGAGCCCCGGGGCCGCGTATGCGCTGACGCTCATGAACGGCGACATCGACGTCAGACACGCGCTCCCGACCGTCCGCATACCGACACTGATCGTGCACCGGACTGGAGATCGTTCCCTCCCCGTCGAAGGCTCTCGTTACATGGCGGATCGCATTGAGGCGGCCAAGCTGGTCGAGCTGCCCGGTGACGATCACCTCCCTTGGGTCGGCGACCAGGACGAGATCCTGGACGAGGTGGAGGAGTTCCTGACGGGGGTGCGCCGCGGACCAGACCCCGACCGTGTCCTCGCCACCGTGCTGTTCACGGACGTCGTCCGATCGACGGAGCGGGCCGCGGAGCTGGGTGACAAGCGTTGGCGCGAGCTGCTCGCGAGCCACCACGTGGCGGTGCGACACCAGCTGGCGCAGTGGCGCGGAACCGAGATCGGCACGACCGGCGACGGCTTCCTCGCGACGTTCGATGGTCCGGCACGCGCGATCCGCTGTGCATGCGCTGCGCGCGACGCCGTACGCGACCTCGGACTCGAGATTCGGGCAGGTCTCCACACAGGCGAGTACGAGATCTTCGGGCCCACGATCGCGGGCCTCACCGTCCATACCGGAGCACGCGTGGCCGCGCTCGCCGGTCCAGGCGAGGTTCTCGTGTCGAGTGCGGTCAAGGATCTCGTGGCCGGATCGGGAATCGAGCTCGACGATCGCGGAGAGCACGAGCTGAAGGGCGTTCCCGGCATGTGGCGGATCTATGCGGTCCGCAATGCGTGAGGATCCTGAGCATCCTCGATCTTCGCTTCATGGTGATCACGTTTCGGTCTAGCCCGCTCCGAGCTGGGCCGCTCCAATCCCGCCATGAAGGAGAACTCCATGAACCATCCCGACCGTAGGCCCGGCCTGCGCCTCGTGACTGACCCGCCGGCGCGAGAAGACCGGCACCTGATCGACGAGACCGAGCTGCAGCGCCGACTCACGGACGCGTTCGAGCGCGGCGCCAAGTACGGCTACGAGCGTGGCCTTCGGACGTCCGCGGCGGGGAGTCCCGGGCGCTCGTCGAGGCCATCGGCGCGTAGCACTGGCAGCGAGAGTCACACGCACGTGGCTTACGCAGATCTGACGCAGATCTGACCCAGATCTGACCCAGATCTGACCCAGAGACAAGACGAGGCCGTCGCGGGGCCGCTTGCGTTCCGCGACCCTTTGCTGGAGTCAAGCCGACGCCCGGACTCGAACCGGGGACCCCTTCATTACGAGTGAAGTGCTCTACCAGCTGAGCTACGTCGGCGGGGTCGACCGAGTGTAGCGACGGTCAAACCGAGGCACCGCGCAGGGATCCCGCGAGCTCGCGGCGCAGTCGGACGAACAGCGCCTCGAGCGCGAGAGACGCGTTCAGGTTGAACTCCTCGAGGGCACGCCACACCTCCCGCACGGCCTCGGCGGCCTCGACGGCGCCCGCCGAAGCGCCCGCGCCGACGTCCTCCCGGAGCTGATCGAGGCGATCGGCGTGGACGGCCGCCTCGTCGGCGCCCTCCGCCACGACGACGAGGTCGCGGTACCACGCCTCGAGCCGCTCGAGCCCTGCCAGGAGCTCGTCGCGCTCGGCTCCGTGCTGAGCCCGTCGCACCCGCTGATCGGCATCTCGGGCGGGAAGGTCGAGACCGTCGACGAGCTCCTGCTCGCGAGCTCTCGCCTCCTCCCCGCGCGCGCCGGCGACCTCGAGCAGGACACGGGCGGCGTCCTCCGGCCAGAACGCAGCCTCGCGATAGACCGAGCGGGCCGCGGCGATCAGCGCGTCGCGCCGAGCGGCAGCATCCAGATCCAGCAGCCGTCGTGCTCGGTCGAGGCGGCCTCCGGACGCGCGCGCGAGCATCCGCACCTCGTCGTCCGCCCGATCAGGCGCCTGCGTGGCGATCCACTCGCGCACGGCGCGCTCCGACAGCCTGGTGAACGGGACGAGCTGGCAGCGGGAGCGAATCGTCGGAGGGAGCGGGCCGAGCTCGGTCGCGACGAGCACGATGACCGCATACGGCGGAGGCTCCTCGAGGTCCTTGAGCAGCGCGTCGGCCGCGTCTTCGTTCATGCGATCCGCGTCGAGGACGAGGTAGACCCGGCGGTCGGCCTCGAATGGCCGCATGTGCAGGTCGTGCCGCAAGGCCCGGACGTCGTCGATGCGGATCATCTCGCCGAGCGGCTCGAGCACGTAGAGATCGGGGTGCGTGCGCGACTCCACGCGGCGCTCGTCGCCGAGCAGCGCGGCGGCGACTGCGAATGCCGCTGACCGCTTTCCAACGCCGGCGGGGCCGTGGAGCAGGAAGGCGTGAGCACCTCCCTCGGAGAGCGCAGCCGCGAGCAGGCGCTTCGCCTCTGGCTGCTCAGGTACGGACGCGAAGCGCTCCATACACCTCCTCGGCGAGCTCGTCGACGGGCCTCGTCGCGTCGAGGACGACGATGCGCTCGGGAAAGCGCTCGGCGAGCTCGCGGTAGCCGGCGGCGGCACGGGCATGGAACTCGTCGGACTCCCGCTCGAGGCGGTCGTGCTCGCGGTCGAGGCGGGTACCGATCCCGGCAACGTCGAGCGCGAGCAGGAACGTGCGGTCCGGGAGGAGCCCGCCCACCGCCGTGAGGTTCAGCTCGAGCACGCGGTCGAGGCCGAGCTCACGGCCGACGCCTTGGTAGGCGACCGACGAGTCGAGGTACCGGTCGCAGACGACCGATGCTCCCTGACCGAGCGCCGGCCGGATGACCTCCTCGACGTGCTGCGCCCGCGCAGCGGCATAGAGGAGCGCCTCCGCCCACGGGCTGACGTGGCCTCCGTGCAGCACGAGGTCGCGAACCTTCTCGCCGAGCTCCGTGCCGCCCGGCTCGCGGGTCGCGACGACCTCGACGCCCTCGGCCTCGAGCCGTGCGGCGAGGCGTTCCGCCTGCGTCGTCTTACCCGATCCGTCGAGGCCCTCGAAGGTCACGAACATCGCGTTCCATCCTACGGCCGCCCGTAGGATGCGACCGTGCGGGCGATCGTGACCGGAGGCGCCGGCTTCATCGGCTCCCACGTGGTCGACGCGCTCGTCGCCCGCGGGGACGAGGTCGCGGTCGTCGACTCGCTCGTCCACGGGAAGGAGGAGAACGTCTCCTCCGGAGCGACGCTGTACGTGCGAGACATCCGCGAGCCGCTCGACGACCTGTTCGACGACGTCCGCCCCGAAGCGGTGTTCCACCTGGCTGCGCAAGCCGATGTGCGCGTCTCCGTCGAGCGGCCGGTCGACGACGCGGCCGTCAACGTGCTGGGCACCGTTCGCGTTCTCGAGGCGGCGCGCAGGCACGGAGCCCAGGTCGTCTTCTCCTCGACGGGCGGGGCGATCTACGGCGAGCGCGACGACGCGGCGACCGAGGACGCTCCGTGCGAGCCGCTGTCCCCCTACGGCACCGCGAAGCTCGCTGCCGAGGAGTACATCCACAGCTACAACCGGCTCTACGGCACACGGCACATCGCGCTCCGGTACGGGAACGTCTACGGCCCGCGCCAGGATCCCCACGGAGAGGCCGGCGTCGTCGCCATCTTCCTCGGCGCGCTCGCGCGCGGTGAGCGGGCGAGGATCTTCGGCGACGGCCTCCAGACACGTGACTACGTCTACGTCGGCGACGTCGCGCGCGCGACGACGTCCACCGTGGGCCAGGATCAGGGCGTCTACAACGTGGGGACGGGCCGCGAGACGTCGGTCGTCGAGCTGTACGAGCTCTGCGCCCGTGTCGCCGGGTCGGACGCCGAACCGGAGCACGCGCCCGCGCGACTGGGCGAGCTGCGACGGAGCTTCCTCGACCCGACGCGCGCCGCCGACGAGCTCGGCTTCACTGCCATGGTCGACCTTGAGGACGGGCTGCGGGCAACCTGGGACTGGGTCCTGAAGGAATAGCCTCCCGACGGGCGAAAACGATCGCCCGTGGATCATCCGCTACCTCCCCCCGATGCGCTCGTGCGCCCGTGGCGCACGGCGGCCTACGTGGCCGGCGCCGTCGCCGCGTTCGAGCTCCTCCTGCTCCTCCTCATCGGCGGCGGGAAGCTCGTCGGGTTCGTCTCGGACCGGGTCGAGGTCGCGGCGCAGAAGCACGCGCTCGCGCCGACGACGACGCACGCTCGCCAGGTCGCGCAGCGCAAAGCTCCCGTGCCGGTCGCGAAGCGCCCGCGGCACAAGACGGTCGTGCTCGTGCTGAACGGAAACGGACGCACCGGAGCCGCGGCCGCGGCCGCGGCGCGCGTCCACGCGCGGGGCTACCGGATCGGCGCCGTCACGAACGCGCCTCGCGAGGTTCCGCGGAGCATCGTGATGTACCGGCCGGGCTTCGCCGGCGAGGGCACGCGCCTCGGGAGAGACCTCCGCGTGAAGCTCGTCACGCCGCTCGACGGCATGCGTGCGCGAGACCTCGGGCGCTCGCAGCTCGTCTTCATCCTCGGCCCCTGACGCCGTCGGGCCGTGGCAGCAGTCCGCTTCTGCTCGGCCTGCGGTGCCGCTCTCCCGTCGCGGCCACCGGTCACCTGCGAGCGCTGCGGGACGAGCCACTGGCTCAACCCGTGGTCGGGTGCGAACGGCATCGTCGTCGACGAGGGACGAGTCCTCCTCGGGCGGCGTGCGCATTCACCGTGGTACGGGCTCTGGGGATCTCCGGGCGGGTTCTGCGAGTTCGGCGAGCACCCTGCCGAGACCGTCGTGCGAGAGGTGCGCGAGGAGACGGGCCTCGAGGTCGAGGTCGTCGAGTACCTCGGGACGTGGGTCGACGTGTACGCCGACGACCCCGAGGAGCCCGACGCCGGCGTCATCAACGTCGCCTACTACAGGGCTGTCCCGACCGCAGGCGGGAGCGGCGCCCTCGATCCCGCCGAGGTGAGCGAGATCGGGTGGTTCGCCTGGGACGAGCTGCCGGCCGATCTCGCGCCGCCCGTGACGCTCGCGGCGGCACTCGCCGCGGCCCGGGCCGCGATCACGAGCCCGGGGCGCATCCGCCCTCGTTGACGGCCGTTCGCGCGACGTCGAGCGGACCGCCCTTCTGCCACTCGCTCCCCGACGGGTCGAGCGTGTAGGCGTTGTTGAGGAAGCGGTACGCCGCACAGAGATTCCCGCGCACCTCGAACTCGAAGATCCCGAGCGTGTACCACGTCTCCGGGTTGTCCGGCTGGAGCTCGACCGCCTGGATGTACGCACGCTCGGCCTTCCAGGAAACACCACGGCTCTCGGCGACGCGGGCGCGCGCGAACAGCGGGTCGACGGAGACCGGGTTGAAGAATCGCGCCCGGTCCGCCTCGTCGAGCGCGCGCTCGTAGTCCCTCGCGGCGAGCGCCCGCGTCGACCTGCGCTCGGCGCGGTCGGCCAGTCGCGGGAAGGTGAACGAGACGAGCACGACGGCCGCCAGCACGACGGCCGACAGCGCGAGGAGCGCGCGCGATCGCCTCACGCCCTCGGTGCGACCGGCACCCGCGAGAACGCCGAGCGCGACCATCGCCGGGCCGGTGACCGCGATGAAGTCCCAGGTGTAGTCCACGAGAGCGTGGAGGAGGTACGCCGTGGGAGCGGCCACGAGAGCGACCGCTGCTCTGCGCTCGGTGCCGGGAAGCCGTCGGAGGGCGCACACGCATACGGCCACGCCGGATAGGACGAGCACCACGAACAGCGCGAAGGCGACGACGCCGCCGTCCGCCAGCTGCTGCAGCGGCACGCTGTGCGGCTGAACGACGTTGCGGTCGTCCGGCCGGAACTGCTTGCGCGCGACCTCGAAGGTGCCCGCCCCCGCTCCTTCGGGCTCGTGCTCGACGAAGACGTCCCAGGCCTCCCCCCACCAGCAGAGCCTGTTGTTCGGGTCGAGAGAGCCGAGCCTGCTCGGGTTGTTGACGACCTCCGAGCAGTCGCGCCCCGACGAGACGGCATCTGCCGCGGCGACCGCGAAGACCCCTACCGCGGCGACGACGCACACGACGGCCATGGCCAGCAACCCGCGTCCCACGCGCCTTCGGCCTCGCTCGTCGAGGCACCGCCGCAGGCCGAAGACGACGAGCGCGACGACGAGGGCGGCGCCCACGAGCATGAGGACGCCGAAGACCTCGCCGGCCGCGGCGCGGTCGGACCGTTTCGCGACGTCCTCGGTCAGCGCAGGCCGCGTGAACGCCCAGGCGCCGACGAGGATCGCCGGCCCGGCAGAGGCGAGGAGCACGAGCCCGCTCTGCACACGCTCGCCCGCGAGGACGAGCCAGAGCGCCACGACGGCGAGACCGACGACGAGCCCGGCACGCGAGAGCGTGAGCATCAGTGCGAGAGTCGCCACGAAGACGAGGAGCGCACCCGACACGCGGACGACGCGCCGGTGCTCGCGGCTCGACGCGAGCCAGAGCCCGAGCACGATCGCGACGTCGGCGAGGAGCGCGAGAGCGTTCCAGTAGCCGACAGGCACGCGCAGGCGTGCGACGCGGTCTCCGTCCGGATCGAGGCCGGGGAAGACCTTCGCGACGAGCGCCCACACGAGCGTCGCGCCGAGGACCAGCGAGAGCATCGACGCGGTGAGACGCGCGGCGAGGCGGCGCCCGGTCGCCGCGAGCACGAGCCCGAGCCCGAGGAAGGCGGCGTACGCGAGCGCCTTGTTGAACACCTCCCAGCTCCGGTCTCCGACGATCGACCACCAGACGGTCAGGCCGGTCCAAACGACCAGGAGCGCCGTCGAGCAGACGAGCGTCACGCCCGAACGACCGAGTCGCGGGGAAGGAAGCCAGCCCAGCCCGACGCCGACGAGCACGCAGGCGAGCAGCACGACCGCAGCGCCTCCGACCGGGAGCGTGCCTCCGACGTCGGAGCCGTCCCCGGCGAACGTCGCCCCCGCGACGACGGCGCCGACCAGCGCGGCGAGCACGAGGGCTCCGGCCCCGGATGCCCGAACCGAGGGCTCCGACGCCGGATCCATGACGGGCCACGCTAGCAGGGGTCTCGGGCCGCCCTGTCGGGAGGTCTCCTCGCGGGGCGTACGAACAACTGGGGAGCCGTGCCGTCTAACAGATCGTTTACTCTCCCCTCACCACCGGCTCACTCCCCGTCGGAAGACTCGTCTACGCCTGGGCTTCCGACTTGCTCTGTGAGATCTCACACGTGACAACCCATCGCCTCCGCCGTGCGTTGCCGGCTTTGCTCGTGCTTGCCGCGAGTGCCGTCGTCGCGCTCGCGGTCGCGAGCCCTGCCGGCGCCGCCACCCCGTGCGGGAAGAAGGTGCTCGGGGACTGGTTCGACAACGGGCGCATCGACCGGCTCTACCCGCTGAACTGCTACGAGGAGGCGATCGACGCGATCCCGCCCGACCTGCGCGACTACGCCGACGCGGAGGACGTCATCACGCGGGCGTTGCAGGCCGCCCTCCACGGCAATCTCGCTCCGGGTGGATCCGATCCGACGCCGGGGGACGGCTCCGGATCGGGCACCGGCTCCGGGAACGGGGAGGGCGGCGACGGCGACGGCACCACTGCGCAGGGAGCACCGGCCGTCGACACGTCGGGACCGTCGTCGGTGCCGATCCCGCTGCTCGTGCTCGGGGGGATGTCGATCGCGCTGCTCGCCGCGGGCGGGCTCGGCTACCTCTCTCGCCGCCGTCATGCCGCCGAGTCGGACGACACCAGCGGCGACGACACCCTGGATTAGGGCCGGGCGCGCAAGTGCGCGCTCGTTGTACGTGAGCGCGCAACGGGTACCGTTCATGATTCCACGACGTCTGGATCCGCCGTGCTTCGCTTTGCCGTCGTCAGCGCGACCGCGCTGGTCGCTCTCACCCTGATCCCGTCAGCGCCCGGGGCGCCCGAGTGCGCGACGAAGGTGCTTCGCGACTGGTCGGACGACGGGCAGGTCGGAAGCAAGTACTCCCCTCCCTGCTACGAGGAGGCGATCGCTGCGCTGCCGACGGACCTCCGTGACTACACCAATGCCGAGGACGTGATCACGCGCGCGCTGACGAGCGCCGTCCGAGCCTCCGGCCAGCAGCGCTCCGCGGCCAGTCCCGTCTCGCCCCCGAGCGTGGATCCCGGAGACAGGGCGGTGCCGCACGGGCTCGTCGTCGTCGCGTCCGTCGCGCTGGCGCTGCTCGGCGCCGGGGCCGTGGCCCACGCGGTGCGACGGCGCCGACTCGCCGACTAGGCCGTCCGGCAGCCCGTCGAGGGCCGTCGCCGCTACAATGACCGTTCCATGCGTTTTAGGCAATTTGCAGGGATTTCATGCCACGGACATGCCGTCCGGCCCGCGTCCTACCATCCCCTGCCCGCTCGCATGACGACCGTCGCTCACCCGGGCGGGGAGACGTGATGTCGAACTCGGCCCGGGAGGAAACGATGGCAACCGCGGAGCAGGCACAAGTCACTGAGACGACCGTCGAGGTGGTGAACACCGTCGTCGACGACGAGACGAGCGTCGCTCCGAAGCGCTACTTCACGATTCCCGGCGTCGACCCGTTCGAGCAGATCGAGTGGGAGCTCCGCGACGCCCACATCCCCGGTAAGGACGGCCCGACCTTCGAGCAGAAGGACGTCGAGTTTCCGAAGTTCTGGTCGCAGACCGCGACGAACATCGTCGCCCAGAAGTACTTCCGCGGCCGCATGGCCTCCCCCGAGCGTGAGCGCTCCGTGAAGCAGATGATCGGCCGGGTCGTCGACACGATCGGCGGCTGGGGCCGCGAGGGCGGCTACTTCGCGACGGACGAGGAGGCGGAAACCTTCGAGGCCGAGCTGAAGGCGATCCTCGTCAACCAGTACGCGTCCTTCAACTCGCCCGTCTGGTTCAACGTGGGCTTCGAGGCGACGCCACAGTGCAGTGCCTGCTTCATCCTCTCGATCGACGACTCGATGGAGTCGATCCTCGACTGGATCCGCCGCGAGGGCATCATCTTCCGCGGCGGCTCGGGCTCGGGCCTCAACCTCTCGCGCCTGCGCTCCTCGAAGGAGCAGCTCTCGAAGGGCGGGTACGCGAGCGGGCCGGTGAGCTTCATGCGCGGCGCCGACGCATCTGCGGGCACGATCAAGTCGGGCGGCAAGACGCGTCGCGCGGCGAAGATGGTCGTGCTCGACGTCGACCACCCGGACGTCGAGGAGTTCATCTGGTGCAAGGCCAAGGAGGAGCGCAAGGCGCGCGTCCTCGAGCAGGCCGGCTACGACATGTCGCTGAACTCGCCGGACTGGGCGTCGATCCAGTACCAGAACGCGAACAACTCCGTGCGGGTGACGGATCAGTTCATGGAGGCGGTCCTCGAGGCGAAGGAGTGGAACCTCACCGCCCGGACCGACGGGTCGGTCATCGAGACGACGGACGCACGCGACCTGCTCCGGCAGGTCGCCGAGGCGGCGTGGGAGTGCGCCGACCCGGGCGTCCAGTACGACACGACCATCAACTCGTGGCACACGCTCCCGAACACGGGCCGCATCAACGCGTCCAACCCGTGCTCGGAGTACATGTCGATCGACGACTCGGCGTGCAACCTCGCGTCGCTGAACCTCATGAAGTTCCGACGCCCGGACGGTGAGTTCGACGTCGAGGCGTTCGAGCACGCGGTCGACGTCGTCTTCCTCGCACAGGAGATCGCCGTCGGGTACTCCTCGTACCCCACGCCCGAGATCGCCGCCAACGCGAAGGCGTTCCGACAGCTCGGGCTCGGCTACGCCAACCTCGGCGCGCTCCTCATGGCGCGCGGCCTGCCGTACGACTCCGACGAGGGACGCGCCTACGCTGCCGCGATCACCGCGCTCATGACCGGGCGCGGGTACCGCAAGTCCGCGGAGGTGGCGCGGCGAATGGGCCCGTTCGCGGGCTACCAGCCGAACGCCGCCGCGATGACCGGAGTCATCGCCAAGCACCGCGCAGCGGTCGGCAACATCGACCACTCGAGCTCCGTGCCGGACGACCTGCTCTCGGCGGCACGCCGAGCATGGGACGACGCGCTCTCACTCGGCGAGGTCTCCGGCTTCCGCAACGCGCAGGCGACCGTGCTCGCACCGACCGGGACGATCAGCTTCATGATGGACTGCGACACGACCGGGGTCGAGCCGGACTTCTCGCTCGTGAAGTCGAAGAAGCTCGTCGGCGGCGGCGAGATCACCATCGTGAACAAGACCGTCCCGATGGCGCTCGAGAAGCTCGGCTACTCGCCGGGCGAGGGTGATGAGATCGTGGCGTTCATCGACGAGCGCAACACCATCGTCGGAGCGCCCTCCGTGAAGACGGAGCACTACCCTGTGTTCGACTGCGCGATCGGCGACCGTGCGATCCACTACATGGGTCACGTGAAGATGATGGGCGCGGTCCAGCCGTTCATCTCGGGCGCGATCTCGAAGACGGTCAACCTGCCCGAGGAGATCACCGTCGACGAGATCTCG
>DATAET010000170.1:0-2972 GCA_036257855.1 Gaiellaceae bacterium | reverse complement strand
CGTCCTCGCGGACCTCGAGTCCCGTGTAGCAGCGCTGCAGGAGGTCGAGCGTGCCGGCCATCGCGCCCAGGTGGATTCCCTCCGCGGTCGTCCCGCCCTGGACGTCGGAGATGTCGCTTTCGAGCGCGTCGAGGAAGAACTCCCAGGAGCGGCTTCGATCGGAGCGCGCGAGCACCCACGCGTGCACGACACCGCTGAGTGTCGAGCCGTGCGACGTGCGCTCGAGGTAGTAGTCGATCGCTCTCGGGATCGTGTCCTCCTCGAGGGAGTACCCGAGGCGCGCGAAAAGCTCGCCGAGCTCGTCGGCCGACAGGAGGTAGTAGAGCATGAGCACGTCGGCCTGCTTCGAGACCTTGTAGCGATTCGGAGTGTCGCCTTCGCTCTCCAGGATCCTGTCGAGGCGGCTGATGTCGCCGTAGCGAGAGCGGTACCCGTCCCAATCGAACTCTTCGAGCTGCTCGTAGCCCTCGAACTGGCTGAGGATGCCGTCCTCGTGGAAGACGAGGCGCAGCTTGCGGCTGACGTCCTCCCAGCGCTCGGTCTCCTCCGACGTCAGCGAGAGCCGCTCGCGCAGTTCTTCGCTCTGGTCCGAAGGAATCAGCTCGAGGAGGTCGAGGGCGCGACAGAGCGTCCAGGCGGCCATGACGTTCGTGTAGGCGTTGTTGTCGACACCGGGTGTCGACGCGTCCGGATAGGCGTCGTGGTACTCGTCAGGGCCCATGACCCCGCAGATCTCGTAGCGGTCGAGCACCCGGTTGTAGCGGGCGATCGAGCTCCAGAGGCGCGCGATCTCGATGATCAGCTCCGCGCCGAAGCCCGCGAGGAAGCCGACGTCGCCGGTGACCTGGTAGTACTGCCAGTAGTTGTAGACGATCGCCGCGTTGATGTGCCGCTGCAGCGACGAGTGGTCGGGATTCCAGCGGTTCGAGCGCGGATTCAGGTGGCGCCGCTGCGTCTCCTCCCGTCCGTCGCTCCCGCTCTGCCAGGGAAACATCGCTCCCTCGTAGCCCGCCTCCCGCGCGGCCCAGCGTGCCTCGGGCAGCCGCCGGTACCGGTAGCGGAGGAGCGCCCGCGCGAGCCGAGGGCGCCGGAAGTTGAGGAAGGGAAAGACGAACAGCTCGTCCCAGAAGACGTGGCCCCGGTAGGCCTCACCGTGAAGGCCGCGAGCCGGTACGCCCACGTCGAGCCCGGCGCTATGCGGCGAAATCGTCTGCAGGAGGTGGAACACATGGAGGTTCACGGTCCGGTGGGTTCGCTCCTCGCCCTCCTCGAGAGAGATCCCGAACCGCCGCCACAGCTGGTGCCATGCGAGAACGTGGCGCTCGAGGAGCTGGTTGAAGCCCGGCGCTCGGGCAGCCGCGCGGCGCGCCGCATAGCCGGGCTCGGACAGGGCGCTGTCGCGCGAGGTGTAGACGGCGACGACCTTCTCGACTGTCACCGCATCGCCCCTGCCCAGGTCGGCGGAGAGCTCATGCCCGACCGAGGTTTGGTCGTCCAGCGTCGTCCGAACGGCGGCGACGCCGGTTCCATCCCGGCAGAGCCGCGTCCGGGCCGCCTCGGCGACGAGGATACGCGACGTCCTCGTCTGCGCCTCGAGCGCGACTGTCTCGTCGTCCACGGCGTCCGTCTCGATTGCCGTGAGGTGGTCGCTGGAGAGCGTGCGGTAGCGGGCCACCCCGGCGTTGCTGACCTGCCCGTCGAGCAGCGAGCGAATCTGCACCCGGCCCGACCAATTCTCGGGCACGATCGTCGTCTCGAGGGCGACCAGGTGCGGGTCATCCATCGAAGCGAAGCGCCGCTGCGTCACCCGAGTCAGGTGGCCGGCGTCGTCACGGAGGCGTGCGAGCCGCGTGAGGACGCCCCGTCGGAGGTCGAGCTCGATCCGGTTCTCGAGCCACTCGGCCGTCTCCAGCCAGCACCCCTCCTCGGCCCGGAACGTCACGGGAAGCCAGTTGGGAAGGTTGACGATGCTCTCGTCCTCGACCGTGAGGCCAGCCACGGTGGTGGCAAGCCTGTTGTAGACCCCGGCCGCGTACGTACCTGGATAATGAACCTCCCCGGCACGAGCTTCCGGCGCCGCACCCCGGGTCGCGAGATAGCCGTTGCCGATCGTGCAGAGCGCCTCGCGCAGACCCACTCTTGCCGGGTCGAAGCCGTCGTACTCGAGGAGCCAGGCACTCATATCGCGAGCTCGGCCAAGTCGGCGACGACAATGTCCGCGCCGGCGGTCGTCAGCGCGTCGAACTGCGCTCCTCGGTCGACGCCGACGACGAGCGCAAAGCCGCCGCGCCGTCCCGCCTCGACGCCCGCAATTGCGTCTTCGACCACCGCCGCGTGCGCCGGGTCGACGCCCAGACGACGCGCCGCCTCGAGAAGGAGGGCGGGCTCGGGCTTGCCCGGCATTCCGAGCTCGGCGGCGTCGATGCCGTCGACCTTCGCATCGAACAACTCTTCGATCCCTGCGGCCTCGATCACGGCCGCGCAGTTGCGGCTCGACGAGACGACTGCAGTGCGAACGCCCCGCTCGCGCAGCGCTGAGATCAACTCGAGCGTGGTCGGGTATGGATCGCCACCCGTCCTCGCGAGCGCAGCCCGGAAGTAGCGGTTCTTGCGGTTGCCGAGACCGCAGACCGTCTCCCGCTCCTCCGGATCTCCGGGTGAGCCAAACGGCAGCTCGATCCCCCGCGACCGCAGGAAGCTGACGACGCCCTCGTAGCGAGGCCTTCCGTCGACGAAGCGGCGGTAGTCGGACGCGGGGTCGAACGGCCGGAAGGGCTCGCCGAGTCTGCGCGCGCGTGCCTCGAGGTATTCGTCGAAGAGCTGCTTCCACGCTTGCGCGTGCAGCTCCGCCGTGCGCGTGACCACGCCGTCGAGATCGAAGATCACGGCCTCCATCGCTCCCAGACCGGTTGTCGAAGCGGCCACCTTCAGGGCCGCTCTCCGGAGGCAAGCTCGATGTTCTCTGCGAGGAA
>DATAET010000169.1:0-7290 GCA_036257855.1 Gaiellaceae bacterium | reverse complement strand
CCACGCCTAGCCGGCGTTAGGGCAAAGGCCCGTCACGACGCGGTGGGGAGGAGCACAGCTCCTCCCCACTTGCGTCCTTGGGGCTCGACTACAAGCGCGCGCGGACGACGGCGAGGTCGCGATGCGCCCAGACCACCTCGGCCACGAATCCGACCTCGCGGAGCCACGAGAGCTGGTCGGCCGTGCTGTCCGGAAGATCGACGACCCCGTCGATCTCGATCTGGGCGTCCTCCGGTCGCTCGGGGACGACGACGTCGCCGAGCACGAAGCAGCCACCTCGCTTGAGCACCGATGCGACCCGGCGGCAGAGATCGCGCTTGCCGTCCGGCGGGAGGTGGTGGACGGCGAGCGCGGAGACGACGAAGTCGAACGGGCTCGCGGGCAGCTCCTGCTCCAGGCGGCCGAGCCGGAGCTCGGCGTCCGCCAGCGCCTCCCTCGCGCGAGCGAGCATCGCCTCGCTGGCGTCGATGCCGATCCACGACGCGGCAGGATGGAGCGCCCGCACCCGCCGCGCCGTTTCCCCTGTCCCGACGCCCAGCTCGAGCACGGAGCGCGCGTCGACGTCACGCGTCGCCTCCGCGACGGCGTCCTGGAACTCGTCGAAGCGTGGGATCTCGACCCGGATCGCGTCCAGGTAGAGATCTGGATCCCACTCCATCTCGGCCATCGGGCGACGATAACCCAGTTCGACGCGGCGACTGGGTTTCGGCGTGGCACAATGCCGACCTCACTCGTCAGGGCCTAGGGGACAAAGATCGCGCCCTCGAGGTTGTAAGGAGGCGAATTCAGGTTCGTGCGAAGACGGGTCGATCTGAAGCCTGACTTCGTCGGCGCCACGAGCCAGAAACGGCCCATCTGCTCGCTGCCGACGATCACGTTGCCGCTCTGGCCCGCGAACTGCCCGGCGGCCGCGACGAGTGGCGTTCCGGGGAATGTGTCAACCACGTAGAACCCCGCTTGGGGAATGCCGGTGAGACGGAGGCGGCGCGGAATCACTGCAATGGGGTTCACGCCGTCAGAGAACCTCGCGATCGTCGTCGCCCTCCCCCTCGCGTCTACCGCGATAAGGCTCCCGGTGGTGCTGTCGGCGTCGATGCTGAGCAATGCGCTGCCACCCTGCGTCCCGAACGTCGAGGGTGCGATCACTACGTTCTCCGCTCCGCCCGGGCCGCCGTAGGAGCCCACCTTTGCGACCCGTCCGCTCGTGTCGATGGTGTACACACTGCCGCCGGGATTGCCGGAGTGCCCCGTGGCGGCAACGAGGCGATGACCGAGGCGACCGACGTCGTCGACTGCCAGCGCACCGTCGGAGATCTCGTCCTCGGGGATGCGGGCGAACTGGGACACCTCTCCGGTCGGCGAAATGCGATAGATGCGGTTATCGGGGCTGTGACAGAAGAGCCCGCCCTTGGGGAAGCCATACCTCGCTGGCGATGCGACGCAGCGCGTCTCCTCGACGACGTTCGGCATCGTTGCGAACAGGCCAGTGACCGCGCCGGTCCTGTCGGCGGCGAAGACGCGGTTCGTCGTGTTGTCGACGTAGAAGAAGCGCGTGCCGGTCCAGACGATGTCGGTGAGCTTGAGCGGCGTCGTTGCGAGCACCTCGAAGCGGAGCGTGGGCGCGGGCTGCGGCGTCGCTCCGGCTGCCGCCAACGCGAAGGCGAACACCGACGCGCTCGTGGCGATGGCGGCGAGCACGAGCAAAGAGCCCTTGCGATTGCTCTGCACGTGGAGGTCGTCGCGCCTGTGCCCTCGCTTCATCGTCACTGGACAGTCGCAAGGATTGCACGCCCAGGCGTGACTTCCGTTACGCCAACCGTCATCGGGCGGCGATGACCCGCGGGCGACGAGGAGCCGAGGAGGCGGCGTCGTAGAAGGAGGTTCGGCGCAACCCGCCCGACTACCATCAGACCCATGCCGACCTCACTCGTCACCGGAGGAGCCGGGTTCCTCGGCTCCCACCTCTGCGAGGCCCTCTTGCGGCGCGGGCACCGCGTCATCTGCGTCGACAACCTGGTGGTCTCGACGCTCGAGAACATCGAGCACCTGCGGGACGACGCCTTCACGTTCGTCAACCACGACGTGATCGAGCCGATCGCGTGTGACGAGCCCGTCGACTTCGTCTACCACCTGGCCGCGCTGGCGAGCCCGGTCGACTACCTACGCATGCCGCTCCACTCGCTGAAGACCGGCTCGTACGGCACACACCATGCCCTCGGCCTTGCGAAGTGGAAGCGCGCGCGCTTCCTCCTCGCCTCGACGAGCGAGGTCTACGGCGACCCGGAGGTGCACCCGCAGCCCGAGACGTACTGGGGCAACGTGAACCCGATCGGCCCGCGCGGCGTGTACGACGAGGCCAAGCGCTATGCCGAGGCGCTCACGATGGCGTACCACCGGCAGCAGGGGCTCGACACCGCGATCGTGCGCATCTTCAACACGTACGGTCCGCGGATGCGCGCCAACGACGGGCGCGCGATCCCCACCTTCCTGCGCCAGGCGCTCGAGGGGAAGCCCGTCACGGTCTTCGGAGACGGGTCGCAGACGCGGAGCTTCTGCTACGTCGACGACCTCGTTCGCGGAGTCGTGCTCCTCGCCGAGTCGGCGGAGCACCTGCCGGTCAATCTCGGAAACCCGGACGAGAAGACCCTCCTCGAGCTGGCCGAGCTTATCCTCTTGCTCACCGGCTCGTCGAGCGAGATCGTCTACGAGGCGCTCCCGGTCGACGACCCGCAGGTGCGCCAGCCGGACATCACCCGCGCGAAGCAGATCCTCGGCTGGGAGCCGGAGATCCCGCTTCAGGACGGCCTCCGCCGGACGATCGAGTCGCTCGGCCGCGGGGCCGCGGTCGGCTCCGCGTGACGGATCTCTCCGAGCGCTACGAGGAGCACCACCGGACGCGGCGCGACGAGGGAGACTTCGTCTTCGTCCCCGAGCGAATCCCGCTCTTTCGCGCGGCCGTCGGACGCGGCAAGCGGGTACTCGACCTCGGCTGCCGGACGGGAGCGCTGACGCGGCACTTCCTCGAGGGGAACTCGGTCGTCGGGCTCGACGTCGACAGCGCGGCGCTCGAGAAGGCGGCCGCCCTCGGGATCGAGCCCGTGCAGGCGAACGTCGAGGAACCGCTCCCGTTCGAGGACGCGAGCTTCGACGCCGTCGTGTCCGGAGAGCTCTTCGAGCACCTCCGGTTTCCGGACGCGCTCGTCGCGGAGATCCGCCGCGTGCTCCGTCCGGGCGGCGTCCTCGTCGGCTCCGTACCGAATGCGTTCCGCGTGCAGAGCCGGTTGCGCTTCGTCCGTGGGCGCCCGCCCGAGGACGACCCGACGCATCTACGCATGTTCTCACCGAACGGGATCCGTGCGCTCCTCGGCGAGTTCGAGCAGGTCGAGGTCAGCTTCGTCGGCGGCCGCTACGCGCGTCTGAGCGCGCGGCTCTTCGCCCGCGATCTGGTCTTTACGGGAGTGGTGCCCGGCGACTAGGCTGGGAGACTCGGAGGAGAGGAAAGCTGGGGGTGAGCGCGTTGCGACGACGAGCTCAGGAAGCAGAGGAGTTCCAGGTGTCGGGAATCGCGTCCCGGCTGGACCTGTACGGGGCGCCTGGTGTCTCCGTGCCGAGTGACGACGAGCCCGAACCGGAGCTCGTCGAGCGAGCAGCGACCCTCCTCGCCGTCATGCCGCGCAATCAGCTACGCAAGACGATCGAGGACCTTCTCTCGCCGCACGATCTCGAGCGAGGCCGCCGCGCGGTCGATGCGCTTATCGACGCGGCTTTCGCGATCGAAGACGAGACCGGGCACCTACGCCGTATTGCCTGATCCGAACGCCGCGCGCCGGGCGACGTCGGACTCGTCGACCATGTGGCCGTCGCGCTCGACGTAGCCGTCCTTGCCGCCCACGACGAGAAGGACGAGATCGTTCGTTTCGCTCGCGTTCGAGACCTTGCGGGGCGTCGTCGAGTCGACGTGCAGGAGGCCGCCGGGCCCGAGAATCCGTACCTCTCCTTCGACCTCGACGCGCGCCTCCCCCGAGTGGACGAAGTACAGCTCGTCCTGCGTGTCATGGAAGTGGTGGAAGCCCTCGTATCCCGGTGGGTAGACGACCGCGTTGACGCCGAACGCCGTCACGCCGAGCGCTCGGCGCACCTTGCGGAAGCCGTATCCCTCGCCGAGCTCGTCGATCGAGCCGAATGCGTATCCCACGTCACTCCTTTCCGCTGAGCAGGTAGTCCGCTGTTCGGCGGAGCCCTTCCGCGAAGTCGATGCTCGGCTCGTAGCCGAGTAGGCGTCGGGCTTCGCCGACGTCCGCCCAGGAGGCTCGCACGTCTGCCTCGCGTGCCGGCTCGTACGACCGCTGGAGCGGCCTGCCGAGCATCGTGGCGATCGCATCCGCGAGCGCGTTCACCGTCACGGAGCCGCCGGTCGCGACGTTCACGATCTCCCCACCGAGCCCCTTCGCGTCGGCCGCGAGGAGGTTGGCCCCGACGACGTTGTCGACGAACGTGAAGTCGCGCGACTGCTCCCCGTCGCCGTAGACGGTCACGGGCTCGCCCGCCGCGATCGCGCGGATGAAGCGAGGGACGACGGCCGCGTACTGGGACGTCGGGTCCTGACGCGGCCCGAAGACGTTGAAGTAGCGCAGCGAGACGATCTCCATCCCGTACACGCGGCTGAAGCTCGTACAGAAGCGCTCGGCCGCGAGCTTCGCAACGGCATACGGCGAGATCGGGTCGGGCGCCTGCGTCTCGACCCGCGGGAGCGTGCCCGTGTTTCCGTAGACGGAGGAGGACGACGCGTTGACGATGCGGCGCACGCCCTCGTCGCGGGCCGCGAGGAGGACGTTCAGCGTGCCCTCGATGTTGACCGCCGTCGTGGTGAGCGGATCCTGGACCGAGCGGGGGACCGACGGCAGCGCACCCTGGTGAAAGACGACCTCGGCCCCTCGAACGGCTGCGTGCACGCGCTCGTACGAGCGCAGGTCGCCCTCGACGAGCTGGACGTCGTGCTCGAGCCCTGCGAGGTTCGCGCGGCTTCCGGTCGAGAAGTTGTCGAGCACGCGCACGTCGTCGCCGCGCGCGAGGAGCGCCCGGACTACGTTCGACCCGATGAATCCGCCGCCGCCCGTCACCAGGGCTTTCATCGCGGCGCCTCGGCGACGACGTGGAAGTTCGCGAAGAGCCCTGACGGGCCGGGCTCGCGCAAGCTCGTCGAGCGCCCGTCGATCCCCATGGCCACGGTGTTGATCGCCGCGACGATCGGCTTCGCCGCGAAGCCGAGGCGGATGCGGCGAAATGCGAGATCGAGGTAGATCGCGATGAGCATCCCGAGGCAGGCGGTCGTGCCGGACGAGGGCGTCACCCTAACCGACTCCCAACTCGCGGTTCCGACGAAGAGCTTCTCGAGCCCCGCGTGCGTCCAGCGCCAGTAGTCGGTCGGCGACGGGTGGTACGGCATGACTCCGTGCGTCGTCGCCAGCACGCGGCCCCCGGGGGCAGTCACGCGTCGGAGCTCCGAGACCGCCCTGACGGGGTCGTCGCAATGCTCCAGCACCTGACTGCAGAGGACGACGTCGAAGCTCGCGTCCTCGACGGGCAGGTCTTCAACGGCGCCCTTGAGCTCCGCCCGTGGATTGTCGACGGGATCCACGCCGACGTACGAGGTCGAGTACGGGGCGAAGAGCGGCTGGTACTGCTTCCGGCCGCAGCCGACGTCGAGAACCCGGTACGGGCCGTATGCGGCATGCGCTGTGGCCGCCTGCTCGCGGAGGAAGCCGAGAAGGGGCTTGCGCACCGCGTAGGTCGGCAGCGAGCGAGGCGGGTCGAACTGGGGGTCAACCATCGGCATCCGCCGCCGCCGCGGCGCCCGCGGCCGCGAGCCCGAGCAGGATGCAACTCGCGGCTTGCAGCGGGATGCCCGCGACGATCCCGAGCGACGACCACTCGCCTGCGAGCGTCAGGAGCGCGCAGACGACGAGGAGGCCCGCGCCGACCGCCCAGGGCGTGGGCGCCCGGGCCGCCGCACGCCAGGCCAGCATCAACGCCGATGTGCCGACGAGCAGCAGCAGCATGAGCCCGATGACGCCGGCGTCCGCGAGCACCTGGATGTACAGGTTCTGGACGCCCCACTCGCGGCCTGCCGCCGGGAACGCGAGGTCGACGACGTCAGGGAAGCGCCTGCGGGCGTCGTCGACGTACGGCTCGAAGACCTCGGGGCGGGAGGAGCGTTGCCAGCCGACTCCGAGCACGGGGTTGTCCCGCGCGATGCGGAGCCCGATGTACGCGAGCACCGTGCGCTGGGAGTACGTCTCCACGCCGGCCGGCGGGTTGTCGCCGCGGACGCCGATGAAGCGGAGGAAGTCCTCGAGCGCATCGCCCCGGACGGCCGCGACCCCTCCGGCGACGACCGCGACGATCGCGACGAGGGCCAGTATCTGGCGCCCGCCCGGCCGGAAGCGGACGCGCGCCGCGAGCCAGAGGACGGCGACTCCCACCGCGAGCCCGCCTGCCGCCGCGAGGGATCCCGCGACGACGAGTCCCAGGACGCCGGCGACGAGCGCGAGCCAGAACAGCGAGTGCGCCGGGAGCTCGCGTCTCCGAGAAACGATGCCGGCTATTGCGAGTGCGAGGGCCACTGCGGAGAGCGCGGCGAGGTCGTGGTGGCCGAGGAACGAGGGCTGCCGCCAGCCGGCGTTCCATGCTCCGAAGATGTCGACGCCGAAGAACTGCAGGAGCGCCACCGCAACGGCAACCCCTGCCCAGAGGACGAGGCCCCCGAGCAGGATCGTGAGATCGGCGCTTCGCCGCACGAGGAGCGGGACGGCAACCGCGAGCAGGCCGTACTCGACGAGCTTCAGGAAGCTGACGAGGTGGTCGTCGAAGAGCGCGTCGTCGAGCGAGACCGGACGGAACGTCTGGAACGCGAGCCAGGCGAGCAGCGCGGCTCCCCAGATCCACAGCCAGCGGGCCGCCCCGAGGCGGGCGATGCCGTACTGCGTCGCCGCGACGACGGCCGCGATCAGCACCACCAGCACCGCGACGTCCGAGAGGCGGACGTCGATCGTCGTCGCACCGACCCCGACGCTCGCCTCGGGCTGGTAGCGCTCGTGGAAGAAGAGGAAGGGAATCGCGGCTGCGAGGATCAGCGCACCGACGGCGTCGCGGTCCACGAGCGTGCGAAGGCCGGAAGACGCCCGCGTGCTGGGGAACGCCTCGGTCGCCACCGCGCCACTATAGGGACGGCTCCGTTCGGATCGGTCCGAGCGGCGCCCTCCCTACACTCACGCGGATGTCCTCCCGCGT
>DATAET010000168.1:0-3875 GCA_036257855.1 Gaiellaceae bacterium | reverse complement strand
GGCTGGACGATCGTCGGCGGCATCCTCGCGTCGATCGTCGTCGCGCTCGTCTTCCAGTCGCTGTGGGGCCTGCTCGTCGGGCTTGCAGCCCCGTTCGTGACACGCTACATCGTGTCGCGCAAAGTGCGGAAGATGCGCAGGGCGTTCGAGGAACAGCTGGCAGACAACCTCGACGTCCTCGCCGGGGCGATGCGCACCGGGCACTCCACGATGGGCGCGCTCTCCGTCATGGCCGACAGCGCGATCGAGCCCTCGAGGACCGAGTTTCGCCGCGTGCTGCAGGACGAGCAGCTCGGCGTTCCGCTGGACGACGCGCTCATGGTCATGGCGCGACGCATGGAAAGCTACGACGCCGAGCAGGTCGCGCTCGTGATGCGGCTGCAGCGCGAGGCCGGCGGCAACACGGCCGAGGTGCTCGACCGCGTCGCGGAGGTCATCCGCGGGCGCATGGAGCTCCGCCGGCTGGTCGACGTGCTGACCGCCCAGGCGCGCATCTCGCGCTGGATCCTCACTGCGCTGCCGATCGGCGTGCTCTTCATGCTCATACTGTCAGGCGGCGACTATCTGGAGCCGATGCTGTCGTCGCTCGTCGGCAAGATTGCTCTCGTGTTCGGGGCCGTGCTCGTGCTGATCGGCTCGTTGTGGATCAAGCAAATCTCGAAACTGGACGTCTGAGATGGGAATCGGTCTTCTTGCAGTCGCTGGCGTGCTCCTCCTCGGGGCGGGGATCATGATCCTCGTGGTCAACCTCGGGAAGCAGCGCGGCTCCGCAGCCACGATCGACCAGATCCAGACGTACGGCTACGTGGCCGAGGCAACCGGCGGCTCGGAGCTCGAGTCCCCGGCCCGACGCCCGATCGACTCCGTCGCGGGACGGCTCGGCGACTGGGTGGCTCGGCGCTCGGACCGGTTCAGCGAGGCGAAGATCCGGGACAAGCTGGTCTCGGCGGGCATGTACACGACGACGCCGCGCAAGGTCCTCGGCTACCAGGTCCTCTGCGCTATCGCCTTCGCACTGGTCGTGCTCTGGCTCATCCCCGCGATGGGCGGATCGATCGTCTTCGCCGTGGTGCTTGGCGTCGCTGCCGGCGTCGGAGGCTGGTTCGCGCCGACCTACTACATCGAGCTGAAGCGTCGGAAGCGCATGGAGATGATCGACAAGCAGATGCCGGACATGATCGATCTGCTCGTCGTCACGATCGAAGCCGGCCTCGGCATCCTCGCGTCGATGCGCGTCGGATCCGAGAGCATGTCCGACCCGCTGGGCCAGGAGCTCCGTCTGACGCTCCAGGAGCAGCGGATGGGCCTCTCGGTGGGCCAGGCGATCGAGAGCCTCGGCCGCCGGGCGGATTGCGACAACATGCGGATCTTCGTCCGCTCGATCACCCAGGGCGAGCGCCTCGGAGTCTCGATCGGGACGACGATGCGGAACCTGTCGGTCGAGATGCGCAAGCGGCGGAGGGCGAAGGCCGAGGAGAAAGCGCAGAAGATGCCGATCAAGATGCTCTTCCCGCTGATCTTCTTCATCTTCCCGGCGCTCTTCATCGTGATCCTCACGCCGATGGTCATCCAGATCGCCCGCGCGTTCAGCTAGGAGGCCTTCATGGCCACGCTGACGCTGCGTCGCGAGGATGGCCGGATCGTTTGCGAGCGCGTCGTCGTCGCGGACCGGGCGCATCGTCGGATGCGCGGGCTCCTCGGCCGGAAGTACCTGCGGCAGGGCGAGGGCATGGTCCTCCGACCCGGGTGGAGCATCCACACGGCACTCATGCGCTTCCCCATCGACGCGGTGTTCCTGGACGCGGATCAGGTGGTCATCAAGATCGAACACGACGTCGGGCCCTGGCGTACCGTCTCGTGCCGCGGTGCCCGGGAGGTCGTCGAGCTCGCTGCAGGCGAGTGCCATCGACGCGGGCTCGAGGTCGGCGACCGCGTCGCCTGGGCGTCGCGGAGCGCGGCAGACGCTCGGACCGACCGCGCACCAGGGACGTTCGAAGAGGACGAAGACGAGGAGCCGCGTGCGCGCGTTCTCGTCGCGAGCCGCGATCCGCGCTTCATGCGCCTCGCCCGCTTCCTCCTCGGGGGTCGCGAGTTCGAGGTCGAGGAGCTGACGACTCCCGAGCGTCTACCCGAGGCGATCCTCGAGCCGAGCATCGACATCGCCGTCCTCGATGGCGCGGACGCAGTCGCCGAGGCGTTCCGGACCGCCAACGCCGCGCGCGCGCGTCGCCCTGAAGTGCCCGTGATCATCGCGGCCGACACGGCCGGGAAGAGCCCGGCCGGCGTTCGCGTGTTCGACCGCTGGAACGAGACCGAAGAGATCCTGGAGGACGTCGAGCGGCTCCTGTCGGAGCGCATGGCGGGCACCGTGCGACCGATAGTGAACTGAACCTGGGCAAGGGGGAATCGTGTTCGCAGGAGAGTTGCGTTCGTGCGTTGAATCACGAAGATGAGGCCGTAGCGCGCACATGACGTCTGATGCAGGCACGCACTCGGGATCGGAGGGAACGCTTCCTCTCCGCTCTTCCGTACCGTCGGAACGGGCCCTGCAGCGCGAGCCGGAGGAGCGCCTCGAGCGTCTCCATGCCTATTTCCTCGAGGGCTGCACGGAGGAGATCCGGCCGGTGCTCGAGTCGGTGCTCGCCGACGCGAGACGCGTCCACGCGGGCTACGCCGACGACGAGGTCGGCGACGGGCTGGCGTCCGTCTGGTACGCGGCGACGGCGATCGTCGAGCTCGGCGCCGCGCTCGAGCTCGACGACGCGGACGTTCGCGGCGCGAGCGCCGCCATCGCGGAGGCCTGCGCCCTCCCGCTCCAGGCCGCGCGCTACGTCCTGTTCCGCGAGGTCGTCGGGAGCCCGAGGCTCCTCGAGCTTCCTCCGCTCGTGGGGATCGGTCTGCAGCTCGGGCTCCTCCTCGGGCTCGACGTGCTGACGGAGGTCTCGCTCTGGGCGCACACGGCGAACGGGCTCGAGTGCATCGTGACCCTGGGGGGCGACCTCAGGCCCAGCAGGCGTGAACGCGCCCAGGCCAAAGCGACGCTTCGCGGCCGGTCGCGCCTCTCGCTCCTGGGTGGCTCGCAGCTCCGTTCAACGCCGGTGCTCCGCTTCGGCGAGGCGTATGCGGCCGTCGTCGGTCGGCTCGGCGCGGTCGAGCAGGACGTCGCAGACGCCTACCTCAGCGAGACAGCTGCGTCGCTCAGCCCCGTCATCGAGCGCGAGCGCCTGCTCGAGCATTCGGCGCACCGCGAGCGGACGCTGGTCGCATCCGCGGAGCGCCGGCTCATGCGGCTCGGCTTCGACCTCCACGACGGCCCCATCCAGGACGTGCTCGCGCTCGCAGCGGACATCCAGCTCCTCCAGAAGCAGGTGTATCCCTTCGTGCTCGAGGACTACCGCGAGCAGGCGCACGGCCGCTTCGACGACCTCAGCGCTCGCCTCGTCGAGCTCGACCGACAACTCCGTGAGATCGCACACTCGCTCGAGACGAAGAGCGTCATCAGCCGACCCCTGGGCGAGATCCTGCACCGCGAGGTCGACGGCTTCTCGGAGCGCACGGGGATCCGTGCGACGCTCGAGATCCGCGGCGATCCGGACTCGCTCTCGTCCGCACAGCGCATCACGGTGTTCCGCGCGATGCAGGAGGCGCTCGCGAACGTCCGCGAGCACGCGGGCGCGACCAGCGTCTCCGTGCGCGTTCGTGCGCGGAGGAGCGCGATCGAGCTGCAGATCGTCGACGACGGCATGGGGTTCGAGGTCGAGCGTGCACTGGCGAAGGCCGCGCAGCGGGGCCGTCTCGGGCTTGTCGGCATCGGCGAGCGCGTCCGCATGGTGGGCGGTACGTTCGAGCTCGAGAGCCGGCCGGGTGGTCCGACG
>DATAET010000167.1:0-7255 GCA_036257855.1 Gaiellaceae bacterium | reverse complement strand
CGGCTCGAGCCCTCGTACACGTCCCAGCCGTAGTTGAGGAGGCCCGTGCTCCCGCTCGGCGTGTAGTCGATCTCCTCGACCGCATTCTGGCCTACGTCGCCGATGTAGAGGTCGTGCGTGAGGCGATCGAACGAGTAGCGCCAGGGGTTGCGAAGGCCGAGAGCGACGATCTCGGGCGCGCGGCCCCGATGCCGCACATCGAGGCGAAGCATCTTCCCCAGCAGGCTTTGCATGTTCTGTGCGCGATTCTCGGGATCGCCGCCCGACCCGCCGTCGCCCGTGCCGACGTACAGGCCGCCGTCCGGGCCGAACACGAGGTTGCCGCCGTTGTGGTTCGAGTACGGCTGGTCGAGGAACAGGAGCTGTCGGGCGGTCGACGTGAGCGCACGTCTTCCGTCAGTGCGGTAGCGCACGACGCGCGTGTCGCCGTTCGTGTCGGTGTAGTTCACGTACACGAGGCGGTTCGTCGCGTACTTGGGGTCGAATGCGAGGCCGAGGAGGCCCTGCTCCCCGCCAGCGGTCACGCGATCGCGGACGTCGAGGAAGAACCCGTCCCGCAGCTTGCCGCGGTCGATCACGCGGACGGTGCCCCGCTGCTCGACGACGTACAGGCGCCGGGGCTCGCTCCGGTTCGACGTAACCTGAAGGGGATCCTCGAGGCCACGCACGACGACGACCCGGCGGAACGCGCTCTGCGCACCGAGCGCGGAGCCGGCGACGATGGTGAGGAGTCCGACCGTCAGCGCAGCTGCGATGACGGGTGCGAGCCGCATGCCCGCACGGTAGCCCACGTCTGTGAGCGCGCCGCGACCCGAAGTACGCTACGCGCTCGTGCGGGTGTTCCTCATCGGCGCGGGGCAGGTCGGCTCCACGATCGTGGAGGCGCTCCACGAGGATCACGACGTCGTCGTCCTCGACACGGAGGCATCACGGCTGCAGGCGCTGACGGCACGCTTCGACGTCGCCGTGTACGAAGGCGACGGCACGAGCCGCAAGGATCTCGCCGAGGCCGGGATCGGAGCGGCCGACCTCGTCATCGCCTGCACGTCCCGCGACGAGGTGAACCTCGTCGTCGGCATGTTCGCGCGGCGCGAAGCGGAGCGCGCGACGACCGTCATCCGCACCTCGAGCATCGAGTACGTCGACCTCTGGCGCGAGGGCCAGCTCGACGTCGACTTCGTCGTCTCCTCGGAGCTCGAGACGGCGTACGCGATCAGCCGCATCCTCGGCGTGCCCGCCGCGCGGCAGACGGACGTCTTCGCCGACGGGCAGGTGCAGGTCGGCGAGTTCGACGTCGACGAGGACGCCTCGGACGACGTCGTCGGCGTTCCGCTCCGGGACGCACGGCTCCCGGCGGATTCGAAGGTCGCCGCGATCATCCGCGAGGAGGTCACGATCCTCCCTGGTGGCGACGACGAAATCCGCTACGGCGACCGGATCGTCGTCATCGGCTCGCCACGTGCCGCGAAGGCGTGGAGCGCGCTGCTCTGGCCGGAAGGCGGCACCGTCCGCGACGTCGTGATCTACGGGGCGGGCCGGGTCGGCTCGGCGATCGCGCGCGCGCTCATCTCCCAGGGCATCAGCATCCGGATCGTCGAGGCCTCGCGCGAGCAGGCGCGACGCGCCGCCGAGGCGTTGCCGAAGGCACGCGTCTTCCAGGCGACGGGCTTCGACCCCGACTTCCTCGAACGGGAGCGCATCGGGCAGGCGCAAGCCGGCATCTTCGCGATGCGCGACGACGCGAAGAACGAGTACGCGGCGACACTCGCGCGGGTGCGTGGCATCCCGTTCACGATCGCGATCGCACACGAGGCCGTCTCGGTGGGCGCGTTCGACCAGGCGGGGATCGACGTCGCGATCAATCCACGTGCCGTCACGGCCGAGGAGATCGTCCGTTTTGCACACGACCCGCGCACACAGCAGGTGGCGATGATCGAGGGCAACCGCTACGAGGTGCTGGACGTCACGACACGGGAGTCGAGCCGCTACATCGGCATGGCCTTCCGCGATATGCCGGTCCACGGCTCGATCATCGGCGCGATCGTCCGCAACGGCGACGCCGTCTTCCCGCACGGCGACGACGTGTTGCAGGCCGGCGACCGCGTGATCATCTTCACCGAGGCGGCGAACGCCCCGTGGGTCGTCGAGGCTCTTTGAGGGCACGCGCTTGAGCCAGGCCGTTGCCCGGATCGGCGCGCGGAGAAGAATCGCGATCGACCTGCCGGCGGCGCTGAACCTCGTCGGGAAGCTCTGCAAGTACCTCGGGGTCGCCGCCGTGTTCCCCATCCCGTTCGCTCTCGGCTACGGCGAGTCGGTCGTCCCCTTCGTCGTCGCCGGAGGCGTCACGAGCGGCATCGGGCTCGCCCTCGAGCGGCTGACCGTGCGCTCGGAGGGCCGCGTGGGGGTCCGTGAGGGCTTCCTCGTCGTCTCGCTGACCTGGCTCCTCGCCGCCGCCTTCGCCGCGATCCCGTACCTCATCGGAGGCGGCGATCAGCTCTCGAGCCCGCTCGACGCCTACTTCGAGGGGATGTCGGGGTTCACGACGACGGGAGCGAGCGTCGTCACCGACTTCGGGGACCTCAACCGCTCGCTCGGCATCTGGCGTCAGTACACGCAATGGCTCGGCGGGATGGGGATCGTCGTCCTCGCGATCGCCGTCCTCCCACGACTCCGTGTCGGGGGCCGCCAGCTCATGGAGTCCGAGCTCCCGGGACCCGAGATCGCAGCCCTCGGCGAACGGATCCGCGCGACGGCGCGCAAGCTCTGGCTCCTCTACGTCGGCCTCACCCTCGTCGAGGTGCTCCTGCTCACGTCGCTCTGGGCCACGGGCATCGACGACCTCCTGACGCCGTACCAGGCGCTCGCGTACTCGTTCTCGACGATGCCGACCGGCGGGTTCGCGCTCGAGCCGGCCTCTGCCGCGCGCGTCTCGGCGGAGGGGCAGTGGATCCTCGCGCTGTTCATGGTGATCGCGGGCGCGAACTTCGCGCTCATGTACCGCTCGTTCGTGCGCCGGCGGCCGCGCGTGCTCGGCCGGGACGAGGAGTTTCGCCTCTACGTCGTGGGCCTCGTCGTCGCGGCGGCAGCGCTTTCGGCGATGGTGTGGGCGTTCGGGATCGCCGAGGGCGAGGCGGCCGTGCGCGCCGGAACCTTCCAGGCCGTGTCGATCGTGACGACGACGGGCCTCGCGACCGCGAACTTCGCGCTCTGGCCGGCGCTCCTCATGCTCTCCCTGTTCGCGCTCATGTTCATCGGAGCGTCCGCGGGCTCGACCGGTGGCTCCATCAAGGTCGTGCGCCACCTCCTGCTCGCGAAGATCCTCCGCCGCGAGATCGCACAGACGATGAGCCCCGAGGTCGTGCAGCCCATCCGTCTCAACGGCTCGCCCGTCGACGAGCGGGCGGTGCGCGCGATCGCCGCGTTCGTGCTCCTCTATGTCGGAATCTGGGCCATCGGCGCGGCGATCATCGCGATCGACTCCGCGATCTCCGGCGTCGGCCTCGGGACACTCGACGCCCTCGCGACCTCGGCAACGGCCCTCGGCAACATCGGCCCCGCCTTCGGGATCGCCGGGCCGCTCGGCTCGTTCGCCGACCTCGGCGACGTCTCCAAGCTCACGATGATCGGCCTCATGTGGGTCGGCCGGCTCGAGATCATCCCCGTCGTCGTCCTCGCGACGAGGCACTACTGGAGGCTGTAACGACCCCACGCCCACCGTTGGCGGAAACGCGCACGAAGCGGCTGCGAAGCAGCCGCCTTTAGCGGTCTTCGCGCGACCGGAAGTTTCGCGCTAGCGAGCTTCCGGTCTTGCACACTATTTCGGCGCGCCGAGAAGGGCGCGGCGAAGATCTGCGGTCGAGCCCTCCGGGACGACGGCGAGCACCTGGTCGCCGGGCCGCATCACGGTCGCGGGCTCGACGAGCTCCGTCCTGCCCTGGCGGAAGACGGAGATGAGGCGCGAGCCGGACGGGAGCCCCAGCCCGCCGACTTTCTTGCCCGCCGCCGGGGAGTCGCCCTCGACCTGCACTTCGACCACAGCGAGGCCCTCCTTCTGGAGCTCGAGGAGTCGCACGAGACCGTGCTCCGGCATCTCGTGCTCGACGAGCCCGAGGATGCTCGTCGTCGCGCAGATCGTCTGGCTCACGCCGAGCAGCTCGAAGAGGTCCTGGTTGCGCGGGTCGTTGACGCGGGCGATCGCCTTGCGGACGCCGTAGCTCTCCTTCGCGATCTGAGAGATCACGAGGTTGTCCTCGTCGTCGCCCGTCACGGCGAGCACGAGCTCCGGCGGTCGTGCGATGCCGGCCCGCTCGAGCACCGCGATCTCGGTCGCGTCGCCGCGCATGACGACCGGGCCGAACTCCTCCTCGAGCCGCGCGAAGCGATCCGGTCGCTGCTCGATGACCGTCACCTCATGCCCGAGGTCAAGGAGCGATCTCGCCACGTTCGAGCCGACCTTGCCCCCGCCCGCGATGATCACGTACATCAAGCGGACCTCACCTGCGGCACGGCCGTACGCACGGTGTCGAGCAACTCCGAGATCGCTGTCTGAGTCGGACAGACGACGTTCATCCCGCGCTCCGCGTAGAGCTTGGCACGAGCCGGGTCGAGGACGCGGACGACGACCATGTCGATCCCGTAGCGCTTCTGGAGCACCTGGCCGATCACGATGTTCGTATTGTCGCCGTCGGTTGCGACCACGGCGGCGTCCGCCTCGCCGACTCGCGCACGGTCGAGCACCGTCACGTCCATTCCGTGCCCGACTACGAATCCTCCTCGCCAGCCCTGGCCGAGTCGTCCCAGCGCGTCTTCGTCCTCGTCGATCACGGTCACGTCCCAGCCGTCGGCGGCGAGCCCCTTCGCGACAGCAGAGCCGACCCGGCCACACCCCACGACCACCGCGTTCACGGCAGCGCAGCCTACTCCTCGAAGGTGCCGTCGGGGAATGCGACGACGAGCACCTCGCAGGGCGCGCGTCGAAGCACGAAGTCGACCGTCGGGGAGAAGAAGCGGGACTGCCGGCGCCAGCGCGGCGACGAGCCGAGCAGGATCACGTCGACGTCGCGGCGGACCGCCTCGTCGACGATCGCATACCCGATCGAGCGCGCTCGCACGACGTCGGCACGTACCTCGACCCCGTAATCTACGCCCAGCGCCCGCGCCTCGCCGAGGGAGGCGTCGACGCGTTCTGCAATCTGCGGCGGCAGCTCTCCCTCGAGCTCGAACTTGCGCGGCACCCGCACGACGGTGATGGCCTCGACCGTGGCGCCGTTCTCCTTCGCGAGCGCGATCGCCGTGGCGACCATCTCCTCGCCGATGTCGCCGACCTTCATGGGGACGAGGATGCGCCGGAAGTCGGCTCCGGCGGGAAGCTGCGCGACGTCGACGTGCTCGAGGAGACCACGACGTGCCGATCGCCTGACGGCGACGAAGACGACGAGCCCGATCCCGAGCCACACCGGTCCCGCGTAGCGCGCGCCCGGGTGGGTGATCAGCGCGAGCACCCACACGATCGCCGTCAGCGGGGCTCCGATGACGGCGGCAAGCGGGAGCGAGTAGCCGCCGAGAGTGACATTGGGCCGCGCGAGGAACGGACGCTCGAGCTCCGGCTCGCGCATGCGCAGCCTGATGACCGCAAGCTGAGCCGCCGTGAACGCGATGAGGACGCCGAACGAGTAGAGGCTGGCGAGGAAGGCGGGATCGCCGCCGGCGGCGAGCTCGGTGACGACGACGAGTGTGATCGCGAGCCCCGCGGCGATGAGAATCGCCTCACTCGAGACGACGGCGCGCCGCTCGAGCCGCGCGAACTCCCGCGGCAGCGACCCGTGCTCGGCGAGCGAATACGTGAGCCGAGTGATGCCCGACACCGACGTCGTCGCCGCGGCGACGAGGATCAGCGCGCCCGAGATCCCGACCGCGACCTCGAGCGCGTTGGCCACGAAAGAGGGCAGTGGCCCGTCGAGTGCCGCCGCGATGCCTACCAGCGGGAGCTCCAGCCATTCGTCGCCGAGCGCGGTCTCGCCGTTCGCCACGGGATAGGCGGAGAGACCGATCGCACCGATCAACACGGTCACGAGGACGACGAGGCCGATCGCCGAGAACAGGGATCGCGGAAGGTTGCGACCGGGCTCGTCCGCCTCCTCGGCGAGGTTCGCGATCGTCTCGAGGCCCGTGTACGCGAGCATCGCGAGCGGGAGCGCGAACGCGAGGTCGCTCCAGTTCTGGCCCGACGCGAACCCCAGACCCTCCCCGAGCGTCGTCGGAGAGAGCAGGAACGCGAGCCCGAGCACGACGAGCACGCCCTGAACGACGAGGTCGAGGAGCGCGACCGCGAGCGAGCCGAGTTGGAGTCGCGTCCGCCGAGCGACGCGGATGCCGGCGATCGCCGCGATGATGAGGCAGCCGATGAGCGCGTCCCACGGCGACTCTCGGAGGGACGGTGCCCGGAACGCGCCCGCGATGTAGTGCGGCACGAACACGGCGGAGAGCGCCATCACGATGAGGAAGTCGAGCATCAGCGCCCACCCGGTCACGAAGCCCGCGAGGTCGTTGAAGGCGCGACGCACGAACGTCGCAGCGCCTCCGGTCTCCGGGATCGCCGCGGTCCCCTCGGCGTAGGAGAGGGAGACGAGCAGGAAGATCGCTCCCGTCACGAGCAGCACGAGCGGCGTCAGGCCGAGTGCCGCTCCGGCGACGATCCCGAGCGCGATATACAGGGACGACGCGATCTCGCCGTACGCGATCGCGAACAGCGCGGGAGCGTCGAGCACGCGCTCGAAGCCACGGAGCTTCCGCGCCATCAGCGACGCCTCTGACGCTCGAGCGTGAACCGTCCCACGCCCAGGATGATGAAGAGCGCGCCGAGCACGAAGCCGACCACTCCTCCGCCCTCCGCCGCCGTGCGGACGAGCAGCACGGCACCGATCCCGACGAACAGGACCGAGAAGACGAGCACCGCGAGCGAGTACGCCTTCATGCCGGCTCGGCAGCCGTGACGAGCACTCGACAGTCGGCGTGCTTGAGGACGTAGTCCACCGTCTTGCCGAACACCGCCGACTGGGCGGCCGTCAGGTGGCGGCGCGGCGATCCGAGCACGATGACCTCCGCGTCGCGCGCATTCGCCTCGGTGACGATGGCCGGCCCCGCCGCATGCGCGCGCTCGAGCCGCGTCAACACGCGCACGCCGTAGGAGTCGCCGATCGCCGCGGCCTCGTCGAGCTCGGCGTTGGCGACGCGCTCCAGGTCGGGGAAGCGGTCC